>JAAYBW010000286.1 GCA_012729975.1 Clostridiales bacterium
GCTCCTTTAGCCATGCCTCTGCTCTGGACCGATGCTTCTGAAATCGTTTGTACTTACACATTACCCAAGGCAACTTATAATAAGGACAGAGGTTTCCAAACCCTCAAAAAAGGAGGTATCACCAATGAGCAAACCGCAGAATAACGGCAAAATCACTGCCTTATAAGAGCGCCTTTCCCATGACGATGAGCGATCTGGTGAGAGCGTATCAATCAAGAATCAAAAACGTATTTTAGAGGACTACGCCCGTATAAATGGCTTTCAGAATATACGCCATTTTACTGACGATGGGGTGCGAGGTACGATCTTTAAGCGTCCCGGACTTGACCTTTTGCTTGAAGAAATCCGGGCGGGGAATGTGGCAACAGTCATAATCAAGGATCAAAGCAGGATCGGTCGTGATGTTGTCGAACCGCTTTCATCAGCAGATCATGGTCTATGTTGTCGAACAACCCCTTTGTTAACGCATCTTTGAAATCGGAAATCATACTGGTCGATCGTCTTAACAATGAGAAAAGAAATACGCTGTCGTCATCTTATTACCTCCGCAGACAAATTATAATTTATCTTTCCATAAGGGTCTCATCCAGGAGAAAATCTATGATGCCCAAGACAAGGATTCCGTCTTCTGTCCTCCAGGGCTTTATGCGGTCCTTTACGACTATTATCTTTTTAAAGCTGTCGGAAATATGGTTTAGGGAACGGGATTCCTGTATAGTTTTTTCAGGCGAGGACAGGTTCAGGGCTGACTGAACATAGTATCTGTTCCCTCCGAGATTGCAAACGAAATCTACTTCTGTCTGAATTCTCTTGCTCCCTTCACGAATCTCGACAACGCCGACATCAACGTTATATCCTCGCATTACCAATTCGTTAAAAATGGCGTTCTCCATTAAATGGGATTCCTCTTGCTGCCTGAAATTCAGCCGTGCGTTTCTCAGTCCCAAATCAGCAAAATAATACTTTTGAGGGGTGTTGATATACTTTCTACCTTTTATATCATAGCGGAGAGCCTTTTTCACTATGAATGCGTCCTCCGCAAAGGAGAGATACGAAATAACAGTGTTCAGCGATAATTCCTTTTCTCCGTTGCTTTTAAAGGTTTCAAAGATTTTCTGCGGATTTGTCAGAGAGCCGACGGAAGAGGCAAGAATATTGACGAGGGTATCCATCACGTCCGAGCGCTTGATTCCGTGGCGTTCCGTAATATCGCGGAAATAAGTCTGTTCAAACAGATCCTTCAGATATGCCGCCTTTTCATTGTCACTCTTTTTGGACACGATGAGAGGCATGCCTCCGTAAGTAAGGTACTCATTCCACGCTTCAGTCTTATCAAGGCCTGCCACTGCATAGAATTCCGAAAACGAAAGTGGATTGACATGAATCTGCTCCCCGCGTCCTCTGAATTCGGTAATGATGTCTGACGAGAGAAACCTGGAGTTGCTTCCGGTTACATAGATATCTATGTTCGGCTCGTGGAGAAGACCGCATACAACAAATTCAAAACCTTCTACGAGCTGAATCTCATCCAGGATAAGATAATAAGGATCACTATCTATGATTAGAGACAGGATGTCCCTCTCGAGCAATTCAGCGTTTCCGTGATATTTCCTGTTGATAGCCCGGTCCAGTTCAAATTTTATAATATGATCGCTGGGCACACCTTCGGCCAGCAGATATTTCCGGTACAGGGGGTCCAGAAGATATGATTTACCACACCTGCGAATACCGGTTACCACCTTAACCATTCCGTCATCCTTCTTGTCAATCAACTGCTGCAGGTAATGTCTTCTTTCAATTTCCATCTTTCATGCCTCTCGTTGAATATTTTTTGTAAATGCGGCATTTTCCTTCAATAGCATTATATTGCATCCGCAAGTTTCAGTCAATGAATATTTATGCCGTTCGTGTCATTTTTCTTCAACAGCCACAACGGGTTACCAATGATTGGTTACTAATATATCCTTTTCATCTGTTTTGTTAATACTATGTGTAAGAAAACCCATGCGCGTACGCCACCTGTAAAACGTAGCATCCCCGCGGCTTTTCGGACTCGAATTCTCATATCCGTTATTTCCATCGGGACCACATCGAAACATGAAATTCAGCAAAGAGTGTCGTGTTTCTTTTTCCAACACCAGTATCGTAAATCCCAATCGAGAAATCATTATTATTAGTATACGGCGACTAAAGGTAAGGCCGATTAGGGATACTTTGAAACAAGAGAATTTTTAACCGGCAATCTTCAAGCGAAAAAGAACAAGCCATGGCAGCTACCAGGCCTATTGTCTTAAGGATCGGTCATCTATCCGATAATACCTATGCCCCCGGTTTTGTAAAAATCAGGATTCAACGCTGTTGTTGCGCAGCAGAAAATCACTGCCTGAAATCATTGAGGCGGAGATTACTTGAGATGCGCGCAGAAAGGAATTTCGAAGCTCCCGGTCACTCAGAGAACTTGCGGTTTTGTATTCGTCATAATAAGCCGCGAAATTGACAATGGGAATAATCGAAAAGAAGAACTCAAACAAAATCATATCATCCGAGAAAACGAGATCCCGGTCGACATCGGAGATTGTTTTATAAATCGGATTTTTTTCGCTGCCGCGCAAATAATCCGCGAATCGGAAGAGTGAATTTTGATGCTTTCCGTTTTTCAGCGGCTCCAGCATGAGGATACGGATGATATCCTTGTTTGCGATGACATAATCAAGCACCTGATCATAGAATTTGAAAAGATCCTCCATAAACTGATTAACGGCTTCGTCGTTTACAAAGTGCAAACGGTCGGGCCTGATATCGAGATAGCCGTTTTTTTTCATATTCACTATGTTTTTTTATATGAAAACCAATGTAATCGAGACGGCGTTGTCAAACAGCGAGGCCAACATGGAGTCCAGGATGTCTTCCTTATTTTTAAAATAGTAATATATAAGCGCTTTGTTGACGTCCGCGGTTTTGGCTATGTCATCTACCCGTGTTGCGTCATAGCCCTTCTGAGAAAAAAGCCGTTTTGACGCGTTGATTATTCTTTCCTTTGCTTCAATTCCCGAAACATGCTCCAAATCTGTTATCCTCCATAACTAACCGGTTATTTAATAATTATAATATGCAGCCTGTTCCAATTTGTCAAAGAGCCGCTTAAACACTTCGGGGATAAGAATCAAGCCGGTCGTGCTGCTTCTTTTTAGGTCTTATGTAATTATTTCGTCAAGACTGACGGCAAATCGCTTTGCGTCACACTTCCGATGACAGGCAGGCCACAGTTGATACATCATGATGAAATGTTATGGAGTTTTCTATATTTGTTTACCTGAATTATCTGTTATAATACTTTCAACCGCTATACAGTAATCGGTTTATTTACGGCAGGATTTTGGGGAGGGTTCCGGACCATATGAAAAAAATACTTATTACCTTATTTTGTATTTCTCTTCTGCTGTGCAGTTTCGGCTGCGGCAGCAAACCGAAGTCTGCGCAAGAACAGCCGGAAAAGCTCGTCGTCGGCATGGAACTTGCGTATCCCCCTTTTGAAACCAAGGACGAGTCCGGCGAAGCCACAGGCATCAGCGCCGATTTCGCGCGGGCGCTGGGAGCATACCTCGGCCGTGAAGCGGTCATTGAAAACATCGCCTGGGACGGCTTGATTCCAGCTTTGCAGACCGGTATGGTCGACATGGTAATATCCTCAATGACAATCACCGAAAAGCGCCGGGAGATCATCGATTTCTCTGATCCTTATGCCTGCGCGCTGCTGGCTATTCTGGTCAATTCCGGGAGCAGCATCGAAAGTGCCGATGATCTGAATCGGGAGGGCGTCAAGGTCGCCGTAAAAACCGGCTCCACCGGGTATTTTTACGCGCAGGAGCATTGCCCCGACGCGCAAATTATTGCCCTGAGTGACGAAAGCGCGTGCGTTACTGAGGTTTCGCAGGGAAAGGCCGATGCCTTCATATACGACCAGCTTACCATATACCGCAACCGGCAGGCGCATCCGGATACGACCAAAGCCGTGTTTATCCCGTTCCAGGATGTAGAATACTGGGGCTGCGCCGTGGCGAAAGGCAACACCGAGCTGTGCGGACAGATCAATGAATTCATTAAAAAATACACCGACGATGGCGGCTGGGATGAGCTGACCGAAAAATACCTTTCCGAGGAAAAGCTGGCCTTTGATTCACTCGGTTTCAAATGGTTTTTTGACCTTAACGAATGAAAAACATGCTAAAACATCTGTTTTGCTCGAATCCGGGGAAAAAAGCGCATCCTGCCGCCGCGGCTTTAAACCTTCTGCTGGTGTGCGGGCTGCTGACCGCAATATTCTGGCTTTCCCTTGCCGCGATCAACGTCGCTTTTGATTTTTCCTTTGTTGTTACGTTCCGCACCCGGCTGTGGCGCGGCTTTATAGTAACGCTTGAACTGAGCGTTCTGAGCATGCTGATCAGCCTGGCAATCGGGGTACTCAGCGCGTTAGGGCAGGGATCGCGAATTCTGGCGATCCGGTATCTGTGCAACATCTATGTTAAGTTTATACGGGGAACGCCGCTGATAATGCAGATTTATCTCTTCTTCTACATAATCGGCACGGCCTGGGGAGTTACCAACAGGCTGCTTGCAGGAGCGTTGATTCTGTCGATTTTTGAAGGCGCGTATATCGCCGAGATTATCCGGGGCAGCATGCTTTCAATAGACGCTTCGCAGCTGGAGGCCGCAAGAGCCGTCGGTCTGACTCGTGTTCAAACGGCCCGATATATTATTGTTCCGCAGCTTGTGGCGCGTACGCTGCCCGCGCTTACAGGACAGTTTGCTTCCATTGTAAAGGATTCCTCCCTTCTGTCCATGATTTCGGTTATTGAGCTGACCCAGACCATGCGCGAAATAAGCGCAACCAATTTCAGACTGTTTGAATGTTATATATTCCTCGGACTGTTATACCTGTGTCTTACTTTGCCCATCACATTCGTGAGCAAAAGAATGGAAAGGCGTTTTGATTATGCGAGTTGAATTTCACAATCTATCCAAACGCTTTGACGACAACCGAACCGTCCTCGAACCTATGGATTTTACCGATGATATTCATACACTCGCTGTTATCGGTCCGTCCGGCGGCGGAAAATCCACATTGTTAAGAATCCTCGGCGGACTCATTACGCCGACTACCGGTGAAATACTGATGGATGGAGCGCCAATCAGCCGCGATGAAAGCGCGCTGCAGCGTTACCGTGCCAATCTCGGCTTTGTATTTCAGCAAAGCGGTCTTTTCAAGCATCTGAACGCGCTTGAAAACATCACACTCCCGCTTGAAAAAGTACACGGATATTCAAAAAAAGAAGCCATTGAGCGGGCGAGCGCGCTGCTTACGCGCTTCGGGCTGGAAAACGACGCTCAAAAACATCCCGCCGCGCTTTCGGGCGGGCAGCAGCAGCGAGTCGCCATTGCACGCGCTATAGCCGCAAAACCGAAACTGCTTCTCCTCGATGAGCCTACCTCGGCGCTCGACCCGGAATACACCACAGAGGTGCTTGATATAGTGGACGAGCTGAAAAATGAAGGACTGGACTTTATTATCGTAACTCACGAGATGGGATTTGCGCGCCACGCCTGCGAAAAGATCGTATTTTTGTGTGAAGGCAGACTTATGGAATACGGGGAAAGCGCCGAACTGTTCGGCAATCCGCAAACATCGCAGCTTAAAAACTTTCTCGGGAAACTTCTGGAATGGAACGTTTAACGGAAACGTCGAATCGGACTTTTTGGGCTATCATGCGGAAAGCCGCAGAATTTGCGTCATGAATCCAAACACATAGGAGAGTGGCATTAACGATGGATGAAAGAATTCAAATAGCCGGGCAGAAATGCGACGAGTATCGTGCCTGCGGATATCGGTGTTCGGAATCGCTGATACGAGGGTGTGCCGACGCGATGGGTATTAAACTGTCTGATGAAGTGCTCAGGGCAACCGGCGGGTTCAGCGGCGGTGGCGGCGGAGCTCACGAAGCATGCGGCCTTCTTGAGGCCGGAGTCGCGCTCATATCGCTGCTGTATGGACGATCCGACACGTCTGCGGACGATAACGGCTGCTACTATCTGATTAGAATTTACCACGAGAAATTCCGCCGCGTATTCGGAACGGTCAGGTGCGCAGAACTGCGGCCTGCGTACTATTACTTAAAAGGTTTTTATGATTGCGCGCCTAATTTTTCCAAAGCGGCAATGCTCCTGGCCGAAATCCTGGTGGATGCCGACAAGCTCATAAGGGAAATGCCTGATGCGGAACGCATTCCTCCGCATAACCCTAATGGGTTGAAAATAACCTGACATAGTTGTTGACCTTCTTATCTTCCGTTACGCCGCATGCATTTGCCGCTGTATCATCCGCGCAGCTGATTAACACGGACAGACAATGATCAGACAATAGCGCTGATCTGAGCCGGTAATACCTGACAAAAGGACGATGAATCTCACTTTCGAGACCCATCGTCCTTTTTTCCGGTTTTTTCCCGCCCCTGTTTTTTCTTTTGTTATCTGTCCCAGAGCTCGCTTTCCGCCATTCCCCAGCTTTCAAAAACACGGTTATAGAAGGGCGGTCGGGCAAAATCCTCTTTCATTCCCGGAATGTAGGAATTGACCGTTCTGCCTGTTTTCAGAAGGTCATCCACACCGCCGAAAAATTCTTCAAACTTTGGAGCGGGGATTGAGAAAATAATCTCATCGTCCCCTGTCAGGGCGCGCTCCGACTCTCCGGGGTCGGGCAGAGTTATGCGGTACTTCCCCTCCAAAATCGGAGGAATAACGGAGTAAATGCAGGATTCAAGTGGCAGAAAGCTGCTGTCAAGAAGCTCCCCCGTTCTGCCGAATATCCCCGTAAGCATAAGGCGAAGCTGAGCATTTGTCGTATAAGTCAAAATAAGTTCGGGCTCAAAATCGGCCTTTGTGAGAGGAGCGATAACAAGGGCATAGTATTTTCCCGCCGGAAGATGGGGCAGAGAGGCGACAAATTCTTCGGCCTTGTTCTTATCCTTAATTCCGATGGCGTTAACCTTTTCCTTAAAGGCAACACTTCCCGGAGAGCCGTCGCACATTCCGTAGCACATAAGCGGAGTCCAGCACCACTGATCCTCTTTTCGAAGGCAAATAATTTTATTCTGTCTGCGGGCATAGGCAAAAGCCTGACAAAGAGCTATGTGTTTGCCTCCCCAGTCTTTTTCGGGACACTGCGCCCCTTCCGGCACATCATCGGGTTTTTGCGCAAGCTTCAGCGCAACGGCAGGGTATCGCATCCTGAGAAGCTTATCGAGAGCCGCCTGGCGCTCGACATTTTTTCCAAATATGGCGTTAACCTCCCTCTTTGTTCTCGGATAAACTTATTCGATTATTTTGATGATTCGAATATAACTTACGGCAGCGGTATACTATGCATGTGCCCGCTTTCGCTTATATTATATAAAATACCGATAACATTTCAAGGAGATAATTCTATACGAATTTCTGCAAGGAATAAAGGAAGCGTATCTTTGCGGTCGGCATCGATTTCCATCCGCACATTAGAGGGAAATACTGCATATAAGTTTTATGATTATATGCAGTATTATTATATCATCCATTGTTATTCTGCATATAATCGCATATACTAGTATGCAGCAAGGAGACGATGAGATGAGGCGATTTGATTATGGTTTTCTGGACAACGGTTTGCTCTCAACGAATCTGATAGACCTGACCGGCAGTATCTATTCTCTGAAAACTTCCGGTGAGTTCAGAAAAACACAATTTAAAACTGTTTTTGCCGGGTTAGAGTTAATTGCCAAAATACAATCCGTGAAAGGTTCAAACGCTATTGAGGG
Organism: Clostridiales bacterium; assembly: GCA_012729975.1. GTDB lineage: Bacteria > Bacillota > Clostridia > Oscillospirales > Oscillospiraceae > JAAYBW01. The sequence continues at coordinate 7,845 of JAAYBW010000286.1, forward strand.
AATTTATGCAAGCGATAAACGTATTTCGGAAATCGTAAAGGGCGGCAGCGCGCCTTTAAATCATGCCGAAGCCGAAATAGCCGGATATAGAGACGCTCTGAACCTGATCCATACGGAATATAGTAATAGCTCTTTTAGCGAGAGTAATATTTTATCTCTTCACGATGCAATGATGTCTCTATCCGGTGATGAGCTTGCGGGAAAATATAAACAGACCGATAATATTATTGTTGAAATTGATTCTGCCGGCAATCGGAGAGTTCGCTTCAGGCCGACTCCCGCGGCGGAGACAAAGCAGGCTATGCAGCAGCTTGAGCTGGCTTATCTCGTCGCATGCTCGAACTCCAATATCAGCAGGCTTCTTTTAATACCTTGCGTTATACTTGATTTTCTCTGTATTCATCCCTTCCGTGACGGAAACGGCAGAATGTCAAGGCTGCTTTCACTGCTGCTCTTATACCGGAACGGATTCGATGTCGGGAAATATATCTCTTTTGAAGAGCAAATTTATAAATATAAAGATCTCTACTATGAGTCGCTGCGGCGCTCTTCCATTGGATGGGACAGCAATCAGAACGATTATTTTCCCTTTATTCAAAACTTTCTTTTCATGCTTTATATGTGTTATAAAGAACTCGACAAACGCTTTGAGGTTGTATCCGGGAGAAGGGTTACAAAAACCGCCCGAATTGAGGCTGCCGTACTCGGCAGTCCGACTCCGTTATCAAAAGCCGATGTTTGCGCCATTCATCCGGATATCAGCCCCACAACGGTCGAAGCGGTCCTTGGTAAAATGGTAAAGAGCGGTCAGATAAAGAAAATCGGCAGTTCAAAGGCATCTCGTTATATAAGGAACGAATAGAAAAGCCCGTGCGTCAGCGCCTGTAAAAACATAGTATCCATTTCGATTTTCCATTTTAACTGCTAAGGAGTTGTGTTAATGTTTAAGCTCAATGAGAACGGGACAAAGGTTTCCACCGAGATTGTTGCCGGACTGACAACGTTTTTTGCGATGGCTTACATCGTTGTGGTCAACCCGACCATCCTGAACAAGGCCGGAATGGAATGGGGCGCCGTCTTTCTCGCGACCATAATCGCCTCGGTAATCGGTACGCTTGTAATGGGGCTTGTCGCAAACGTGCCGTACGCGCAGGCGCCGGGCATGGGGCTGAGCGCATTTTTCGTCTACACGGTCTGCTTCGCCCTGAAGTTCACCTGGCAGCAGGCGCTGTCCATGGTGTTCATCTGCGGCATCTTCAACATTATCATTACCGTGACGCGGGTGCGCAAGTCCGTTATCAAAGCCATCCCGCATAGCCTGCAGCTCGCCATTGGCGGCGGCATAGGCATCTTCATCGCCTACATCGGCATACTCAACGTCGGCCTGGTCAACTTTGCCGCCGGGGTTCCGTCTCTTTCGACGCTCAACCGGCCGACGCTTTGGCTGTTCCTGATCGGTCTGGTCATCATCATTGTTCTTGAGCTTTTGAAGGTTAAGGGCGCCATCCTCATCGGCATTGTCGCCGCCACGCTTATCGGCATACCGCTCGGTGAGACAACCACGGCGGAAACCGTCAGCTTCGGCGATGCGTGGGCGGCGCTGCCGACCACATTCGGCGCCATCTTCACGAAGGCCGGCCTTGGGTCCCTGTTCTCCGACGCGGCCAGGATTCCGCTGGTGCTCATAACGATCTTTTCCTTCAGTCTTTCCGACACGTTCGACACCATCGGAACATTCATCGGCACCGGCCGTAAGAGCGGCATTTTCAGCGCGGAGGATGAGGAGGCTATGGAAGCCGGAACGGGCTATAAATCCAAAATGGACAGGGCCCTGTTTGCGGATGCGACCGCCACGTCCATCGGTGCTGTTTTCGGCGCAACCAACACCACCACATATGTGGAGAGCGCGGCCGGCATCGGCGCGGGTGGGCGCACGGGCCTAACGAGCGTTGTCGTGGCCGTGTGCTTTGCGCTCAGTGCGTTCCTGTCGACATTTGTCAGTGCCATCCCATCGGCCGCAACGGCTCCGGCGCTCGTCGTCGTCGGCATTATGATGCTGTCCTCCTTCAGGGAGATCGAATGGACCAAATTAGAGGAAGCTATTCCGGCATTTTTCGCGGGCGTATTCATGGCACTGTGCTACAGCATTTCCTACGGCATAGCGGCGGGCTTCATCTTTTACTGCATCGCTAAAATCTGCAAAAAGCAGGTCAGGGACATCCACCCCATACTCTGGGTTGCCACGGGGCTGTTCATTCTCAACTTCATCCTGCTGGCCATGCTTGAATAAACGGGACGCGTCACTAAAGATTTAACTTCGTAATGATATTTTTGCAGAGAGTGGTGAGTCTATGAGAAGAAAAGACAGAGAAATAACAAATTTTGATGAAATCAAATCGATAATAGACGCGGCGATGATTCTCCATCTTGCTCTGTTTGATGAGCATTATCCGTATATTGTTCCTCTTCATTATGGCTGTGATTTCAGCGACGGAAAAATCGTGCTGTATATGCATTGCGCTAAAGAAGGTCATAAACTAAATCTGATAAAAGCCAACAGTTCTGTATGCGTTGAAATTGAAACCGATGTCGAACTGATTTCCGGCGGTCATATTCCATGCAATTACGGCTCGGCTTTTTCCTCCGTTGTTGCGAGGGGAACAATTAACATTCCAGTTAGTAGCGAAGAAAAAATACATGGACTTAAGCTGCTGATGAAACATCAAACGGGAAAAGATTTTGATATTAATGAGCAAATGGCAGATACGGTTGAGGTGCTTAAATTCGTTGCTGATTCATATTCCGCCAAATCGAGAGCGAATTCACGTACCGGTTAACTCAAATCCGTTATCTCCCCTAGTACCGGAAGCAAGCCTGTGAATCTGCGGATTCGCGGACTTTCGCTTTTTGCCGGATTTCTTCTGTTTTCACGATTTGGCGCATAAAATCGAAAAAAGATGCGGGTATCACTCCGACAAAGAGTGATATCCGCCCTTTTATGCTTTTATTGAACCAAAACAGCTATACGGTCGGCCGCCTTTTCATCGGCTTGTTTTACCTTAGCATGCCCGAGACGCTTACCTTCCGGCTTTTGTCAGCGTCGCTCCGGTTATCTTCTTTAAGAAATTCGGGCTTTTAGGCGGCCGGGCAAAGGGAACCGGGGCTTGCATAGTGCCGTAGCTTCCCATGCAGGTCATGCCGATGGTTTGCCCGTTTAGTGGCCCGGATACAAGAATCGCAAGGCGGTTGGTGTCAAATACGGGAACCGAACCGCCCGGTTTGCAGTCTTCAACGGATAA
>JAAYBW010000287.1 GCA_012729975.1 Clostridiales bacterium
CCAGGGAACGTCCAGCCCTATCCAGCTGCCTCCGAAGCCCTCGCCCCAGTTTGATATCTCCGATACAAACCACGCTCCGACCGGAGAGGGCGTATCATATGTGCCTCCGGATACCGGATATGTCACGTATTTACCCGCGTTGAGGTATACGGTCATAATATATGCGTCAAGATCTATAAAAAGAGCACAGCCTTCCTCGGGTATGCAGATATCGGAAAAATCCCTGTAGCCGCTTTCCCCATACTGTCCGGCCCGGGATAAATCGGCGGCAGCTGCCGTATTTATCCCGAAAACCAGGAAGAACACAGACGCTGCCGCGCAGATCGCGTGTATTTTATTCCTATCCCTCATAGCTTCCGTCCCGAATCTGATATACGCTAATTATTCGCATCGGAACGGAAGAATATTATTATAAGACAATTTTATTTTTCTGTCTTCAGCATGCTTACAAAGAGAGTTGTTATATGCGGATCAAGAATCTTGCCCGACTTGTTTTCCAAATACTCCGCCGCATCCGCGTCGCTTAAAGCTTTCATATTGTTTGTTCCGGCGGTCAGGCGATCATATAACTCCGCGACAGCCAGAATTCTTGCGAGCAGCGGTATCTGCTCCCCTTTGAGTCCTCTCGGGTATCCGCTGCCGTCCCAATGCTCATGATGCGAAAGCACCGCATCCGCAAGGCCGACGGTTTTTTCCGAGGCGTTGAGTATCCTGTATCCCACAAAGGGATGCCTCATGATTTCTTTGCGCTCTTCTTCGTTGAGTTTATGATCCGGCTCGAACAAAACCGGGTCTAAAACTACTTTACCGATATCGTGGTAGTGCCCTAAATCGCTCAGGTTGCGCAAATCTACCTCGGCCAGCCCCAAAGCCCTGCCGATCTTTACACAGAGCTCGGCTACTTTCCGCGAATGACGCTCCTCGCTCTCAATGTTGTTGTGGAGCATATCCAACACCGATTTTATCTCTTCATCCCGTACGGCATCGCTCTCCAGTGTTTTAGCGGCGTACATGTGTCCCTCGGCCCGATCAAGTATGTACTTGAGGTCTTCATCCTCGTTTTCTTTTGTATCGATTCCAATCGCTATACTGCCCTTAAACGCTGTAATTTTGCGGTCGGCAAAGTCCTTTTTTATCCTTGCCGCTATTCTCTCGGCATCGGCTTTCCCGGTTTTCGGCAGCAGTACGATAAACTCATCGCCGCCCCAGCGCGCGATGATGTCATCCGCGCGGCAGTTTTTACGAAATACATCCGCGATCGTTTTTAAAAGAGCGTCTCCGCTGGAGTGACCGAAAACGTCGTTAGTCAGCTTAAGGCTGTTTACATCTCCCATAACTATGGAAATCGGAATATTCCTCTTTGTATCTATCCTTCTGAGCTCTTCCTCAAAAAAGCGGCGGTTGTAGAGATCCGTGAGCATATCGTGAAAGCTCAGATACTCGATTCTGCGGCTCTGCGCCCGTTTTTCGGTGACGTCGCGGAACACAACAACTACTCCGTCAAATTCCCCGGACTCGTTGAGTATCGGGGCGGCGCTGTCTTCAAGGCAGCTGATTGTTCCGCTGCGCGAGGTAAGCACAGCGAAGTCTCTGAGCTCCTGTATTTCTTTTGTCCGGATCGCCATTTGCACGGGATCCTCGATCGGGAGCCCGGGATTCTCGTTTGACAAAACAAAGACTTCGGTATAAGGTCTTCCTCTCGCTTCCTCGTCGCTCCAGCCCGTGAGCTTCTGTGCCACGCCGTTTAGCATTTCGACTCTGCCGTCTCTGTCGACAACCATAACTCCGTCGCCTATCGAAACAAGCGTCTGCAGGTATTTGTTGCGCTCGTACGCAAGCAGCTCGCGCATCCGGCTTCTTATCACGGCCTGCCACAGCCCGCTGACCAATATCGATATGTTGTCTGTGTCACTTACATCGTAATCGCCTTTCTTGTTTGCCATGCCCGCCAGCGCTACGATTTGCTCCTCCCAAATAATCGGAACGCATATGAGCTTTTTAATCTCGATACCGCCCCCGGAATACCCCTTGCGCAGCGGATCGTTCTGGTTAAGATTATTAATTGTTACAGACTTCCTTTGGCCTATTGCCTGTTCCCATATGCCGGCTTCATCAAACCTGCGCAGCATCTCATCGTCATCCGGTTCACACTTATCCGCTGTGCCGCTTACCCAGGCGCCCTGCCTGAGCTCACCTGTATTCTCATTGTAATAGTAAAAATATCCGTATTCGCTTTGGGTTAGACTCAAAGCGCTTTTTAGCACAAAATCTATCTGCTCCTCTTTGCTTTCGGCCCTGAGGCTCAGCGCGTCCGCAAGAATTCTGTTTCGTTCATGGATCTGTTCACGCAATTTCATCTGCCCGCGTTCGATAGTCTTGTCCGATATATAGGCCCCTATACCGTACCCTCCCCCGGGCATTTTAACCGGGAATTTTATCGATTCGTAGATAAGCCCTCCGGATTCGTTTTCATATTCAACAAGGGTATTCTTTTGTAATATTTCCTTGTCAGACTCCCGGAGCCACTGCGCAAAGCCCGCTTCGATGAGCGAAAAATCGTCCTTGCCGATTATCTCGGCGCGCGTTCTTTTGTATCTCTTCTCAAAAATATGATTGACCATCAGATAATTGAAATTTTCGTCTTTTAGAAATGCCATGCTCTTACCGGCGTCTAAAAATGCCTGCATTGCATTTTTATAAAATTCTGTATATTCGTTTGCCTCGTGTATCCTTCTGCGGTTTTTGACAATGACAAACATAAGCAGCAGTATCAGAATCGCTGCCAGCAGCCCTCCCGCTGTCAAGGCCGCAACAACGGCATTATATGAGGAGGGCAGCTCAATTGCCGTAATTGCGCTTGCTGTTGCGGTCAATAAAATAAATATTCCCATAGCGGCATCTCCTTCAGGTTGATTAGGTTTGCTCAAGCGTAAAATTAAAAGGCCGTACATCTGCGCTTATGTAATTTCTCCTGAGCGGCAGCTTCAGAAATAACCCGGCCGGCGTGTGCATAGCTTAATATATGTTTATGCGGAGCTCCCCCGTCGGAAGACTATTTTTTATATTATACTCCTATATCCCGATTAATCAACAAAAAATAAGGTGAAACTTTTAGCTTGTGAAACTTTTAGCTTCCCGCCGACGGATACACCTCATAAGTTTAAACCGGATGATTTTCGATCATCCGGTTTTATATGTGTGTTACATTAGTCCTTCTATCAACCTGACGACATCCCCGACAGTACTCAGCGAGGAAACGGTGTCTTCGGAAATCGACAGACTGAATTCGTCTTCAAGACCCATCATCATCTCCATCACATCCAGCGAATCGGCGCCCAGGTCATCTATTATGTCCGTATCCTCGGTTATCTGATCCTCATCAATGCCGAACTGTGAGGATA
>JAAYBW010000288.1 GCA_012729975.1 Clostridiales bacterium
ATTCTCCGTAAAGCCGGTGTAGGATTTCACGTTTGCCGTAACCGATGCATCAGTGGTTCCGGTCAGAGATTCGGTCTCGGATAGCGTGTAACCTGTACCCGATACGTCCTGCTTATAGTGTTCCACCTTGTAGGCAGTGTTGGTCTTGGGATCCCACTTGGCGAACAGCTCTATATCTTCTGTTACGGTATCATTTTCAAAATCCCAGGGAGTGGTCAGTTCTTCATCTTTGTACCAGCCGCCGAAATCATACCCGGTCTTGGTAGGATCGGCCGGTTTTGTGATTTTCCCGCCTTCCGTGACCGGCAGGTTACCTACATCTGAGCCGCCGTTGCTGTTGAAAGTTACAGTGCAGCTGGCCGCGGTGATTATTTGCTTGTAAAGGAATAACGTGTTACTAGAATTTGTTGTCGAAATCTCAAAATACTTATTGCTGTTCGACCAACGCAGATAGTAAGTCGACGAAAACCCTCCTGACCCTGGTAATGTTAATTGCTTCGAACTGTTGTAAGTCCAGTCGGAATAACTCCCTCCCTCATCGGTTGCGGAGAGCGTGATATTAGACCCGCCGCTTTTCCGCTGCAGCAGATTATTGCCGTTTTTAATGTCATATTTGCCTGAGGATGCGGTTGTAAAGGTCCAAAGCATGGTATCGTCTATGGTTTTATTACCGTCTGTCCTTGCATTCACATAATCCCCCTCAACAGTGACAGACGCGCCATTAAGATAATTCGAATTCTTTATGTCGTTAGTCAGAGCATAGTATACGTCGCTGCCTCCGGAAGTATATTTGGCAACGATCAGATAAGTCCCGCCGTCTTCAATACTGTCTACCAGCTGATAGGTGGTTCCGCCCGTGCCTCCGGAGCCGCCGTCTCCGCCATCGTCGTCGGCAACTACGGTCAGGTTGATATTAGCTTCATAATTGCCGCTGGAGCCGGAGGCTGTGCTTGTGATAGTAGTGTTCCCGACTTTCAATCCTAAAACGGTTACTGTTCCCTCTGCGTTTCCTGCAAGGCTAAGGCTGTTACCGCCGGTTATCTGAGCTACGGTAGTATCGACGACAGTTGTCGTAAAGGTTTTTGAAGAGGGGTTTGAACTGCCGTTTTTCAGAGTGATTGTCAGCGTACCGCCGACCGAGATGGTTGCGTTAGCAGTGGCTCCGCTTGTGGAGGCCGTTATGCTCACAGAGGCATTAGAAGCGCCTGAGCCGCCGGAACCGCCGGAGGCGGTCACAGTAAGGTTGATTGTTGCCTTGTACGTACCTCCTGAGCTGCTCGTGCCCGTGAATGTGATAACTGTTTCACCGACTGCCAAACCCTGAATGGTAAATGTTTTTTCTCCGTTCCCAGAAAGGGTGAAACCATCGCTGGGTGATATACTCGCTATACCACTATTGTTGTTAGATATTGTATAGGATTTTTGATTGCCGCTGCCGTTTGTCAGTGTGACTGACAACGTGCTGTTGACGGGAATGGATACGTTCTTCGAGTTTCCGCTCCCGGTGCTGGAGGAAGTGATTTCCACAGGAGTGTTTGTAACGCCTGAGCCGCCGGAGCCTCCGGAGCCGGTTGAGACCTCATAGAAGTAGATATTGTCTGCGTTTCCTGTTGAGCGTACAGTGAACAGATCGGCTATAGAGTCGGTGTTTTGTTTGTAACCACCTTGCACGTCAGAGAAATCATCATATGTTAGGTACTTTGTGGTTGTCCCCGATATCTCAGAATAATCAAGCTTGGATGATGAATAACCCCATGAACTGCTGCTGGCCTCGGGCTCAAGCGTCAGCCCGCCATACGTGTTGCCACCACTGCTGTTGTAAAATGCTTCTAGATACTTGCCGTTTCGAACGTTTTTGATACGGTACCTGCCGCTGCCGGCGTCTTCCAGAACCCAGATCATATCATCGGTGACATCGCTTGTGATCTTGTTACCGGAAACAGTTACCGACGTTCCGTTGAAACCGCTATAAGTATAGTCGTATGTGTTCGTGTATCCTGAGTGGGCAACATTCGTAAGGCCAAAATAGCTTCCGTCCTGCGCCACGATCACATATTCCTTTCCCGCAGCCGGCATGTCCACCTTCGTGTATGTTGTTCCGGTCCCTCCACCCGAGCCGCCGGAGCCGCCCGAACCGCCGTCCTCTGTGTAGGTGGCTATCTTGTTTCCGTTATCATCATAATATGCGAATGAAAGAGCGTCGTTGGAGGAAACGGTCACGGCGAGACCCTTGCCGTCTATGCTGGAGCCGGAGCCGCCCCAGCCGCCGCCGGAACCATAGCCGTATATGCAGCCGGCCGCAGCGTAATAGAACTCTATCGTACTGGATTCGAGCGTATCACCGGGTTTGAAGATCGTATCGTATTTAGGATCCGACAGTGTGTGGTTATGTCCCCACAGAAATACTATCTTCTTTCCGTCAGCGGCCGCTGTGTTCAGCGCGGTGATCACCTTTCCGGCGTTGCCGGTCGATCTGCCGCTGTAGCTGTGCAGCGGGTAATGGTTCAATATAAATATGGGTTTATCGGTGCCGGCACCGGAGAGATAAGTCTTGAGTGATTCGATCTGATTATCGGAAATACTTTGGTCATCGCTTTCGCTCCCGAGACAATAAACGCGATAGTTGTCCGCGTTCCGGTACTCGGAATTCAACCTGTAATAAGTAGTTGTGGTGGCGTTTAAATTCGGCGTGAAGTATCCGTTCATATATTCGTGGTTGCCCGGAACGGAAACGGTATAATTGATGCCCTTACCCGTAACGGTGGAAAATATGTTCCCGACATATTGCCAATAATTGTTTTGGTATGCGCCGCTGTCACCTAGGTCGCCGCAAAATCCCATGAATTCGATATTGCCTCTGTCAGTCTTGACTTTGTCGATCCAGCTGCCAAGTGCTGTTCCGGCCTGATTGCCGGAGGGGTTGTGTGCGTCCGATGTGAACGCCAGAACAACGTCTCCCTCGGCCGCGGAAGCGACAGCCGGAAGAAGGCTCAGGCAGAGCAATACGGACATTAACAGCGCTAATACTCTTTTTTTCACGGTTTGCTCCTCATTTCGTATATTCTAGATTCCGGGGCATTGTTTACGATTTTCGTTGGTTTGCGGTCTGTCCCGCTTGGACCACGGTCTTTCCAGTGTGCATGGTAGCAGCTCTCCGGGCCTGTCTGCTGCCGCGTATTGGTTGCCAGAATGCTGTAATGCGAATCCGGAGATGCTGAGAAAAATAACAGGTGCCGGAAATGAAAGGATCCGGGGAGAGGCGTTCCGGCCATCGCCTACTATGGTGTAGCTATCGCTTGCCCGGCCGATCCCGCGTTTGGCAAGACTGACTCTGTGCATTGATCGGCACTATCTTTCCACCCCTTTTGCCGCCGGGCGCTGCCGGCAATTGCTGTCGCCGGCATTGTCAGTAATACCGCGGTGATGTCGGATGATCCATATTTTTGCTCCGCTGATAATGTCGCGCCCGTTAACATAATAAAAAACGCCCATATAATCAAAAAAAGCCGCATAGATGCCGGCTTTCCGGATCTATCGCGGCCTGACTGCCGTCGCATACCGCTTTGGCTCCAGTGCTTTTTGCCGTCATCTTCAGACAGCATTTACCATATATTGTGTCATCTCACTTTGAAATACAACTAATTGTATATAGTTGTATTTTAGCATGTTTTTTATCATTTGTAAATATAAACTTTTGTAAATATAAACTTTACTTGTTTTATCCGGTTTTTTTCGACTGTTACGGGGCCTTTTAACGGGTGTCGGAAAAGAGATCGGCGGCGGCACGTTTGTAAATGAAGCACCAGTGCCCGGCTGCTTATATACCGTCTGCGCAGATGCGTTAAGCGGATCGCTGCGCCCGGGCCTTCTCCCCGAGGAGAAGGTGCCGACCGCAGTGAGGCGGATGAGGCGGCGCTCTGTCGGAAAGGAAGACTGTCGCCGCATCAGGACGGCTTCGCCGCCCGCTTTACCCTCAAAAGGGAAGGCTTTTTACCGCAGAATACCTATGTGCGTCATGCAAATCACCTGTCGGGCCGCCGCAGCTGTCGGGTCTTTCCGCATTCCGTTTCAAAGAACAACTGTGCTCTGAAACAAAAAAGAGGGGAGCCCGGCCGAAACCGGACTCTCTCAGATTTGCTGCTCAACTTCAACTCCTGACATGGAGATACATTAATTTTAACTAATAACAGTAACGGCCGCATAATCTATCCGGCCCCACTGAAACGCACGATATCGCAACGGAAGATCAGCCCCGGAAGGAGCTGGTCAGGATCACGTGTTCTTTTGTCCGGCTGCTCTTTACAATGCCCTCAAGTATCTCGATAGAATGTATAGCCATCGCCATGGAACGGTCTGTCTTTTCGCCGGCCTCGAACGAGCGCATCATCTGAGAAACCCCGAGACCGCGGCTGTTGTCCGCATACCGGCCAGACAGCGGCAGCTCCCTTTCGTGTTCGGGCGTCCTCAGCACCACTTTGCCGCCGAAAGTGTTCGGGTCCGGCAGATACAGGACACCCTTCGTGCCCTGCATGGCCACGTAGGGGATTTCCGGAAAAATGCAGTTTCCGTTAAAAAGCACGGTCCCAAGAACGCCGCTTCGAAACTCAAGGATACCGCACATTATATTCTCGCCCATGACCCTGTAAGGCTTTCCGAAACCCGGCGACCCAGGGTCACGGTTCATCCGCAGCGGTTCGCGGGTATTGACTCTTCCGGAGACCGCCGCAACGGGGCCCAGGATCGAAAGGAACGCTGTGATGTAATAGATGCCCACGTCAAAACCTATGCCGGCGCCCGGCTGGATGAGAAAAGGCAGCCTGTCATACAGTTCCCCGTTGTTTCGGTTCAGGACCGCCGCGCAGCCCGTGACCTCTCCGATCAGGCCATCTTCGACCGCTTCACGGGCGGTCCGTATCCCCGCGCCCAGGTAAGTGTCGGGCGCGCACCCGAGCATAAGGCCCTTATCACCCGCTATCTGAGCGAGCTCCCGCGCCTGCTCATATGTGGCCGCCATGACCTTTTCAGTATAAACATGTTTACCGCTCAGCAGAGCGGCCTTGACTATGCCGTAGTGTTCTGCGGGCGGAGTGAGGTTTACGATGACCTCGATGCGCGGGTCACCCAGTATGTCTCTTAGCGACATCGCCTCGATGCCGTACCTGTCCGCGCTCTTTTTTGCCGAAACACCGTGTTTCGAGCAGCAGGCTACTACGCGCAGATTATCAAACCTGTTGATCATGTTGTCGAAATATA
>JAAYBW010000289.1 GCA_012729975.1 Clostridiales bacterium
ATTATGCGCGCCCCCGCCACCCGCGCGACATGCACGCGCGATACACCCGCATGATGCACCCGTATGATGCGCCTGCACGACATGCACATGCGAAACACACGTGCGATGCGATCACGTATGACACACACGCGCGAGGGCGCTGCCGGGAGACTGCGGGCGGACACTGTCCGCACCGACGAGCGCGGGGAGACGACGGGAGAACAAAGTTCTCCGATAGGACGGGGGAAAACGAATTTCGGGAAACTTTTATTTGTCATGATTAAATCTCCTTCCCGGCGTTTTTAGGTACGCACCGCGGGAAGCTCCGCTTCGGAGCTTCTTTTTCGCTTTTTTATGCGATTATGCAATATCTTCATGAAGATGCAAACGTCGACATAATAGATAATAGTACAAATGTTCTAATTTGTCAAGCGCTAAATTTAAATAATTCGGTTATGCCGTAGCTAAGCCGGATAAAGTAAAGTGTTTTCATGATGCCATACTTCCGGCTGAATTCTTTCTATTTATCGGATAATAGTATTAGGCGTGGGTCAGTGAAAAACAGACAAATGACCGATCATTAAGCTATCGACAAAAAAGTTAATTATTGCTGAATTGAAAACTGAGATTCCAGTCGGAGCAGGCCAAGGCTGGAATCTCAGTTTTCAATTCAGCCCTTTGTCCGTGACCACAATACTGCCAGATCGGTAATGCAGATTTTTAATTCTCTGGATACAATTCTTGGTAGAGAAGCCTTCTGTGAATTGTTCCCTGTAATCCTAACGGACAGAGGCAGCGAGTTTACTGACCCGGTATCCATTGAATGCGATACCTCAACAGGCGAACTGCGCACCCGCATCTTCTTTTGTGATCCGCAGCGTTCTGACCAAAAAGGCGGCTGTGAGGTAGCCCATGAAATGATTCGCAGGGTGCTCCCAAAAGGTACATCTTTTGATCATCTGACACAGGAGGACATTGACCTAATGATGAGTCACATAAATTCCTACACAAGAAAAAAGCTGAACAACCGGTCCGCCAACCAGCTGTTCAGCACATTGCATAGCGAGGAGATTCTCGGAAAGCTTCACCAGAAGCTCATCCCCGCTAACGAGATCAATCTTACACCTATGCTTCTGAAGAAATAACAGCCCGTGCCGTCATTCCCGGCGTTATACCGTACTCATCAGGGGTGGAAGTAACCGTTGCTAAAAAACAAGGTTGACTTCGTCCTCTGGTCAGCGTGCGCCTTTTTAGGCCTGATTGATCAATCTGATGCAATTGTACTACCGCCGGTGCGGTTTAGCAATATCCTTTGGTTTAGTAAGTTCCAGCCCGCAATAGTAACTTCAAGTTTGCAAATCTTGTTGCGGGTGTCATTTGATTTTAGGCAATAATTATTGCGTGCATATTCCTGTTCTGGACGTTATTCATGCAAACTGGATGTTACTTTCCCAATTCAGCTTGTTGATTATTTGTACAGAAAAGTCACAAATAAATGCCAATAATTGAAAATATAACTTAATATTGTGGGAAATTGTGCTATAATTGGAAAGAAAAATCATCAATTGGTCAACATCAGTCGAATTATATACAAGATCGAATTAAATGGAGAGCAAGGGTCTATATGCAAAAGGCAAGAGCAAAAAAGGGAAGAGTGAGTTATAGTGATTGCGCACAAACGTGCTTCTGATGGACGCGAGCAGTCTGTTTCCTGCCACAGTTATAATACTGCCACACTCTGCGCAAAAAGCGCTTCAAAGTTTGGGTTTGAAAAGCTCGGCTTTCTTGCAGGTATCCTTCATGACAGTGGGAAGTGTACAGAGTTATTTTGTGGATATCTCCGTTCTCAGTTCGATGGTCAAAAAATCACTACCTCTCGGGGGGAGATTCACCACGCACCAATAGGAGCGATTTTTGCCTATGAACGTTGGTATTGCGGAAGCCGCGCCAGGCAGACAGCAGCACAAGTTCTCGCCATGATAATCTACGGACACCATAGCGGACTAATGGATGCGATTTCTATTGATGGCTCGTCTCCTCTTCTTGAAAAGCTGTCTCGTGACAAAAATGAGCTGTGCTATTATGAAGCTGTCACAAATTTTCTACAGGAAGTCTGTTCTGAAGCTGAACTTGACAATCTATTTTTGCAGGGTGTTACGGAAATAGAAAGAAAAAAAGCTTCATTATCCGATTTCAATATAGGGCTTCTCGTTCGCGAGCTCTTGAGTTGCCTTGTGGATGCAGACCGATGGGATAGCGCATGCTTTGAATATGGTGAAAACCCGCTGAAAGAACCGCTGAAACCGAATTGGGACGCCGCATATGCTGCGCTCGAACACCATCTGAGGAAATATCCCCGGAACACACCGTTATCGAGAATGCGTTGGGACATATCAGAAACCTGCCTTAATGCAGCTGATGGTAGTCCCGGTATCTACAGGCTCACAGTTCCTACTGGGGGAGGGAAAACCTTCGCATCCCTTCGTTTTGCTGTCCGGCATGCAGCAAAAACCGGTATGGATAGAATTTTTTACGTAATTCCATTTAACACCATCTTGGACCAAAACTCTCGTGATATAAGGGAGGTACTTGGCAATACAGTTAGTGTTTTAGAGCACCACAGCAATGTCGTTTTCGATGATGAAACATCTTTTGAGGAGTTCGAAAACTACAAGCATCTTACCGAACGATGGGAAACTGATATTGTTCTCACATCAGTTGTTCAATTTCTGAACGCATTTTATCGCAAGGAAAATTCTGCTGCACGACGTTTATGTCACCTGTCACGCTCAGTAATAATATTCGACGAAATACAAGCATTACCGAAGAAATGCACCCGACTGTTTGAAAAAGCAGTAAGCTTTCTTGTTAAGATATGCGGTTGTACTATTGTCCTTTGCACTGCCACGCAGCCGCATCTCGAGCTCGAATATCGGGAAATTATGCCCGATACTACCGGGCTGTATAAAGCGTTGCGCCGTACACAATTGATTGATGAGCTACATATAGCCAGAAGCTGTGAGCGTGCGGCTACTGATATTTTAAAACTTATCGAAAAACACAGTGCTGTGCTTATGGTTGTTAACACCAAGAGAATAGCGCGTAGGTTATATGAACTCGTAAGATCGAGCGGCATGCCGTGTATTTGTCTGAGCACCGACATGTATCCGGCGCACAGGCTGAAGCTTATCGACAGAATCAAAAATCGCGGTGAAGCCCCACTGTTTTGTATTTCCACTGCACTCATCGAGGCTGGGATTAATATTTCCTTTCCCTGTGTTGTGAGAAGTCTTGCTGGACTGGGCAGTGTTTTGCAGGCATCGGGGAGGTGTAACCGCAACGCCGAATTGCTCAACGGAGCTATGGGCGAAGTGTATGTCTGGAAGCTGTTCGAGGAGTCTTTGCGCGGTCTACCCGAAATTGCGACCGCTCAAGGCTGCACGGAGGGCTTGCTTGCCGCAATGAACTCCGAAGATGCCTCCTCGCCCGGCGGTATAGCGGCGTATTTCGAAATGGAACGCAAGGCGTTTTACGCATCAGAGGACTTCCCTGCGAAAGCAGATGGCATAGACGTCACGCTTGTCGAACTTTTCGGTAAAAACGGCATGGCTCCTTGCTCGGATGCACGAGGACGTCTGCGCTTCTACGGCGCATATCGCACAGCCGAGACTATTTTCCGCGTCATAGACAGCGACACGCGCCCGGTATTAGTCGCTCACGGTAGGGGAGACGAGATAGCCACAACGCTGGCCGGGAATCTGTCAATGAGCGATAGAATTAAACTCCTGCGAGAGGCACAGCGGTATAGTGTCTCGCTGTATTTAAATGTATTTAACGAACTGGTAAAAGAAAATGCAATTTGGAGAATAGAAAACGCGAACGTCTATGTTTTGAGAAAGGAGTACTACAATGATGAGACGGGTCTGTCTATGGAAGCTCAATTCATGGCGGATTTGCAGTTTTGAAGGGAGTGGCAAGGCATGAGTGATCCATACATTCGAAATCAAGTGGAATTCCTCGTAAGAGGGAGATATGCGCTTTTTACAGACCCAATTACGAGGGTTGGCGGCGAGAAATCCACTTATCAGCTTCCGACTTATCAAGCGCTGAAGGGCGTGATCGAAAGCGTTTATTGGAAGCCCACAATAACATGGATTATTGACCGTGTAAGAATCTTAAACCTTATTCGTACGGAGGCAAAGCATATCCGACCAATCAATTTTAGTAGCGATGGCAATACCCTTTCCATATACACCTATCTTTCAGAGCCTGCTTACCAAGTTCAAGCACACTTCATTTTTAATGAAAATCGTCCGGAGTTTGAAAAAGACCGAAATGAAAACAAGCATTATACAATCGCAAAACGTATGATTGAAAGAGGCGGAAGACGAGATATATTTCTGGGCACTCGAGAATGTCAGGCGTACGTCGAGCCATGCAAATTCGGAAGTGGTGATGGATTTTATGACAATACCGGTATTCTGGATTTCGGTTTGATGCTTCACGGAATTGACTATCCCGACGAGACAGGTCGTGAAATGCTGGCGGTACGTTTTTGGAGACCCCGAATGGAAAACGGAGTAGTTATATTTCCTTGCCCGTCAGATTGTGATGTTGCACTCCGACGCGATGTGCGACCAATGAAGAAGAAGAATTTTATGGATTTCTCGGGTTTGGAGGAACCAGCACTCCAAACACTGATAAAGGAGGTGGAGGCACTTGAGTTGGATTCAGGCACTTTGCGAGACTTATGATAACTATTTCGATGGAAAACCGCTCTCAGACGCTCACCCACTTGTATCGGTTGGATTCATCGTGAAGCAATTGGATATTTGTATAAGGATATTACCCGACGGTACGTTTCATTCTGCGAGTATTTTAGTGGAACGCAGTAAGTATCCAGTTCCCTCCAGTCCCGCGGCGGAAGGAAGAACGGGCCCACCACTAGCCTACCCCCTTTGTGATGAACTGCGTTATGTCGCTGGGGATCTGTCTGCATATAGTAAGATAGATTATTCGCCATACTATGCTGCATACGACAAGCAACTCAGCGATTGGTGCGAGGCTCGGGATGCACCACCTGAACTTATCGCATTGAGGTTTTATCTGAAGAAAAATACAGTTATAGCCGACCTCGTTGGTTGTGGATTGCTTTTTCTGAACGAGGAAGGTAAGGTTCAAAACACCTGGAAGGACCGGAAAACAAAGCCTGTGTTTTTCACTCTAAAAAAGCCTGCTGAAAAATGTATAGTTGACTTTAGCGTTTTGCGCGAGAACACTTTTATTCCCCTTCGGGATATGAGAGAAGTGAAGGAGAGCTGGCTTAAATATCTGCTGTCTGGTCTGTCTGACCAGCAGTTATGCTATTCAAGTGGGCGATTGGAACCCGCTATATACAACCACGCCAAGATTGAAGGAAACGCGAAGCTCATCTCAGCGAAGGATGACCTGCGTGATTTCCAGTTCAAAGGCCGATTCACTTCGGCTGAGCAAGCATATTCTGTGAGTTATATGGCATCATCAAAGGCGCACAACACTCTACGCTGGTTACGAGATAGGCAAGGTTTTAACAAATACGGCTCTTCCTTCATCGCATGGAGCACAACCTGCCGAATAATAATCGCACCACAGGATGGTGTAGACGACAGCTGGGGTGTCGAAGATGAGGATGAGGAAAAGATTTATCCTCAGACCGAGCAGGCTTACAGTAAAAAGATTGCTTCGGCTATGTCTGGATTCAGATCAGTTCCCGAATACCGTAAAGGTTCAAGAATCATTATGCTCGGTATGGAAGCAGCAACCCCGGGACGTATGTCGATAAACTTCTATCAGGAACTGGATGGCAGCGAATATCTCGAACGCCTAAACTCGTGGTACACACGCTGTCTATGGCGACTGACACGAAGACGCTCATCAGATAATAGGCTTTATGAATATGTTACCACACCCACGCTCCAGGAACTTGGAGAGGCGGTGTTTGGCTTCAGCAGTATTAGAATGGCTGATGCAGACAAGAGAAACGAAAAGTCGATTACAAAGCAGATCAAGAGTTTTAACATGGACATCCTTTCCTGCATTGCAAACGGGCGATTAGTCCCGCAAACCTTCGCACGTTCAGCGTTCAGACGTTCCTGCAGACCGGAAAGTTTCACAAATCAAAGTGGAAAATGGCAGCGGGAAAACTGGCTCAAGTGCCTTGCGGTTACATGTGCAATGGAGAGAAGTGCTAACGAAATGGAGGAGTACAAGGTGTCACTAAATCCAAATGAGACGGATGTCAGCTACCTATTCGGACGCTTGATGGCTGTTGCAGACTGCGCAGAAATCAAAGCCATGGCAGAGAGTGATTCTCAGCACCGTCAAACCAACGCCATACGCTATTTCAGCGCTGCGCAACAGCGACCAGCAGTAACTTGGGCGGTGGTGGAAAGCAAACTTCAGCCCTATCTCGCAAAGCTGAGAAACACTTCATTAGAGAGAAAGTTCAGGGCTTTGCTGGACGAAATTCAAAACAGATTTGAGGATGAGGGAATGTCAAGAACCGAGGCGCTTACTCCCCGCTTTCTCGAAGGTTATCACTGCCAGCGGTATGATATTTTAAACAAAAAGGAGAGATAGAAATGAGTGTTTTGAATAAGAAAATTGATTTTGCATTTGTTTTCGCCGCGACTAACGCAAATCCTAACGGTGACCCGCTCGATGGTAATCGTCCACGCACGGACTTTAAAGGATTTGGCGAGGTCACGGACGTCTGCCTCAAGAGGAAAATTCGAAACCGTTTGCAGGACATGGGTGAACGGATTTTTGTTCAGTCGGACGATCGCCGTGACGACGGTATGCGTTCTCTGAAAGCCCGCGCGGATGCTGCACCTGAACTTAAGAAACTCACCCCCGCACTTTATGCTGAAACAGCCTGTAAACTCTGGATAGATGTGCGATCCTTTGGCCAAGTGTTTGCATTTAAAGATAACAAGGGCAGCGATGGTGAAGAAGGTAGCGATGCGGTTTCCATCGGAATTCGCGGACCGGTATCTATTCAACCTGCATTCAGTGTTCACCCCGTGAATATCACAAGCACTCAGATAACAAAATCCGTAAACCTTGAAACAGGGAAGAACCCTGACAAAAAAGCCGCAGATACCATGGGTATGAAGCATCGTGTGGATTTTGGTGTATACACCACATTTGGCTCTATTAACGTCAAGCTGGCGGAGAAAACCGGATTTTCCGAAGAGGATGCTGAAAAAATTAAGAAGGCTTTGCTGACACTATTCCAAAATGATGAGACCTCCTCCCGACCCTCCGGCAGCATGGAAGTTATTAAACTTATATGGTGGATGCATAACTGTGAGATCGGGCAGTATTCCCCCGCCAAAGTTCACCGATCTCTGAAAGTAACGGCGACTGACCCGAAAAAAATCCCGAGCTGCATTGAGGACTATAAAATAACAGTCGAGCCGCTTGATGGGCTTTTATTTGAGGAGCTTGACGGTGAGTGACGACGGAGATTATCTACTTCTCTCCGGTATCAAGCACTATAAATTCTGCCGTCGCCGTTGGGCTCTGGTTCACCTTGAGCAACAGTGGGCGGAGAATGCCCTCACGACTGATGGTCATCTGATGCATGAGATGGTTCATGATACTGCCTTTACCGAAAAGCGCGGTAGGATTCTGCTCTCGCGTGGTATGCCAGTCAAATCTGAGCGTCTTAAGCTCAGCGGAGTGTGTGATATGGTCGAGCTCATAAAATCGTCGGATGGAGTGTCAATTTCTGGGCGAACGGGCAAATACCACATATATCCCGTTGAATATAAGCGCGGACGACCCGACGAGAGCGGTGCAGATACCTGGCACCTTTGCGCACAGATCTTGTGCTTGGAGGAAATGTTCGTCACTGATATCCCCGAGGGTGCGGTATATTACGGCGAGACTCGTAAGCGTTTGGTTGTTCCGATTACAGACGAGTTAAGATATGAGGTACGAGCTGCTGTTTCGGAAATGCATGAGATGTTTCAAAGGGGACACACACCGCGAGTCAAACCCCAAAAGGCATGCTTCAGTTGCTCGATGCGAGAGATTTGCAAACCAACACTTTTATCTCGCGGTTCAGCAAAGGGTTACATCAGGGAGGTGCTTGAGGAAGATTGAGAAAGCTTCTCAACACGCTGTATGTTACAACACCGGATGCCTATCTAAGACTGGATGGCGAGAACGTCGTTCTCATCGCAGGTGACGATGTCTTGGGCAGATTACCGTTGCATAATATCAACTCAGTTGTCTGCTTTAGTTTCATGGGCGTTAGCCCCGCGCTCATGAATGCCTGTGCAGAAAAGGGGATATCGCTCTGCTTTTTGTCGCCCTCTGGACGTTTTCTAGCACGTATGGTTGGGCCGGTTCATGGAAATGTTCTCCTCCGCGAGGCACAGATGATTCTTGCTTCAAACCCAACGAGGGCGGTTGAGGCAGCAAGCTACTTCCTCTCAGCAAAAATATACAATAGTAGATGGGTCCTGGAGCGTAGTCTTCGCGATCACCGCATTAGAATGGACGAGATGACGATGAATGCGGCAATCTCGCAACAGAAGGTTTGCCTGAACATGTTGGAAGGAGCCAATGATATCGGCACATTGATGGGTGTGGAGGGAGTTGCAGCAAAAGCGTACTTTTCTGTCTTTGACCAAATGATACTTCGGAATGAAGATTGTTTCCATTTTGAAAATCGTAGCCGTCGTCCGCCCACCGACCGCATAAACGCACTCTTATCGTTAACATACACGCTGTTGACAAACGAAATATGTGGTGCTCTCGAGAGCGTGGGGTTGGATCCTTATGTCGGGTATTTGCATCAAAAGCGACCGGGCAGGTGTTCATTGGCGTTGGATGTACTTGAAGAGCTCCGTGCGCCGATTGCTGATCGATTCGTTCTATCACAGGTCAATCTGGGTACAATTGTTCCCGAAGATTTTGACATTAAGGAAAACGGTGCAGTCTATCTAACCGACGATGCCAGACGAAGGTATCTAGCCGCTTGGCAGAAGAAGAAACAAGAGACCATCACTCATCCGTTTTTAAAGGAAAAAATTCCATGGGGCCTTGTTCCGTACGTCCAGTCCGTGTTGTTTGCTCGGTGGCTCCGCGGTGATATAGACGCTTACCCGCCATTTTTCTGGAAGTAGGTGATTTTGGTGCTGATTTTGGTGACATACGATGTGTGTCTGGATGTCCCAGCTGGGAAGAAGCGTCTCCGCAGGGTTGCAAAATGCTGCACAAATTTTGGTATTCGTGTACAAAATTCTGTGTTTGAGTGCATCGTTGATCAGGCGCAATTTTTGCGTTTACGGCACAGTGTTCTAAAGGAGATTGATGAAACCAAAGACAGTGTGCGATTTTACCGCTTGGGCGACAAGTATTCAGAAAAGGTCGAGCATTATGGGGCAAAACAAACCATCAGTGTAGAAGATCCTCTGATAATATGAGGGTGCGAACCTTAGTATACCAGGAATTCTACAGGGGGTTCGCACGCGAAATACACAAGAACAGAAAGATCACAGTATTATTTATCTGCTGTGAATTGACGATTAGTGGTCATACTTACGAGTAATATAGTACTTATTGCATAAATGCTGCAATAATTTTTAGCCATTTTTGCTGTCGCTCCCCGCACGGGGAGCGTGGATTGAAATATAAACGGCGCGGCGGACGGTTGCGGGCACCCGAGTCGCTCCCCGCACGGGGAGCGTGGATTGAAATACCCTGACCACGGCTTTCGGGACTATGGCGTCGTCGCTCCCCGCACGGGGAGCGTGGATTGAAATAAATTTGAACGAGACGGAAATGGAAAATGTTCGTCGCTCCCCGCACGGGGAGCGTGGATTGAAATACCGAACTTATGCGTTGAAAAATATTCATCCGCTGTCGCTCCCCGCACGGGGAGCGTGGATTGAAATAACAAATCCACCAGATGGTATTAACTTGTCTATAGTCGCTCCCCGCACGGGGAGCGTGGATTGAAATCCAGCACCTCAAACACTTCGGCTTCGATCAGCGTCGCTCCCCGCACGGGGAGCGTGGATTGAAATATCATAATTTGCACCTACCCATGATCGAACTTCGTCGCTCCCCGCACGGGGAGCGTGGATTGAAATTTTTGCGTCCTGCGCCGCCGCGATAGCTACGGCGTCGCTCCCCGCACGGGGAGCGTGGATTGAAATCGGCATCGCTTCCCTGTTCGGCATTCGAGTCGGTCGCTCCCCGCACGGGGAGCGTGGATTGAAATAAGCAACAACACAGTCACCGGCAACACCTGTAAGTCGCTCCCCGCACGGGGAGCGTGGATTGAAATTGTAAAGAAGCGCAAGACTGATTTATATTTTCCGTCGCTCCCCGCACGGGGAGCGTGGATTGAAATCTATAAGGGCTAAAAGCAAAAAGGGCGGAGACCGTCGCTCCCCGCACGGGGAGCGTGGATTGAAATAATATCGGGCGGTGCAAGCCTTGAATATCGGCCGTCGCTCCCCGCACGGGGAGCGTGGATTGAAAT
>JAAYBW010000290.1 GCA_012729975.1 Clostridiales bacterium
CTCATTAGGCGATGTAAGCGACACGGGCGGCAAACAGGGGATAACCTTGCAAGCCGCAGCGTTTGCGCTTATAATACAAAAATGGGTCTTAGAAGGGATCGGCACCATAAAGGCAATAGTACGGAGGTTATTGGATGAATGAGGCAAAACAAGACATGGCGGTAAACGAACTGTCGGACGTGGAGCTTGCCGGGAAACTTCGCGATCTGAAAAAATGGACATTTATAAAGAAAGCATGTGTTCCGGTATGCGTAGTCGTCGGTTTCGTCTGCATGGCCTTATTTGCCGCTCAGGAGATGTGGGCCGGTTTAATCGCGTCTATCGTTGTCGCGCTCGCTGTGGCTGCTTGGCTGTTTTTTGCGGCGAACAGCAAAACAGCCAGGCTTAAAGACCTTATGGGAAGCGCGGTAACCATGCCTCTGCTGCGCGAAGTGTTCGAGGTAACAAGTTATTTACCGAGCGGTCACATCAGCGGGCAGGAGGTTCGCTCGGCAGGTCTTATCGAAGAATGGGACAGAATCGCGGGAAGCGACTTTATCGAGGGTACATACAAAGGAATACAAATACGTTATTCCGACCTGCATTTGGAGCGCGAGGAAGAATATTACGATGAGGGCAAGAGAAAAACACGCTATGTCACTGTTTTCAAAGGGCAGTGGCTGATCTGCGATTTCCAAAAGGAACTTGCCGCTGCGCTCCGCCTGTTTGAACGCAAATCAGGTACGAAGTGGAAATCCGTGCGAGACATGAGCCGCTCCTCCATCGAGACGGAGAACATAGAGTTCAACAAGAAATTCAGGATTCTCACCGTCGATGGGCACACCGCGTTTTATGTGCTCACACCGCATTTCATGGAGCACCTGCTGGCCGCTGACGAGACGGCAGACGCGGCATCGTTCTTTTGCTTTATGGACGGTAAGGTGCATATCGCCCTGTACAGCGGGCGCGATTCCTTTGAGCTCAAGGGTGTCAAGGTGAGTGACATGGAAGCCGTGCGCAATAAGTTCCGACGCGACTTGAAATATATGACGGATATGATGGATGAGCTGCTGATTAATGACATCTTGTTTAAGCAGCGGCGAAATGATCCTATATTTACTTAATTTTAGGAGGCAATAATGGAAAACGTACCGCTTATTATCATCGGTGTCATCGTGGTTATAGTACTGGTCTGCGTAATTTGGTGGATTTCAACCGGCAACAGATTCAAGCGTATGGCGACTAAAATCAGCGAAGCGCTTTCCGGCATAGAGGTAGCTCTGACTAAACGATATGATATGCTGACAAAACTGCTGGATACAGCAAAAGGCTACGCTGCCCACGAAACCGGCCTGTTCAGTCAGGTTATCGAGCTGCGGCGCGGGATGTCCGTAAGTGAGTTTGGCGAAAAAAACGCCCAGATGGACGAAATGAGCGCTCGGATATTTGCCGTGGCTGAAAGCTACCCGCAGCTGCGCTCTGCCGAGGTGTTCCATGAGCTTCAGGCCGGGATTCGCGACGCCGAGGAGCATCTGCAGGCAGCAAGGCGGCTTTATAACAGCAATGTCACCGCGTTCAACACAGCGGTTGAAGTGTTCCCGTCAAGCATCGTCGCGAAATCGCAGCATCTGCAAAAGTATGAGTTCTTCGCGGCGGAAGCGGCAAAACGCGAAGACGTGAAAATGAGCTTTTAGTTCGCAGCGGGATTCTTTAGTTTAACGACAGCCGCAAAGTGATCCGGGCTTCGGCCGACTCTCTTTGCGGTTGCTTTTTTTGTTTTACCCGATACTTGGCATAGATTCAAGAATAATATTGACATTCTGACAAGCAATGCATATAATATGGTTGAACGATTGCTCAACTATTAAATTTACGGAGGTTACCGATATGTGCGCCTATAGCGTTGATGCTGACC
>JAAYBW010000005.1 GCA_012729975.1 Clostridiales bacterium
CCTTAAGTTTTTATTTGGGTAAATACATGGGGAAATTCCGCGTCATGGACGAAATCAAAAAAAGAAAGGCTGGAAAATGGGTACTGGATGCGGCAGATAAAAACAGCAACTTTGCCTGTTTTATCATGCGCCTGCTTCCAGGCCCGCCTACCGAAGTAACCAACATGTTTTTCGGCGCGTTGAACATGCAGTACGGCAAATTCTTGATTTTATCCATTATCGGATTGACGCCAGGTATGCTCCCCGTCATTTTCATGGGAAAAGCCGCTATGAATCCGCTGTCAAAAGAGTTTATTTTACCCCTGTTCATATCATTGATGATTGCTGTCGGTTCTATACTCATATACTTCTTGTTACTGAAAAAGCGCGATAACCGCAATAAAGTGATATGAACCGCACGGTTTGACCATTTCAGAAGCAAGGTTGTTCCTTGACTCGAAAGATCGCGCCCTATAGGCACAGGCAGGCATGGAGGATGATAAACTTGATAGTGATTGTATTCGTTGTAGCGGGATTAGCAGCCTATTTGCTCGGGGGAGTTAACGGTTCAATCATTGTCTCAAAATGTATATACCGAAAAGATATCCGCGATTTTGGTAGCGGCAATCCGGGCCTTACAAATTTTTACCGTGTATTCGGGAAAGTCGGTGTCCCGCTGGTTGTTCTGATTGACATCTCGAAAAATGCAGTTCCTGTCCTCATCGGCGGTTATTTAATTGGGTATGTCAGCGATTATGCAATTTTGGGCCGCGAATTTGCTGGCCTATGCGTGATGATCGGCAATGCTTTTCCGATCAACCATGGATTCCGAGGCGGAAAATGTGTTATGGCAATGGGAACTATCCTATTTTTCATCGATTGGCGCATTGCGTTGGCCGCATGGGGAATGTTCCTCATTCTCTTGCTTCTAACAAAGTATGTTTCGCTTAGTGCTATTATTGGCGTTTTTTCTTATCCGCTCTTGGTCGGCCTACTCGGCCTTGGTGGGATATGGGAGCTTTTAATAGCCATCACAAGCGCAGTTTTTTTGGTCGTCCGGCATCGTGAAAACATAAAGCGGCTTCTCAATGGTATGGAAACGAAATTTTCCATACACCGGCAAAAAGGTTCATGATTGTTAGAACTGTTATTCCCGTAAATACACGGATACGCGATTTGCAATACTCCATGTGTAAAAGCCATTCTATGGCCGAAGGCGGCTTGGACACAGAAATTTCGTTTCTGCTGTCTGTCCATATAATAATTTACTGGCGGCAGCTTAAAAATTCAGGCTGCCGCCTTACTTTGTCAAGATATATCGGACTATGCATTCTCAAATTTATCACCGATACCTTTCCGATTTGGGATATCGAAATGTGTTCTAGTAGATAAGGAGGTAAAGCAAAAACCGGTCTTTCTCAAAACCGCATAAAGGAGGGGAATTCACATGCCGGATCCCTCCGATAAGGCGGAAAGGCTCTGTGCAATGTTCGATTCATATTGCAAAACCGTGCTCCGCAATGCCAGCAGGAACGAAAAGCGGGCACTTGCAAACCGAATGAAGCGTGAGGCTGTCGTAAATGAGAGCATGCAATATTTATTTGACACAGAGAGCCACGAGGATACATATCCGTCCGAGCAGCTTGTGATTCGGGCGGACAAGTTCTCCTGTGTGATATTCAACGACCTGCTATACCAAGCGCTATTATCGCTGCCAGAGAATCAGCGTATGGTGCTCATGCTGGACTTTTGGTACCACTGGACAGACGAAAAAATCGCGACACATCTCGGAGCTACCCCTCGAACGGTATATAACTTGCGGCAGCGTGCTTTTAAGGCTATCCGAGATACTTTCGAGAAAGGAAACAGTTCATGAAATTAGATTACGACCTAATTTGTAAACGCTACTATAAAAGTGAGCCACGGGAGGCCAAAACGCTGAACTAAAATTGAGCCACCTGAGGTCGAGCCCTACAATAGCCGGAGCGAGCTATTGGGGGGCAGAATAGGTGGTAGTGACAG
>JAAYBW010000043.1 GCA_012729975.1 Clostridiales bacterium
CGGTTATAATCCACCGTGATGTGCGCGCCCGGCCCGGGGTCTTCCGCAATAAGCTTTCTTGCTATAAGAGTCTCGACCTTTGACTGAAGGAGCCTTTTTAGAGGCCTTGCGCCGAAGACGGGGTCGTAACCGTTGTCTATGATATATTCCTTCGCGCGCTGCGTCAGCTCCATCGTCAGCTGCTTTTCGGAGAGCCGCTTAGCTATGTCCTCTATCATAAGATCGACTATCGATATGATGTTTTGGCGGGTGAGGGGTTTGTAGAATACCGTTTCATCGAGCCTGTTGAGAAATTCCGGGCGGAAGCTGCGCTTTAAAAGGGAGGAGACGGCCTCACGCGCCGAATCGCTGATTTCGCCGCTTTTTGTTATACCGTCCAGAATTATATCCGAACCCAGGTTAGAGGTCAGTATCAGAATGGTGTTCTTAAAGTCCACGGTTCGGCCCTGGCTGTCCGTAATCCGGCCGTCATCCAAAACCTGAAGCAGAACGTTAAATACGTCCGGATGCGCCTTTTCGATCTCGTCGAACAAAACGACGGCGTAAGGTTTGCGGCGCACGGCCTCGGTGAGCTGGCCGCCCTCGTCGTAACCGACGTATCCCGGAGGAGCTCCGATCAGTCGTGAAACCGAGAATTTTTCCATATATTCGCTCATATCGATGCGGACCATGTTGTGTTCGTCATCAAAAAGCGCTTCGGCCAGAGCCTTCGCGAGCTCTGTCTTTCCTACTCCGGTAGGCCCGAGGAAAAGGAACGAGCCTATGGGCCGGGAGGGATCCTGTATACCCGCGCGGGAGCGCAGTATAGCGTCGCAAACCTTTTCTACGGCTTCGTCCTGACCGATGACCCGGCGGTGAATTATCTCGTCGAGGTGAAGGAGCTTATTGCGTTCTCCCTCCATAAGCTTGGATATCGGTATGCCTGTCCAGCGCGCCACAATCCGCGCGATCTCTTCTTCGCCTACGTTGTCTCGCAGCAGAGTCCGTTTTTGCGAATCGGGTGAACGCTCCAGCTCGCCGAGCTCCTTCTGGAGACGGGGAAGAGTTCCGTACTTAAGCTCCGCGGCCTTACCGAGGTCATATTCGCTTTCCGCTATTTCAATCAGGGAATTTGTGCGCTCTATTTCCTCGCGCAGCTTCTGAACCTTTTCGATAGAGATTTTTTCATTGTCCCAGCGCGCCTTCATCGCTCCGAAGGATTCGCGAAGCTCCGCGAGCTCTTCGCGTATCTGGCGCAGATGCTCCTCGGAAAGCTTGTCGGTTTCCTTTTTCAGAGCGGTTTCCTCGATTTCAAGCTGCATGATCTTTCTGGATATGGTATCCATCTCCGTGGGCATGGAGTCGATTTCGGTTTTAATCATCGCGCAGGCCTCGTCGACAAGATCTATCGCCTTGTCAGGCAGGAATCTGTCTGAAATGTAGCGGTTTGAAAGAGTGGCCGCGGCGATAAGCGCCTGGTCGTGGATCTTAACGCCGTGATAGACCTCGTAGCGTTCCTTGAGTCCGCGCAGAATGGAGATTGTGTCCTCAACGGTAGGCTCGCGTACCATTACCGGCTGGAAGCGGCGCTCGAGCGCGGCGTCCTTTTCAACATACTTGCGGTATTCGTTGAGGGTAGTGGCGCCTATACAGTGCAGTTCACCCCTGGCAAGCAAGGGCTTTAAAAGGTTGCCCGCGTCCATGGCACCTTCGGTTTTACCGGCTCCGACAATATTATGAAGCTCATCTATAAAGAGTATTATTCTGCCCTCGGAAGCTTTGATTTCGCCAAGAACGGCTTTTAAGCGTTCCTCAAACTCTCCGCGGTACTTCGCGCCTGCTATGAGTGCGCCCATATCGAGAGCAAAGAGCATGCGGTCTTTGAGGTTATCGGGTACGTCGCCGCGCACTATACGCTGGGCCAGACCCTCGGCGATGGCTGTTTTGCCGACCCCCGGTTCGCCGATCAAACAGGGATTGTTTTTGGTTTTTCTTGAAAGTATGCGCACGACATTTCTTATCTCCTCGTCTCTGCCGATCACGGGATCAAGCTTCTGCGCTTTGGCGAGGGCCGTTAAATCCTGGCCGTACTTTTGCAGAACGTCGTACGTATCCTCGGGTGTTTCGGATGTAACCCGCTGGTTTCCCCGCACGGATTTGAGAGCGGAAAGAAAAGCCTCTGCCGTTACGGAAAGGTCCCGGAAAATTTTCCTGAGCGTATCGGAAGGCTTTTTTATCATGCCGAATACAATGTGTTCGACTGAGATAAAGTCGTCCTTCATGGAGTCGGCCTGCTTTTCGGCCTCGGTAAAAGCCTGCTCGAGACTGCGGGAAATGTAGACTCTGTCGGAGGACACGCCGCCTACTTTCGGTAATGCGGAAACGGCCTGCTCAAGCCGCGAGCGGAGCAGCTGCACGGAAACGTCGCATTTCAAAAAGAGCTGAGGGATGAGTCCCTCCTCGTCGTTAATAAGGCATAAAAGCAGATGCTCCTGCTCTATTTGCTGGTTTCCGTATTCAATGCTCATGTTCTGGGCGGCCTGAACGGCTTCTATGCTTTTCTGAGTTAGTTTTTGTATGTTCATATTAACCTCCCGCGCGCCGGAGCGCGCAACATAAAAGATATGATTGATTCACGATTGTTCTCATACGGTTATTTCACTGCCGCGCAGGTATTCGAGGTAAATTTCCTCGGCGTCGGATATCGCCCGCTTGGGGTCGGATATGCTGTAGAAAAAAGCCTTCAGAGCCCTGTCAAAAACAGAGACGTAACCGGCTATCACTTCGGCCTGAATTTCCGTGGAAATATCCTCGACGGGTTTCCCGTCATAATCGCGCAGCATAAGCCTGCGGATATATTTTCCGGATTCTATCTGCGATTCGCAGCCGGGCATATATGCGTCCTCAAGCTTCTTCCAGAGTTTATAAAACTGCATCATGTAAAGCGTAAGGCTGCTGTTTTGTGTTCGAAGGTAAACCTTCAGCTCGCCTATACAGGGACCCGGAATACGGTACAGCTCAACGGTATAGCGCACGCTGGGATTGTATTTGTACGCAAGCGCGCTTCTTAAGTTTATCATGCTGTCCGAGCTGCGAAGAAGGACCTGAAGGGTATCCCCGCCGCCAAGAAGCTGTTCTACGCGTCTGAAAATATCCTCCATGCGCTTTTCCGGGGTTATATATGAAACATACTCGGCGAGGATCTGGTTGACCATATTTGAGCGGTTGGTGCCGCGCGAATACGCCAGTCTGTCGACCGCGGCCACAACATCTTCGGATAAAATAAGCGAAAATAAGCTTTTGTTCATTTCTTCCACCTCGGAATAATAGTAGCAGATAATAAATAACTTGTCAATAGAATTAAATAAAATAACGTACGAGAATGGCTTTTCCGGCAAGCTTATTTTTAAGCGGTTTTATGATACTTATGTATAAACGGAGTGCGGCGGAGGACGTGAACACAAAATAAGAAGCGGCTAAGCAATTAACTTAACCGCTTCTTATTCGAGGTACAATGCAGATTATATATATGCCCGGAGGTTCGTCAGCTTAAAAGAGGGATACGGCGATAAAGAGGCCGGAGAATACGATGGAAACCATTGAAAGCAGCTTTATAAGGATGTTTATCGAAGGACCCGAGGTATCCTTGAAGGGATCTCCTACGGTGTCGCCGACAACCGCGGCTTTATGGCAATCGCTGCCTTTACCGCCGTGGGCGCCGCTCTCTATATACTTTTTGGCGTTATCCCAGGCACCGCCGGAATTGGCCATGAAAATAGCGAGAATAAAACCGCTGGCAGTCGCGCCGGCAAGCAGACCCACAACGGCGCTGGCGCCGAGAACGACACCGATGATTATGGGAGTAAGGATGGCGGTAAGAGAGGGAATGATCATTTCCTTCAGGCTGGCCTTGGCGCAGAGGTCTACGCATTTAGCGTAGTCAGCGTCCGCTTTTCCATCCATGAGCCCCGTTATCTCGCGGAACTGGCGTCGAACCTCTTCGACTACGCTCTGGGCCGCGCGGCCTACGGATTTCATAGTGAGCGCCGAGAAAACAAAGGGAAGGCATGCGCCTATAAACAGACCGACAAGAACATTCGGATTCATAAGACTGAAGGTATATTGTCCTTCGGGGAGTTTTTCGACAAAGCTGGCGATAAGAGCGAGCGCCGTAAGCGCTGCCGAGCCGATCGCGAAGCCTTTACCCGTCGCGGCGGTGGTGTTGCCCAGAGAGTCGAGGGCGTCCGTACGCTGCCTGACTACGGGGTCGAGGCCTGCCATCTGAGCTATGCCGCCGGCGTTGTCCGCCACGGGGCCGTAAGCGTCGGTTGAAAGGGTAATGCCGAGGGTTGATAGCATTCCGACAGCGGACAGGGCGATTCCGTAAAGGCCGAGCTGAGAGTTGCCGGAGTAGCCGATTGTCGAAAGAAAGTATGCTCCTATAACAGACGCGCTGACGATAACTGTCGGCACTATCGTCGACATCATTCCGAGGCTTATTCCGCCTATCATAAGCGTGGCTGTTCCGGTAGTGGAAGTGGAGGCAAGATGCTTTGTCGGTTTATATGTGTCGGAGGTAAAATACTCCGTGAAGAAGCCTATGAGTACACCCGCGAGCAGACCGCAGAGTATCGCCAGGTAAATTCCGTAAAACTCTATGCCGAGTATAGCCCAGACAACGAAAAACGAAAGGACGGCGATAAGAATAGCGCTGGTATTGGTGCCCCTGCGCAGAGCCTTTAGGAGCGTTCTCTGATCGGCATTTTCCTTTGTTCTGACAAGGAAGGTGCCTATAATCGAAAAAACAACGCCTATAGCGGCAAGGATAAGCGGGATGGCGACGGCGCGTATATTTTCCACGGCGGAAATATTCTTAAACGCGGCTACACCCAGAGCGCAGGATGAAACGATTGAGCCTACGTAGGACTCGTAGAGGTCGGCGCCCATTCCGGCGACGTCACCGACATTGTCGCCGACATTGTCGGCAATGACGGCGGGATTACGCGGGTCGTCTTCGGGTATGCCGGCTTCAACTTTGCCGACAAGATCGGCTCCCACATCGGCCGCTTTTGTGAATATGCCTCCGCCAACGCGGGCGAAAAGCGCCATCGAGGACGCGCCCATGCCGAAGGTTATCATTGCGCCGGTAATCTGCTCGAGGGGGAGCTTGAATACAAACTGCAGGAGTAAATACCAGATGGAAATGTCAAGAAGCCCGAGTCCGACAACCGTGAAGCCCATGACGGAACCCGCGGAAAAGGCTATTCTCAGACCGCGGTTGAGGCCTTCACTGGCAGCCTGCGCGGTACGCGCATTGGCTCTAGTGGCTATGCTCATTCCGATAAAACCGGAAAGGCCGCTGAAGAAACCGCCGGTGAGAAATGCAAAGGGCACGAAATACGTCAGAAGGCCGCATATTGCCATGATCATAAGGATAACGAACATTATAGCGAAGAACACCGAAACGATCCTGTACTGACGCCTTAAAAAAGCCTGCGCGCCCGCTCTTATCGATGCCGAGATCTTTGCCATGAGCTGATTACCCTCGGAAAACTTAAGGACTTTCCGGCTTTGCCCGAGAGCAAAAAGCAAGGCGACCACCGCAGCCGCGAGACTTAATAATACCAGATATTGTTCCATATTTCTCTCATCACTCCTGTACCGAAATAAGCGTGTAGATTATAGCATCTATTATCTGCCATAACAAATGAATTCGAAGCTCAAAAAGCGTTTTCTACTATGTCAACAAGAGAACGCGGCGGCGATGGTATTTTATTGTTATATTTTGCAGTGTCGGTCATTAAATAGTTAAATAAAAGAGCGGTTTTAACTCATTTTTTGAAAGTAGCGGCCGGAAACTTGCAAAACCGGCCGGACAAAGCCTTCAAACAGGCTGACTGATCGAAGAGCTTATTCCGTTAACTTCGGACCCTGAAATCACAAAATAAAAAGGCTGCTGCCGGAGAGTCGGAGGGGAAATTATCTATAAATAAGATATTTATTATGCGTATTCATCCGCGATGTGTTATTATAGTGCACGATGTGCTATTATAGCCGATAAATGAATACAGACGCGGGGGACCGGTATGAAACTGAACTCAAAGCGCATTATTAACGTCGGATTCGCTTTTTTTCTTATCTGTGTTTTCTGGCAGGCGTACGACACCATTATTCCGAAAATACTTACCGATAAGTTCGGAATGTCGCAGACCTGGTCGGGAGTCATCATGGCACTGGACAACATTCTGGCAATTATTCTTTTGCCTTTGTTCGGCGCTCTGTCCGATAAATGCAGGAGCAGGCGCGGACGCCGCACTCCGTTTATCGTAACGGGAACGATTTTGGCGGCTGTTTTGCTGTTTTTGCTGTCTTTCGCCGACAATACGCAGCTGGGACAGCTCAAGGCCGTGGTTCCCGAAAACCCCACCGCGCTTGAAACACTTTACGAGCGCGGATACACCGTTAACACTCCCGACGGAAAAACCGTGGTATTAAATGACAGATTCACAAAGGAAGAATTCACTTCCATTACTCAGGACACGGAAGTCGACGGCGTAAATTATTACTCATATTATGTCATCCCCGCGAGAATGGAATACGCGAGGGAGCAAACTAAAGCCGACAGCGCTCCTCTGCTTGTTTTCATCGCGATGCTCGTTCTGGTGCTCTTATCAATGTCCCTGTTTCGAAGCCCGGCGGTGGCGCTTATGCCGGACGTAACGATAAAACCGCTGCGCAGCAAAGCAAACTCGATTATAAATCTGATGGGGGCGGTGGGAGGCGCGCTCGCGCTGCTCGCGGGTTCCCTTATTGGAACGGATAAAGCGAAAAACGCGCTCATGAGCTACACCGGGTATTTCACCGTCATATCCTGCGTTATGCTCGCGGCGCTCGCGATATTTATGTTAAAAGTCCGGGAGCCCCGATTTGTCGAAGAGATGCGCGAGGAAAGCAAAAAATTCGGCCTGGACGAAGAAGACAGCACCGGGGAGCCGGGAGAAAAGCGCAGTCTGACGCGCCCGGAGAAGCGGTCTTTGATACTTCTTCTGGCGTCGATCGTCCTTTGGTTTTTCGGGTACAACGCGATAATCAGCAAATACTCCGTTTACTCCGGAAGCGTTTTAAACCTCGGCTACAGCGGACCTCTGCTGGCCGCGACGGTAACGGCGATTTTCTCATACATACCCGTTGGCCTCATCGCTACCAAAATAGGTCGAAAAAAGACCATAATAGCCGGTGTTATAATACTCGCCCTCGCGTTTTTCGCGGCGTCTTTTCTCCGGGCGGGCGTGCCTATTATCGCAATGTATGTAATTTTCGCGTTCTGCGGAATGGGCTGGGCGACAATTAACGTAAACAGCTATCCGATGGTCGTGGAACTCTCAAAGGGCGGAGACGTAGGCAAGTATACGGGTATATATTACACGGCCAGCATGGCCGCGCAGATACTTACGCCGATATTATCCGGGCGTCTTATGGACCGATTCGGTATGGCGGTGCTCTTCCCGTACGGCACGGCCTTTGTTCTGTTCAGCTGCGTTACGATGCTGTTTGTCATGCACGGAGATTCGAAGCCGGAACGCAGAAAAAAACTGTATGAACATCTGGAAGAAGCTGACTGATACAATGGTTATATTTTACACCGTCATCATAATCATTTCGGTTTGTATTCTGCTTTCGGCGGCATGGGCTCTGGCGATAAGACCGAATACAAAAAAAGAGCGCATGGAGCGTTTTAAGGGCGTCCTGTTCGCTCACAGGGGCCTGCATGATATTTCCTCCGGAATACCCGAAAACTCACTTGCTGCTTTCCGGGCCGCCTGTGAGGAAGGGTACGGGGCCGAGCTTGACGTTCGCGCGACGCGCGACGGAAGACTTGCCGTGATACACGATCCGGACCTTTTAAGGACTGCGGGATCCGACCTTAAGGTTAATGAGCTGACCGCCGCGGAGCTTACCTCATTTAGCCTTGAGGGTACTTATGAGCGCGTACCACTGCTCGAACAGGTGATCTCTGAGTTTGATAAAGCTCTTCTTGTCGAGGTCAAGCCCTGCGGGAAAGACTATCCCGCGGTCTGCGAAATGCTTTGCCGGCTTATGGATTCCCGGGGCTTAAGCTGGTGCGTCGAATCTTTTGATCCGCGCGTTCTGCTGTGGTTTCGCAAAAACAAGCCCGGGATACCGCGTGGCCAGCTCTCGATGATTTTTGACAGGAATACCGACGGCTTAGGCCGCGCCGGAGCGTTCGTTATCGGAAACCTGCTGATTAATTTCATAACGCGCCCCGATTTTATAGCCTACAAGTTTGACCACAGAAGAAATCTCTCTCTCCGGCTCTGCAGACGTCTTTGGAAAGTCCGGACGTATTATTGGACAATAAAATCACCCGGGGAAGCCGAAGCGGCATTTACGGACGGAGCGGGCATAATATTCGAGGGTTTTAAACCGAAGCTCACATAGGACACCACATATATATAATGAAATAAAAAGGCAGGGAGTTATGCGCGGCTCCCTGCCTTATAACATTATTCCGATAACAGCGGTTTATGGATCAGTCGTAATCGTGGAAAGACGGCCTGGGGAAATCATCGATGCCGTCGCCGTCTATATCACCTCCGGAGATAAGGCCGGCGGAGCCGTATATCTCGCGGCCCGTCAGGCCCTTTGCCGTCCTTTGCTGTTCTACAAGACCGCTTAAAAATCTTCGAACCTTCTCTGATTTTTTTACGCTTTTTATCTCAAGCTGCCTGGTGCTCTGATCGGCTGTGTAGAGCACTATCGTACCGACCCCGCAAAGCTTTTGGCCGAAGCTGCGCTTTTCCTTGATATCGAGGATACGGTATAAAAGCAGCTCGTCGGATTCCGTGTTGAAAAGCCCTTTTTTTAAGTAGAGTCTGTCGGTGTCCACCTGATATATCGTAAAGCTTATCGGCATGCCTAATATGCGCCTGCGGTCTTTCCAGAGTATCTCCGGCTCCTCTATGCTGTCGAAGGCCAGCTTATTGCGTTTGGACATATCGCAGCTTCCTTTCACATTTAATCTGTTACTATAATAAATCGAAGGACGGTGTTTGTAAATACATATTCAGGTTGTCTTTCGCACGGAGCGGTGATAAAATGCAAAGGCAGTGCGTTCGTGTTCAGGCATAATCGGAGATGTAATCATTGGGAATTGAAACGCAAAAAAAGAACGACTTCACAAAGGGGACAATGGCAGGGAACATACTGAAGATGGCGGCACCGATGACGCTGGCTTTGGTAATTAATGTTCTCTACAGTGT
Organism: Clostridiales bacterium; assembly: GCA_012729975.1. Lineage (GTDB taxonomy): Bacteria > Bacillota > Clostridia > Oscillospirales > Oscillospiraceae > JAAYBW01. Next base: position 9,261 of record JAAYBW010000043.1, read on the forward strand.
AGTCGACAGAATGTATATCGGCCATATGGAGGGAGTCGGTACCGTCGCGCTTGCGGGAATCGGGCTGACTATACCGATTATCGCCGTTATCTCGGCATTCCAGAGCCTGTGCTCGAGCGGCGGAGCCCCGCTGTGTTCCATAGCGAGGGGAGAAGGCAACAATAAAAAAGCGGAGCTCATCCTTGGAAACGCGTTTTCCCTTCTTCTTATATTAGGCGTTATACTTACCGCTGTCGGTCTGGCGGTCAAGGAGCCGGTGCTGCGAGCGGCGGGGGCTACCGATAACACCTTTGAATACGCGGACGAATACATGGAGACTTACCTCTTCGGAACGGTATTTGTGATGATCGGCCTCGGAATGAACGCATTCATAAACGCTCAGGGATTCGCGCGAACGGGTATGCTTACGGTGCTGTTGGGTGCGGTTGTGAATATCGCGCTTGATCCCGTTTTTATATTCGTTTTTGATATGGGAGTGCGCGGAGCAGCTCTGGCGACTATCATTGCGCAGCTTTGCTCGACCGTATGGGTTATAGGATTTCTCACGGGCAAAAAGGCCATATTGAAACTCAGACTGAAAAATCTGAGACTGAGCGGAAAGGTAGTCGCGAAAACGCTTTCTCTCGGCGTTTCCGGTTTTACAATGGCCGTTACGGGCAGCGCGGTAGGCATCCTCAATAACGCCAAGCTGCAGGTTCTCGGCGGAGATATATATATATCCGTTATGGCTGTTGTCAACTCGCTGCGGGAAATTGTGATAATGCCGAATCAGGGCATAACCGCCGGCGCTCAGCCCGTACTCGGTTATAATTACGGCGCGCGCCGCTATTCCCGCGTACGGGACGGGATCAAAACGGTTTTTCTGCTTTCTCTGGCGGTAAACGCTTTTATGTGGATACTTATGCTCGCTCTTCCCGCGCTTTTTATCAGGATTTTCAACAGCGACCCGGGGCTTCTTGAAGCGGGGATTCCCGGCATAAGAATTTATTTCATGCTATTTGTTTTTATGGCCCTGCAGCTGACCGGACAGTGTGTTTTCACGGGACTCGGTATGGCAAAGCACGCCGTATTCTTTTCCATATTAAGAAAGGGAATTCTGGTAATCCCGCTTATACTTCTGCTTCCGCGGCTTTTCGGCCTGGGCGTTAACGGCGTGTTTTTAGCCGAGCCGATATCCGATGTCCTGGGAGGGTGCGCCTGCTTCGCGACCATGTATTTCACTGTCTGGCGCAAGCTTGAAAAGGAGTAAAGACGGCGTATTCCTATATGCGCTTCATTCATACTGCCGTCCGGAGCCGGATGAAGGGGGAGAAACCGGAATGAAAAGCTGTCCGAAATGTTCGGAGCTCAACGGGGACGCTCGCGAAGACTGCTGGCGCTGCCATACCTCTCTTAAAAAAAATGCTCAGGAAAATAAAAGGAAGATTTGCCCGAAATGCGGCATAGCTTACATGACAGGAAAAGTCATTTGCAGCGAGTGCGGAACATATCTGATCTTTCATGACGGCGCTCCCAGAATGACCCCCGCGGATGCTCATATGAAGGATTCCGACCGGGCAGGCTTCCTTCTCACGGGCTTAGCCGTACTTATCCCACTGCTCGGTTTTATTATCGGCTATATCCGTATATCAGACGGAAAAACCGAGTCCGGCAAGACCCTGATCCTCGCCGGGATTATTTCCTGTGTGTTATCCCTGGTTTTTTCCATCATACTGGCGGGATGCACCTGACAAGCAATTAAGTTCCGGGTGAAATCCGGAATCACAATATAAAACCGGAGGATATTTATGCTTACAAACAAAGAAAATTACATGCGCCTGATGCGCCGCGAGATGCCCGAGCAGATACCGAGGTCGGGTTTCAACATGGTCTGCCCGTCTGTGCTCAGAAAAGACAGAACGGATAAGGGAGGCTTCGACTGTTTCGGAGTGGAGTACGTAACGTCTCCCGATACAATGAACGGCGCTATACCAAAGCCCGGAAAGTTTATGATAACGGACATAAGGAAATGGCGCGATATCGCCAAGCTGCCGGATCTGTCCGGAGTCGATTGGGAGGACATGGCGAAAAAGGATCTCGCGAAGGTCGATCCCAACAAGGCTCCCATAATGTCGGACGCGATCACCGGATTCTTTCAGGGCCTTATAAACTTCATGGGATTCACCGAGGGCCTTTGCGCCTGCTATGAGGAGCCCGAAGAGGTTAAGGCGATGATGGAGTGGTTTCTTGACTTCTATATCGACGTCGCCAAGAAAGTGATCAAGTTCTATAAGCCGGACATGCTTTGGATGCCGGACGATATATGCACGGAAAGAAGCCCCTTTGTTTCACCGGAGATGTTCAGGGAGCTTTTTAAACCGTACTGGAAGCGTTATGTCGAAGTATTCCTTGACGCGGGTTTGCCGGCTCAGCTTCACTGCTGCGGGCAGTGCATGCCGATAGTGGACGATTTTGTCGACTGCGGCTTCACCGCGTGGGATCCGGCTCAGCAGAGCAATGACCTTGTCGCCGTTAAAAAGAAGCACGGCAGAAATCTCGCGATCATCGGCGGGTTCGAGGCAAGAGGCTTCGCGGCGAATCCCGATACAACCGAGGAGGAAGTCCGCGCTTATGTCCGCAAGGTTATCGACGAACTGGCTCCGGGCGGCGGCTTCGCCTTTTCCGGCATGGTCATGCCCACTCCCGGCGATGATTCCTGGAAGGACAGAAACCGCTGGATAAACGAAGAGTTTGAAAGCTACGGCAAGGATTACTATAAAAAACACTGAGCAAAAAGCGTTAATCGGTCTTTCGGGAGGAGGTGGATCAGTGACCGGTGTAAAAAGCCTGGCGGCGGCGCTCGTTTTGCTGCTTGTTCTTTCCGGCTGCGGAGCAAAAGGACCTCCGTCAGCGGCTGAGCTTATCGAGCAGCCTGTAATTGCCGCGCCGCCGCAGACAGCCAAACCGGATAAACCCGCCGAATACACTCCCGGAAGACCGGTGACGGAGGACGGGCAGGAAGCGGTCACCCCGCGGGAATCGGTTCCCCCGCAGGAAGAGAAGCAAACCGTTTTCACGCTTTCGTTCGCGGGCGACTGCTGCCTGGGCACCGACCATTCGGTTTACGGAGGGGAAGGGACCCTTGTGCGCGTTGTGGGAGACGATTACGCTTATCCTTTCGCAAATACCCTGCGGTATTTCGAGCAGGACGATTTCTCCATGGTTAATCTTGAATGCGCGCTGACGGATTCCACGTCACCCGTAAACAAGCAATACCGTTTCCGCGGACCTCCGGAATACGCTAAAATACTCACCGAGGGAAGCATTGAGTTTGTGACCCTGGCAAACAACCACAGCTACGATTACGGTGAAATAGGATATAAAGATACCAAGGAAGCGCTCGCACAGGAGGGTATCGGCTATGTCACCGACGGCGGAACCTCGCTCTTCACGACAGAAAGCGGTCTTTTGATCGGCATTTTCGCCGCGAGCTCGCGTTTTGATAAGATGAGCGCCGGTATATCCTCTCTGAAAAATCAGGGCGCCGACGTTATAATAGCCGCTTTCCATTTCGGCACCGAAGGCTCCTACTCGTATAACTCCGACCAACGCTATCACGCTCGTCTGGCGATCGATTACGGAGCGGATATAGTCTACGGCGCGCATCCGCATGTTCTGCAGGAAATAGAAGAGTACGGCGGAGGCATAATTCTCTACAGTCTCGGCAATTTCGTTTTCGGCGGCAACAGGAGCCCGCGCGACCACGATACGGCCATAGTCAGGCAGCAGATAGTAAAAAACGATGACGGGAGCTTTTCGCTCGGGGAAACCGAGATCATACCGTGCGACCTGAGCGAATACCCCGGCTATAACAGTTACAAACCCACACCCTATGCCGAGGGCAGCCGCGAATACCTCAGAACTCTTTCAAAACTTGACGGCACATTTGACGGCCCGGATCTTTACGTCAGCTACAGCTATGGCAACGAAGAGCCCGAAAATCCGGCCTCGGAAACCGAAAATCCGGCCTCGGAAACCGTAAATCCGACCGCGGAAACCGAGGATCCGACCTCGGAAACAGAGGAGACTGAAGAGCCCGAAGTGCCCGAATCACCCGCCGAAGTGACCGAAGAGTCCGCCGGGGAAACCGGAGAGCCCGCGGAGCCCACGGGAGAAGACGGGTAGAAAGAGCAGACATATGCTTATGGCGAAAGTAAGTTCGCCGGGAGTGAGTAATATAAAGAATAAAGCGGGTTCTTTTCTAAGGCGGGAGGCTGTGCTGTGCATATCTCTCGTCTTCTCGCTGGCGTCAATGGCAGCCGTTCCGCCCGATGCTCTGTACGCGGGCTACATAGATATAAGAATAATATGCCTGTTATTTTGTCTAATGGCTGTAGTTCAGGGCTTTCAGGAATGCGGGCTTTTTCTTACAATGGCGCAAAGGCTGCTGAGCGGATGCAGGCAAATACGCCCGCTTATGCTCATTCTTGTCATGCTGTCCTTTTTCAGTTCTATGCTGGTTACAAACGATGTGGCGCTTATAACCTTCGTTCCTTTTACCATACTGGTACTTAATTTCGCCGGTAAAAAGGAACTTATCGTTCGCGCTGTCGTCCTTGAGACTTTAGCGGCAAACCTCGGCAGTATGGCTACACAGGTCGGGAATCCGCAGAATCTGTTTTTATACGCCAATTACGATTTGAGTGCCGCCGGTTTCTTTTCGGTTACCCTGCCGATAGCCTTCGCGAGTCTTATTATTCTGTCTTTAGCTTCAATCTTTATTAAGCGGCAGGATGTGCGTGTGTCATTTGAATGCTGCGCTAAGGTAAAAGACATCCGCCTGCTGTGTATGTACGCCGGGCTTTTTGTACTGTGTCTCCTATCGGTGTTTCGCGTGCTTCATTACGCTGTCGCCACCGCAGCGGTACTGCTTTTTATGCTCGTTTTCTCGCGGCGTCTTCTGCTTAAAGTGGACTACGGTCTGCTGGCGACATTCGTTTGCTTTTTCCTGTTTGCCGGAAATATGGGCAGGATACCCCAGGTTCACGAGCTTCTAAGCCGCTTGCTTGAAAAAAATACGCTTGCGACGTCGGTTTTGGCAAGCCAGGTAATCAGCAACGTTCCCGCGGCGGTTCTTTTATCAGGTTTTACGGCTGACTGGCGCAGTCTTCTGGCCGGTGTGAACGTAGGAGGGCTGGGTACACCTATTGCTTCGCTGGCGAGTCTTATATCTTTGAAAATATACTTACGTTCAGACGGAGCCAGACCCCTTTTTTATCTTGCGGTCTTCACCGCGGCGAATATAGCGGCATTGGCTTTACTGCTGCCATTGGCGGCGTTATTACGCTGACAGCCGCGATGCGATGTAAAAAGTTAACATGCGTCCGCATTTGACAAATAAATCTCATATTGATAAAATGAATGAGAGATACGAGGAGGAATATATGAAGAAATTTGTACCCTTTGAAAAATTGTCGAAAAAACAAAAACGGGAGCAATATGCGGCCCGCCGCGGCAGCTGGGGGCCTTTGAATCCCGTTACCAGGAAACCGGAGAATCCAAAAGCATATAACAGGAATAAGGCGCGGAAACGGAGTGATGATATGTCCGTATCTGCGCCTTATTGATTTTCTAATAGATCTATATATGTGACAACATCACGGATAATAAAAAGCGTTGAAGTTATAATCAAAACAAAAAGAGAAAAGGAGATATTGACATGTCAGTATTAACTATTACGAAGGATAATTTTCAAAAAGAGGTTATGGAATCCACCGTGCCCGTGCTGCTTGATTTCTGGGCAAGCTGGTGCGGCCCCTGCAGAATGGTTTCTCCAATCGTCGACGAGATAGCAGAGGAAAACAATAACATAAAAGTAGGCAAAATCAACGTCGACGAGCAGACCGAGCTCGCCGCCAAGTTCAACGTCATGAGCATTCCGACGCTTGTCGTGATTAAAGAAGGCAAGGTAGTTAACCAGGCTCTCGGCGCGAGACCGAAAAATCAGATACTCGCCCTGCTTTGAAAGCAGCCGGACAAACCGCCCGCGTCGGCTTAACCGACGCGGGCGGATAACATATTCGGAAGTGCCGAAGGGTTATTTAACGAGCCCCATAAGCTTTTTTCTGTTGGTTATTTCAATACCGCCCCGGGTCAGCGCGACCATTCCCTCAGACTGGAAATATTTAAGCATTCGCGTTACCACCTCGCGGGCTGTACCCATGTGATTGGCAATACGTTCATGAGTAATTTTAAGTGTGACCGAGCCTTCAATACCGCTTTCGTCAATTAAAAACTCCGCAAGCCTTGAGTCGAAGCTTTTAAACATGACCTGATCCATCAGCCACATCACCTCAGAAAAACGGGTGGCCATTATCTGGTTGGTGTAGTTTGATATAACAACGGAATCGGAGAGCAGCTTCTGGTATACTTCGACCGGAATTACCCAGAGTTCGGAATCTTTTTCGGCTTCAATGATAATCTCGAACTGTATGCTGGATATCATGCATGAGGCTGAAAAGAGACATATATCGCGCTCGAAGAGACGGTATATGGTTATCTGCTTGCCTTCTTCGGAGAGTATATAGGCGCGAAGCTGACCGGAGCGGATAACAAACAGACCGACGCAATCCGCCGAACCGTTATGCAGAACCGTTCCCTTCGGTGTTGTGCGAAGAGTCGCGGAATGCTCCAGAGTTTGGCGCTCGGATTCCGACAACTTGCCCCAGACGGGAAAATACTCCGATAGGCTCATGATACACCCCCTTGCCGCAAATATTATATGAATAATACTGAAGATTGTCAAATCAAAGGATCCTTCGGCGTTATATTGGCGTTATATGTGGAATTTCGCTTAAATATTCTATATAATATCAGCAGTAAACTTAATATGCCATGTTGAGTTACAGCAATTGCGAGTTCGCGCGATCTTAATCATAATTAAAATACTGATGATAAACGGAGAGTAAAAATGACAATAAAGACAATAACAAAGGATAATTTTGACGCTGAGGTGATAAATTCTCAAATACCGGTGATAGTGGAATTTTGGGCACCGTGGTGCGGATACTGCAGGAGAATTTCGCCTGTTCTGGACCGGCTGTCGGAAAAGCTCAGCGATGATATTCAGATCGGGAAAATAAACGTAGACGAACAATCGGAATTGGAAGACAGATTCAGCGTGGAAATTATCCCTACGTTCCTGTTATTCCAAAGCGGCAGGCACGGGGACAGACTTATAGCGCCGTCGTCTCAGTCGCAGATAGAGGATTGGCTGCAGGCGCAGCGCAAGCCTTGACGGCCCGGCCGCGCGTGACTTCCGACAGATTATGTGAGGTGGAAACAATGGATAAGAAATATGACGTTATCGTTGTAGGAGGCGGCCCCGGCGGCTACTCCGCGGCTCTTTACTGCGCCAGAGCCGGGCTCAAAACGCTGGTAATTGAAAAGCTTTCTCCGGGCGGCCAAATGGCTACTACCTCGCAGCTGGATAATTATCCGGGCTTTGACGAGGGAATAGACGGATTTGTGCTTGCCGGGAAAATGCAGAAAGGCGCAGAGCGCTTCGGCGCCGCAACTGAGTATGCAGAAGTAACGGCATTGGATCTCAAGTCACAGCCGAAGAGAGTCAAGACGACAAACGGCGAGATAGAGGCAAACGCGGTTATACTTGCCACCGGCGCTTCTCCGAAAGAGCTTGGGCTGGAAGGGGAAGCACAGCTTCGGGGGAAGGGGATTTCTTATTGCGCCACATGTGACGGCATGTTTTTCAAAGGAAAAA
>JAAYBW010000291.1 GCA_012729975.1 Clostridiales bacterium
CGGCGCCGGCGTGAAAATGAGGAACACCTATATTTACAGATTTCACGATTGTCTGAAAACCCACATGGTAGGTCGCGCCCGGCATGCTGTTTTCGCCTCTGAAATAGCCCTGCGGTTTAGCGCACCAGCTGCCCCAGTGTGTTTCCTCGGGGAAAAGCTCAAATAACAGATGATCATATTTGCTCATTTATATTTTCGTCCTTTCGAATAAATGTTTTTAGTACGCCCGACCGAACGGGAAACGCCCTATCCGGTGTGAGCCGACCGACATAACCGAATAGCCGTATGAAATTATATGCTCATGTAAGCCTTACAAATGATGATCGAAACCCATTACCCTCGTAGGTATGCCCCCGGTCCCAACTGCATGACCAACAGTAAATTCCGGCAAAAGCTCCGCTTCCCCAGTAACCGCCGCGGTACATATACGCTTCGGGGAGCCCGTTATTGAGGTACGCATATTGTTCCTTATAGTCATAATACGGCTCGTTGTAAAGCAGCCCGTATGCATATAACAGTTCCGCCGCTTCCGGTCCGATAGTTTCATCGCACGAAATTAAAGACATATCGCATCTTCTTAATGCATTTGCTCTGGAGGGCGGAACTTTCGAGGTAAACATCCATCTTGAGCCCCATCCCGCCACATCAAACGGAACAGAGGCATAGTCGGCTTTTACAGACCCGGGCGTTGTTCCGGTTCCGTCGGGAACAATATACTTTCCGGTTTTTGCGTCCACAGCTTTCCACGCGTATGAGTCCGAAGTCTGCGGATTAAGTATGTCAGCGCCATTATTATCGGGAATGACCTGCAGTTCGCCGTAAACAAACCGAATTCCGCCGATCCACTCCGACAGATTTCCGTTCATGTCCCAGATACCGGCTGCGGTATTGTCATGCGACCATGATATCGGGCCGGAGCCGGTGAGTACGCGCTTAGCCCCGTTTTCGTCATAAGAGACCGGCGCTGCGCGAAATACGCTCTCCCTTTTATCCTTGCCGTGATCGTTGTTTCCGAAGGGAAGAAACCCGTTTCTCTTGCACCAAAGCGCAATCGCGCCCCACTCCTGAACGGTGGTCAGATGCCAGCCTCTGCCCTTTGCGGCGCACTTTGAATAAGACGATTCGAATCCCACTTCATTGCAGGGTATTTCCATAGGCAGCGAGCAGCCCGCTCCGTCAATGTCGGTATTCTGGTACTTCGAGATATTAAATCCGTCGATTTCGACACCGTTGACAACAAACGCGGGGTGTATCCTATCAGAGCCGTTGGTGATGACCTGATTCATGCGGAATTTTGGTATGAAGACCATTACCGACGGTCTGCCGTCTTTGTCAAAGAGAATATCATTGTTGGGGCAGGCCGCCCTGAACATTATTCTTCCGAGCTCGGAATCGTTCACAAGCATCATCCTCTCAGTTCAGTACACATATATATCATACGAATCATTAAGGAAATAGTATACCATTTGTGTCGGTAATACAAGTGACTCTATGAGCATTGTTGATTTTTACAGCGCCCGGTGTAAAATAAAATAAGGACAGAGGACGCGCCGACACTAAAGAATAAGAAGGTTTTGATATGCCGTATATAACCGTTAACACAGCCAAAAAGATTGAGCCCGACGCTGAACAAAAGCTGGTTGACGCCATCGGAGTTTCCCTCAGCAGTATTCCGGGCAAAGACGTTCAGTGGACCATGGTTGCCGTAAACAACGCCGTAAATATGTATTTCGGCGGCAAAAAGCAGGATGATATGGTATTTCTCGATGTAAAATATGTCGGCAAACAGGAGTATCACAGGAAAAAAGAGTTCACGCGCTCGGCGCTGGCCGCCGTCCATGAAATTCTCGGGACGCCGATGGACAGGATATGCCTTACGATATCGGAGTTTAACAACTGGGGCGCGCTCGGGGATTTCAGAGATCTATACTATGGCGACTGAATTATGTTAACCGACATATATGCTGCGCCGGACTAACGCCGCAAAGCCATCAAAACGCGCTCGAGGCGATGAGGATGTGCCACATAAGGATAAGGTGACCGCGGGGCGGGTTACATCACTATCACGGGCTTAACCGCACGGCCTTCC
>JAAYBW010000044.1 GCA_012729975.1 Clostridiales bacterium
ACACTCCTTCCCTGTCGGTTCTCGGTTCATTCCGCATTTATTTACAGAATAAACCATAAAGACCGAAAATACAATGTCCTTCGGTTGTATTTGACCGGATAATTTATCCCGATTAAGACAAGAAACCAAAAGATGGCTCTATCAGCCCTCTTTTGGTTTCTTTGCGATTATTTGTTATGTCTGTTCAGCCTGTGCTTGACTTTATCATGTATTCCACACCCGCATTATTGGGAGCGTGGCAGCAGTAAACCGGGTTTTGCAGCCGCATGGTGCTCTGAAGCGCGTTTGTGTCCGGCTCCCAGCGCGGCAGCCCCTCGCCGTTCGGATTTCCGGTTTTCACAAAGTTCGCGAGGTACCCGGCGCAAATCCGTGCTAATTCGTGGTCAAAGCTTGTGAACGGACGCCAGCAGCGGTTGAGTTTGTTAAAGAAATACCAAAGCTCGCCTCCGTGGAAAGCTCCGAGCTCGTCACCGGGCAGCTTATGCTGAAAATGATAATAGTAAGCGGGTTTCTTCCCTAAAGTATCGTTTCTTCGGCAAAATGAGTGCGACGCCGCTATGAGGGCGGTTTTTATTGTATCCGGCCGCAGCACCGCAAGATCCGCTTCGGTTTTTATATTAAAAGCAGCTTTCGCCTCTTCGGCGCGATCTTTAAACTTCGCCGCAAGCCAGCGCTCATATCCGGCCATCGTACTCACCGGCGGATCAAGCAGTCCCTCGTCCGTGTGACCTACCATGTAGTTTATATCGGGTATGTCTCCGCTGAATGCGCATTCGGCCTGGCTTTTTTTTAGCACGCGGCCGTCAACTACAGGCTTAAACGGCATACCGAAGGGGCCTGTAATGTTTCTCGCGGCGGCTGTAGCCATATCCATAAAATCCTGCCCGCCGACAGCTCGCGCCTGCGCAACAGAGCTTATATTAAGCTCTGTGAGAAGCCGAATTCCGAAATCCTCCGCTTCCGCCAGCGTTCCCGGCGCGATGAAATCAAGATTGTGTGCGGCGGGGCCGCTCATCATAACCGCGCCGAAGAGGTCGCCTTCCGAAAGCGGGGACGAGATAATCGTCTGCACGCTGCTCGCTCCGGCGGATTGACCCGCTATGGTTATTTTATCCGGGTCGCCGCCAAAGGCCGATATATTCCTGCGCACCCATTTGAGCGCGCATATCTGGTCCAGTATCCCGTAGTTGCCGCTGCTTCCGCCGTTTTCCGCGGAAAGCTCCGGATGACACATAAAGCCGAATACTCCGAGCCGATATGCGATGGAAACCAGTATAATTCCTTTTTCGGCCAGGTAGTCGCCGTCCACATGCGTTCCGTAACTGTGACCGGCGAAAAAAGCTCCCCCGTGTATCCACAGCAGCACCGGCAGTCTTTCGTTCGCGCTTTTCGCCGGAGTCCATATGTTCAGATAAAGGCAGTCCTCATCCATCGGTTCGGGGTATTCCATATTTTCCTTCGCCAGCATTTCAGGGCCGGGAGGCTGTATGGCCACTTTGGCAAACGAGTGCGCCACTCTCACGCCTTCCCAGTCCGCGGCCGGCGCGGGTGGTTTCCAGCGCAGTTCACCCACGGGCGGCGCGGCGTAGGGTATGCCGCGAAACACGGTCGTTGAGGGTATTCCGGAGGGTGCGCCCAATAGTTTTCCGTTCTCCGCGGTCACTTCACGAATCGCCAATTTCTTCTATCCTTTCTCAGCCGTTAGCTGCGATAAAAGCGTCATAAGCCTCTTGCTTAATCCTGCGCACTTCATCCCAGCCCAGTGAATTAAGTGTTCCAACATAGGCGTTCCACTCTGTCATAGGTTTATTCCCGCTCAAAAAGGCAAGGAAGTTTTCGGCAATAAAAGTGACTATATCCCCGGAGTATCCGGCGAGCTCACTTTCCTGGTCAGCCGTGAATGTTACCGCGGACGGCCACTGATAGGCTTTGTCCGTGTTCACGTCCGCCCAGACGTCGTGCATACCGCGGAAGCGTTCTCCGCCTTTGAAGGCATATTTGCGCTGATATATCTCCATGCCATGCTCTGCCAGGAAGTTGGCCATATAGATATTGCACAGGTTGCCGAAGTCTATGCCGTTTTCATTATTCAAAGAAAATTCCGTGAGTTCCGGTTCTCCCGCGTCGTTATAGTCCCATGTAAGACCTTGAACGCCATAGCTGGAAAAGAAGGAGCCTTGAGGGCTGTAGCGCCAGTCGCACCAGGTTAGAGCGAGTTCTATGTTGGAGCATTTAGCGCTCAGGCATGTATGCCCGTAGTTGAGGTAGGTGTCCTGATATGCGAAATGAAGCGTCTGCCCTTCCCTCAAATATGGGTTGTGAACCGGCTCCCAGCGTGTATCGGGGTCCGGGGCCGCCGTCTCATGAGTGATCACGTTCATCGGCTGCATGAACACAAACCCCGTTGTCCCGGCGGAGACATAGTTTTCAAAAGACATTGCCATATAATATCCCGTCCAGCCCGGATCGATAAGCCCTTCCTTGTTCCACTGCGCAAGCGTTGAAGCATAGT
>JAAYBW010000292.1 GCA_012729975.1 Clostridiales bacterium
CCCGAAAACCAGGAAGAACACAGACGCTGCCGCGCAGATCGCGTGTATTTTATTCCTATCCCTCATAGCTTCCGTCCCGAATCTGATATACGCTAATTATTCGCATCGGAACGGTAGAATATTATTATAAGTAAATTTTATTTTTCTGTCTTCAGCATGCTTACAAAGAGGGTTGTTATATGCGGATCAAGAATCTTGCCCGACTTGTTTTCCAAATACTCCGCCGCATCCGAGTCGCTTAAAGCTTTCATATTGTTTGTTCCGGCGGTCAGGCGATCATATAACTCCGCGACCGCCAGAATTCTTGCGAGCAGTGGGATCTGCTCCCCTTCCAGTCCTCTCGGATATCCGCTGCCGTCCCAGTGCTCATGATGCGAAAGCACCGCATTCGAAAGGCCGACGGTTTTTTCCGAAGCGTTGAGTATCCTGTATCCCACAAAGGGATGCCTCATGATTTCTTTGCGCTCTTCTTCGGTGAGTATATGTTCCGGCTCGAACAAAACCGGGTCTAAAACTACTTTGCCGATATCGTGGTAGTACCCCAAATCGCTCAGGCTGCGCAGATCTACCTCGTCCAGACCCAAAGCCCTGCCGATCTTTTCGCAGAGCTCGGCTACTTTCCGCGAATGACGCTCCTCGCTCTTAATGCTGCTGTGGAGCATATCCAGCACCGATTTTATCTCTTCATCCCGTACGGCATCGCTCTCCAATGTTTTAGCGGCGTACATGTGTCCCTCGGCCCGGTCAAGTATGAACTTAAGGTCTTCATCCTCGTTTTCTTTTGTATCGATTCCAATCGCTATACTGCCTTTAAACGCTGTAATTTTTCGGTCGGCAAAGTCTTTTTTTATCCTTGCCGCTATCCTCTCGGCATCGGCTTTCCCTGTTTTCGGCAGCAGCACGATAAACTCATCGCCGCCCCAGCGCGCGATGATGTCATCCGCGCGGCAATTTTTACGAAATACATCCGCGATCGTTTTTAAAAGAGCGTCTCCGCTGGAGTGGCCGAAAACGTCGTTAGTCAGCTTAAGGCTGTTTACATCTCCCATAACTATGGAAATCGGAATATTCCTCTTTGTATCTATCCTTCTGAGTTCTTCCTCGAAAAACCGACGGTTGTAGAGATCCGTGAGCATATCGTGAAAGCTCAGATACTCAATTCTACGGCTCTGCGCCCGTTTCTCGGTGACATCGCGGAACACTGCAACTACTCCGTCAAATTCACCGGACTCGTTGATTATCGGGGCGGCGCTGTCTTCAAGGCAGCTGACTATTCCGCTGCGCGAGGTAAGCACCGCAAAGTCCCTGAGCTCCTGTATTTCTTTGGTCCGGATCGCCATTTGCACGGGATCCTCGATCGGGAGGTCGGGATTCTCGTTTGACAAAACAAAGACTTCGGTATAGGGTCTTCCCCTCGCTTCTTCGTCGCTCCAGCCCGTGAGCTTCTGCGCCACGCCGTTTAGCATTTCGACTCTGCCGTGTCTGTCGACAACCATAACTCCGTCGCCTATCGAAACAAGCGTCTGCAGGTATTTGTTGCGCTCATACGCAAGCAGTTCGCGCATCCGGCTTCTTATCACGGCCTGCCACAGCCCGCTTACCAATATCGATATGTTGTCTGTGTCACTTACATCGTAATCGCCTTTCTTGTTTGCCATGCCCGCCAGCGCTACGATTTGCTCCTCCCAAAAAATAGGAACGCATATGAGCTTTTTAATCTCGATGCCGCCCCCGGAATACCCCTTGCGCAGCGGATGGTTCTGGTTGAGATTATTTATTGTTACAGGCTTCCTTTGGCCTATGGCCTGTTCCCATATGCCGGCTTCATCAAACCTGCGCCGCATCTGATCGTCATCCGGTTCACACTTATCCGCTGTGCCGCATACCCAGGCGCCCTGCTTGAGCTCACTTGTATTTTCATTATAATAATAAAAATATCCGTATTCGCTTTGGGTTAGACTCAGCGCGCTTTTCAGCACAAAATCTATCTGCGCCTCTTTACTTTCGGCCCTGAGACTGAGCGCGTCCGCAAGAATTCTGTTTCGTTCATGGATCTGTTCACGCAATTTCATCTGCCCGCGTTCAATAGTCTTGTCCGATATGTAGGCCCCTATACCGTATCCTCCCCCCGGCATTTTAACCGGGAATTTTATCGATTCGTAAATAAGCCCTCCGACTTCGTTTTCATATTCAACAAGGGCGTTCTTTTGTAATATTCCCTTGTCAGACTCCCGGAGCCACTGTGCGAAACCCGCTTCGATGAGCGAAAAATCGTCCCTGCCGATTATCTCGGCGCGCGTTCTGTTGTATCTCTTTTCAAAAATGTGATTGACCATCAGATAATTGAAATTTTCGTCTTTTAAAAATGCCATGCTCTTGCCGGCGTCTAAAAATGCCTGCATGGCATTTTTATAAAATTCCGTATATTCGTTTGCCTCGTGTATCCTTCTGCGGTTTTTGACAATAACAAACACCAGCAGCAGTATCAGAATCACTGCCAGAAGCCCTCCCGCTGTCACAGCCGCAACAACGGCATTATATGAGGAGGGCCGCTCAATTGCCGTGGTTGCGCTTGCTGCAGCGGTCAATAAATCAAATATTCCCATAGCGGCATCACCTTCAGGTTGATTCGGTTTGCTCAAGCGTAAAACTAAAAGGCCGGACATCTGCGCTTATGTAATTTCTCCTGAGCGGCAGCTTTAAAGATAACCCGGTCAGTGTGTGCATAGCTTAATATGTGTTTGAGCGGACATTCCCCGGTTGAAGACTATTTTTCATATTATATTACTATATCCTGAATAATCAATATAAAAAATAAGGAGTAACTTTAAGCTTCCCGCCGACGGATACACCTTAAATAAGTTTAAACCGGATGATTTTCGATCATCCGGTTTTATATGTGTGCTACATTAGTCCTTCTATCAACCTGACGACATCCCCGACAGTGCGCAGCGAGGAAACGGTGTCTTCGGAAATTGACAGACTGAATTCGTCTTCAAGACCCATCATCATCTCCATCACATCCAGCGAATCGGCGCCCAGGTCATCTATTATGTCCGTATCCTCGGTTATCTGATCCTCATCAATGCCGAACTGTGAGGATA
>JAAYBW010000293.1 GCA_012729975.1 Clostridiales bacterium
CGAAATGACCGGCATAAGTCTTATTGTAAAATAAAAAATTGACATACACTCTTTTGTGAAAGGACGGCAATCCGATAATGAGCAAATATCTGGAAATCACTGATGTCCTGGCCAGAGAAATACTGGACTCCAGGGGAAATCCGACAGTTGAGGTGGAGGTATGCCTTGAAGACGGAACCGTCGGGCGGGCTGCGGTCCCCTCCGGAGCCTCTACCGGTGCTTTTGAAGCATGCGAGCTGAGGGACGGGGACAAGTCGCGCTATCTCGGCAAGGGTGTTTTGTCCGCCGTGGCAAATGTAAACGGCGTGATTGCCGACGCCGTCTGCGGTATGAACGCGCTCGAGCAGCCTTCATTGGACTCTGCGCTCATAGAGCTCGACGGTACCGAGAACAAATCCAGACTCGGAGCAAACGCGCTGCTCGGCGTTTCGCTCGCGGCCGCAAAAGCGTCTGCCGCGGCATTGGGTATTCCGCTGTACAACTATATAGGCGGAATTAACGCGAAGACACTCCCGGTACCTATGATGAATGTACTCAACGGAGGCGCTCACGCAACCGGGAGCAACGTGGACATACAGGAATTCATGATCATGCCTGTCGGCGCCTCCAGCTGGCGCGAAGCCCTTCGCATGTGCGCGGAGGTATTCCACACTCTGAAAAAAGTCGTTCCGGCCATCGGAGTAGGCGATGAGGGCGGCTATGCGCCGAACCTCGACTCCGACGAGGACGCACTCAGGGCCCTTGTCAAAGCAATAGAAACAGCCGGCTACAAACCGGGCGAGGATTTTTATCTGGCGATAGACGGCGCGGTTTCCGACTGGTTTGACGCTGAGGACGGTTTATATCATCTGCCGAAAAGGAAAACGGTCATGACGCCCGCCGAGATGGTGGATATGTATACCGGATTTGTCGACAAGTACCCGCTGATCTCAATAGAGGACGCAATGGCCGAGGAGGATTGGGACGGCTGGAAGCTGCTTATGGACCGGCTCGGGAAAAAGATCCAGCTGGTCGGTGACGATGTTTTCGTCACAAATGTCTCACGTCTTAAAAAAGGTATAGAGCTTGGCTGTGCCAACTCCGTTCTGATCAAGCTAAACCAGATCGGAACGCTCACAGAAACGCTCGATTGCATACAGACCGCCCACCGCGCGGGATGGACGGCCGTTGTATCTCACAGAAGCGGTGAGACGGAAGATACAACTATCGCCGACCTCGTTGTCGCTCTCAATGCCGGACAGATAAAGACCGGCGCACCCTCAAGGACCGACAGAGTAGCTAAATACAATCAGCTTTTACGTATCGAGGATGAACTCTGCGATGCCGCCGTATATCCTGGAATGCGGGCCTTCTTCAATCTGGGAAAATAATCCTTCTTTCCTGTATAATAAACGTCTTTGCGGTCAATAATGGCTGCAGAGACGTTTTTAGTAAAGGAGCATTTCTGATGAAAGGCAAAAACGGCGGATTAACGCGTGCGGCGAAAATTTTCGGCGGAAAGGGCTTTTATATAGTCCTGTTTATATGTATGGCCGCCGTGAGCATCACAGCGTGGATACTCACCCGCTCATTCAACAAGGCAGGCAAGGAGATATCGGACTCTCTCGAAGCGTCGATTTCCTCCGCAGTCGAAGACAATTACTCAATCTACACCCTTCCCGAGGCTACTCCCAAGCTTGATAACAGGGAGGCTGAACCACCGGCTACGGCTATAGCGGAACCATCCGAAACCGTGATAGCCGTACCCGAACAAACCGAGCCGGTATACGCGCAAGAGGACGAACGGGAGTCCGAAGAGGCGGCCGCCGTCCTGCCGGAAGCCGATGATTACGCTGCCGAAGCACCGACCTCATTCATATGGCCCGCTTCCGGTGAAGTCGAGCGCGAGCACTCGATTGAAGCGCTCCTCTACGACAGGACCATGGCAGACTGGAGGACACACAGCGGAATCGATATCGCGTCCGCTCTGGGAACCAAGGTCGCCTCCGTTGCGGCGGGCACGGTTGTCTCGGTCATCAATGACCCACTCTACGGCACAGTTGTAACAATCGATCACGGCGGCGGGCTCAGGAGCATATACGCCAATCTCGCGGCCGAGCCCAGCGCGAGGGACGGCGATCATGTCGGCACCGGGCAGATTATCGGCAGCGTCGGAAACACCTCGCTCGCCGAGGCCGGAGAGGTAACACACCTTCACTTTGAAATGAAGCTGGACGGGGAGCCCGTGGACCCGCTTGTGTATTTGCCGACAAGGTAACACGGCTTCGATCGGTTTTTCAGGCCGGCTGCCTCCGAATCGGGTAGGAGGGGGTGGCTAACCCCCGTCCTCCCACACCACCGAGTATGCGGATCACGCTCACGGCGGTTCGCTTGGCATAAATAGTAGACCGCTATTCACGGCGTACTGCACATCCATTC
>JAAYBW010000294.1 GCA_012729975.1 Clostridiales bacterium
GGCGGCGGTTTCGGAGAGGATGCTTGTGAGCTTTTCGGAAATGAGAGCGTTGGTGCGCGTTCCCGTTTCCTCGGCGGAGGCTATAAGAGAGCTTACGGCCGAAGTGATGGCCTCGGCGCTGCCGGACATATATTCCGCAGTGGATTTTGTAACCGTCTCGAGAGCCGTAAGCTGCGCGGCGAGCTGCTCCTGAGAGGTTTTTATCTGATCGGAAGAAGAGACAAGGCGGGAGAAAACTTCGTCGTTTCGCTCGGAGAGCGCGCTTATAATCTGCTCGGTTCTTGTAAGAGCCTCGGCCAGATCGCCCGTGCTGCGAATCGCGGCTTCCTGATGGCCCGCTGTTTCGCGGCTTACTTCAGCTGCTTCGCGCAGAACGGAGCGGTTTTCCTCAATGCTCTCGTTAAGCGACGAAGCGGCGCTCAAAAGCCCGCTCTGCATGGAGCGAAGCTCCGCTCCGAGAGTTTCCATGTCGGCGGCAAGAGAGCGGCTCTGCTCCGAGAGACTTCCGCCGAGCTTCTCCGCGAAGGAATCCGCAAGCTCGCGCATGCCCGATTCCTGCCTGCGCACGACGGTTTCGGAGAGCTCGCGCAGGCTTTTTCCCATATCGTTTATGCCGGGCGCTAGATGCTTCGCGATGGCTCTTTGAAAGGCATCCGATACAACGGGCGTTATGCCGTTTACAGTGAAATCGTCTATTTTTTCCGCAATAACCTTCGCGGTGTTAACAAATGCCTCCGTGTTTTGCCGGCTGGCCTGCAGGAGCAGAGCCGCCTGGGTGCTCTGGTTTATAATCGGCAAAAGGGAGGAAAGCGAGCGGTTAAAGCCAAAGAGAGCGACCTCGTTTGCGGAACGTACACCCCGTATGTATGCCCAGGCGGCGGCGAACAATATTGCCGCGAAAACGAGACCCAGCGAGGAAGCGCCGAGCATGGCGCGCACGCGCTCGGGAGTTATATCCTCGCCGGAAAAGAAAAGAATTGAGGCGGGCGAAATAAGCGCGAGAAAGGCAAAAACGGGCAGCAGACCCCACAGCACAGAAAGCAGACCCTCGCGATTGGGAAGGGCGAAAACATCCGTATAGGTAAAATACGCGCCGGGCTCCGGCGCGCTTTCTCCGCCGAAAAGATAATCCGAATCGGCCTTATATCTGTTCCATATATTTTTTAGCGGAACGCTGCCTGTTTTAAAAACGCGTGTCTCGATACTCTGCATATTATGGATACTGCAGCGCTTTATCTTGTCGGACTTGCCCGCGAAAAGATCGAGGTTGCGGGCGGCGCGGCGGCTTTTGATCCCGTAGACCAGACAGGCGGCGAAAGCCGCTAAAAACGCGGCAGCCGAGCATATTAACACGGGCGCCAAGTATTCCAAAAACACGCAAAGATCCCTCCAGAA
This sequence comes from Clostridiales bacterium, assembly GCA_012729975.1. Classification (GTDB taxonomy): domain Bacteria; phylum Bacillota; class Clostridia; order Oscillospirales; family Oscillospiraceae; genus JAAYBW01. The sequence continues at coordinate 1,396 of JAAYBW010000294.1, forward strand.
CAAGCTCGTTTGTCAGTATTATACACTATCGATATAAACAGTCAATGCGGTATTATGTCAATTTCCGAGTAAAATGTGTAAAATAAAAGAAATTAATTATTTTATTCGCAAAATGTACTTGCTTTTGTAACCTCTGTATGTATAATATGTAATCACTTCATGCAATCAATGGCGGAAGCGGCGCAGCAGTGCGCCTAAAACGCGGCTATCACCCGCGGGGACGGTAAGTCTTCCGGGATTACATATAGCTGAAAATTAAAATTTTATTGGGAGGCTAATACTTAATGAAAAAACTCATGAAGAACCGCAAAGGCTTCACGCTCATCGAGCTGATAGTCGTCATCGCGATTCTCGGCATCCTCGCGGCGATACTCATCCCGCAGTTCTCCGGATTCCAGAAAAAGGCGAAGAGCTCACAGGTCATGGTTGACGCAAGGCAGATTGCAACTGCTGCTGATGCATTGCTTATTGAAAAAGGTGAAGCACCCAATGAGGTCCAAATTAAAGAAGTAGCTGGATCTGAAATCACGGGTGTTATTTCAGGTATCTCCGAATCTTCTAGTGGTGGGCATGTTCTTTTTACCTATAAAAGAGAAATTGACGAAGTTGAATATGTTGCGAAAAGAGCAGAAGAAAGCGGAGAAATTACTTTAAAAGTTTCTTATTCGTAAAATAATCCGAGGGACGATTTTTCCGATTTTGACAATGAATAAGTAATAGATTAAGGTCAAGTTTAAAGTAGAACGAAAACTATAGAGAGCAGAGCAGTTTGAGACAGCCAGGCTGCTCTGCCCATATTTTTTAGAATAAAAGCGCGGAGCGCTTCCCCCCGGGGAGGCGCTTTTTTTCGTTCCGGGGGCAAATTTGCCATTGTACTCAATTAATAATTGACGGAAATCAAAATATTATTGAAATATTTTCAAAAAAACACTTGACACTCAAACAACAGTTGAGTATAATGGCGACAACACTCAACGAAATATTGATATTTTCGCAAAAACTACATATGAACACAACGAAACGAGGAGAAAAAGACATGAAAATCATAAAGCGGCGGAAAGAAAAGTGCAGGGGATGCGGAGTTAAGACCGGGAGAATGTTTCACATAGACGATATCGCGCTGTGCGCAATGTGCCTTACGCGATACGGGCCGACCCTTGCGCGTGTTTGCGCACGTACGCAAGCGGCTTTGCGGTGAAAGGAGGGTATGACATTGGCTGAATCCGAATATGAAAACATGACGGTGGAAGAGCTGGAAGGGATACTGAGCGAGAGGGAACGCCGCTTTGTTA
>JAAYBW010000295.1 GCA_012729975.1 Clostridiales bacterium
AGCGAGGAAAGAGGAGCAGCAAACGAGCGGGCAAGCCACCTGCCGGGCAGACCCCGCGAGAGGACCTCCAGAACATAAGCCCACTCCGGAAGCGGAGTAAAAAGGCCGCTGAGCATGCCGTTTAAAAAAGTCAGCAGCGGTGCAAGAAACATAAGCTGCATTGTGCTTTTTGCCAGAGAGGCTGTGAGCAGTGTTATGCCCATCAGGCCTAAAAGGTACAGCAAGACAGGTATTGCCGTTGACATGGCATCTGTGAAAGATGTTCCGATAAGCGAAGCGCAGACTGCGCCACCGATAAAATACCCGGCAATGCACAGTGTAAGAGGCGCGGCTCCCGTTGTGAGCATCACTCCCCATCGGCTCACGCCGGTCTGCCCTATGCGGCTGCGAAGGCTTCGCTTACCGGTGTCAAGGACCCATGTAGCGCTGACTATCAGATAAAACAGGCACAGTACTCCGTACCAGCGAACAAAAAAACCGTATGACCCGCCGTCCGCCGCCGCGGTTTCTCCCTGATCCGTCACTATGTTTTGCACTCTTATGAGCGCTCCGGATTCCCAAACGGCATCCATGCCGCTCCGCTGCAAGCGCTCGTCGGCTTCGCTGTATTCCTTACTCTGCTCATGAAGAAAAGCGGCTGTCTGATCGATAGCATACTCCTGCACCCAGAGCATCATCACAGCGTTAACAAGAGGCTCGCTGACAGTCGCGGCCGCCTGCGACGATGGCGAAACGAAAAGCTTGAGCGTGTTGCGAAATTCCGCCCGCCCGATCTTCTCCGAAAAGTCAGCGGGTATTATTATGACTGCTTCCAGCCTGTCCTGTCTGAGGCGCAAAAGCGCCTCTTCCCGCGGCAATTGAGTCATGGAGAAGGAACCGGTATTACGTAGGAGGGAGATAAGGAGCGCGCCGGATTTGCCCTCGTCCTCGGAAACGACGGCGACGGTGAGCTCCGCGGCGGCTTTTTCGTGCGCTATCAGCGCGGCCGCGGACGATACGAAAATGGCAAGGACTATAAAAAGAAGGGCCGGTGGATTGCGCAGCGCGCTTATAAGTCTGGCTCGGAAGAGAAGAAAAAGGTTCAGGCTCCGCGCCCCCTTCCATGCAGCCCAAGAAAGCCCGCCGGCAGAAGTACTACGCAGAAAGCTGCGAGCCTTAAAGCCTCGCGCATAAACAGTCCCCGGTTGTAATTGAAAAGAGACAGTGACAAGGCGCGCATTGAAATCCGCAGCGGCAGCCATTTGCCGATGGTTTCAGCCCACAGGGGCAGAGCTCCCGCGGGAATAAGGGCGCCTCCCGCCACGGCCATGAACAAAACCAGAAAAAAGCCGGTCCAGAGAGCAGGCCTTTCCGCGGGGATCCATGTGCTTATCACTATGGCAAGCGAGGAAAAGCAAAGCGAAGACAGAAGCATCACGGCGATCGTCGCCGCGGGTCTCGTGCTGTAGCTGCCGCCAAGCAGGCTTCCGGCAGCGCCGAGCAGCAATGACGATGGAAAGAGCATTACCTGCACCAAAAAGACAAGCAGCATGCCCGAAACGAGACGAACAATATAAAAACGCAAACTGCCCTGTCCGCACACCAGACCTCTGCGGAGTATGGCTCCCGAGCAATCGGCCGCGGTGTAGTGGATTACGGGCAGCATCGCCAGGGCGGCAAAGAGCGAGAAAACAGCGCTCAGATAGTACTCAACAGGCATATATTCGCCCATCGGAGAAACCGTTCCGCTCTTTCCAAGAATCTCGCGCCGCTCCATATATTCTGAGATAGCCTTTTTTGTCGCTTCGCTCAGAAACTCCTCGGCCGCTTCGGACGCGATATCCTTCTTAACCAGAAAATCCTTCGCCGATTCCATAAGATTCTGAGCTTTTCCGACAGCGTAGAGCGAGCTCTCCAGCGTCATGGTAATAAGCTCGGCCTCCAAAGCGTGCGCGGACTTGCTGAAAATAGTGATTTCCACGGGCTTGCCGGCACGCATATCTTCAAACAAGCCTTCGGGTATATGAACGAGTATCGAAACGTCGTTGCTTTCCACAAGCTGTCTGCCAAGATCCGTCGTGGGTACCGGATACACGGCAACCAGTTCCGCCAGCGCCTGAGAGTTGACAAGCTGATTGATAAACTCGCGCACCGGCGCGCTGCCGTCTTCGTCACATACGGCTAGCTTGAAGTGCAGCCCCTTAGCTGTATAAAGCATTGGGGCAAATATCACCGAGAACATCATTATGACGGCCAGCGGAGAAATCAAAAGCATAATAACCAGAGCTTTGCCCGAAAACATCCGCTTTAAGTCGTATAGCATAAATCTCATTTTGCTGATCCCAAAACCTTTTTGAGCGCCCGGCCGGCGTTCCCGTCCTCCGCCTGATCGAGGAAAGACGCAGTATCGCCGAAAAAAACCGTGCGCCCGGCCGAGAGCACCATGACCCTGCTTATCAGGGGCAGCAGCGCCTCGGGCGAGTGTCCGGAGAGTATCTGTGTAACTCCGAGGCGTTTTTTCTCAATCAGGAGCTCAAGCATACAGTCCGTGTGCTCGGCATCGACCCCCGCAAAGGGTTCGTCCAGCACCAGGAGTTCGGGATCAGAAAGCAGGGCAACGGCCAGATTAACCCTTCTTTTCATGCCGCCGGAGAGCGCGCCGACACGCTTGCCGAGAAGGTCGGTGAGATTGAGGGAGCTGGCTGTTTCAAGAGCTTTTCGTCCGGCTTCACGGGAGGGAAGGCGGGACCAGCACAGCAGGTTTTCCCTTACTGTAAGCTCTTCGAAAAGCGCTATCTCCTGTGGTGCGTATCCGATATGCCGCCGCAGCTTCGCAGCGTAGCTGCCTGCTTTAATGCCGTCCATGCGGACGGTTCCGCCGTCAGGCCGGGCCGCGAGCGCGAGTATATCAAGGAGAGTCGACTTGCCGGAGCCGTTTGGTCCGAAAAGGCCGAGCGACTCTCCCTGCTCGAGGGAAAAGGTTATGCCGTGAAGGACAGCAGTTGAGCCGTACCGCCTTACTATTCCCTCAGCGGACAGCATGCGTCTTGTTTCCATGTTAAATAAACAGGAACATGACGGAGGCCAGCAGGCGTATCGTCAGCGGCGCGCGGCTGAAGGTTTCGGGATCAGGGCCGGACAGCGCGGCGAAAAGAGCCGTCCTGTCGGAGGTGCTTGTGCCCGCCGCCGGCAGAAATTCAGGCACGGTATACGCAACCGGATTCTCGTACTGCTCGAGATTCATCTCATATGTGAGCGTGGTATCCTCGTCGGATGACGAGACAGTTATTTCGCCCGATGCGTAGCCGAAAGTATCTCCGCCGCTTTTTTCCTGGGAATAATTCGAGTATCCGCTCAGTTGCACCGCCTCTTCCTCCGCGTCCTCGGGAGCCCGGTAGAAGGTCATTTCAGCTTGAATGTCTGAACTGTTTTCCGTCAGCGTGCTCTGAGTGGCAACGACCGCGCTATCGCTCGGGATCTTTCCGGGGGATAACGACTCGTATATAAGCTGGCCTTCGTAACTGTCGCCGCCCATTGACGTGCTTGAATCCACAATGCTCATCGCACTGCCGTCAAAGCCGCGGAAAACTATGTTGTTTTGATGAGCGAAGCCGTCTTCGTAAAAAAGGAGTTCCACAAAAAAGCTCTTTTGCGCAGTGGCCGCGTATATCCGCATTCCTATGGGTCGGTCGGCTGCGATTAGTTTAAACCTGACCGTGAGTTCCTCCGCGGGCAGAGTGTCAATATCGCGAAGTACGCCGTCCAGACCGGTTATTCCATATTCATCCTCACCCGTCTTGAAGGAGGTGATGAACATCGACCGCAGTGACGGATCCTGCCGAAGCAGGGAAGCAAATCCCCGCGTCACAGAAAGAGCCTTGTTACCGGCCAACGACAGAGTGCTTGCGGCGCAGGTCATTTCGGTTCCGGCAATTGTCATCGCCTCTTTTGATGTGGCGAAGTCCGATTCCGCCGCCTGCGAGAGAAGCGATGTCAAAAATGTGTCGATGGCCTCATTCCAGGCTGCAGCGCTCAGCTTGGGTTCGGTGTCTCCCGAGAGCACAAAAGAGAAGCGGGCGAGCGCGGGAAGCGACTGAAGGGAATCCGCGACAGCGGAGTCGTAAGTGTGCAGAATCATAGGCGTTTCCACATTGCCGCTCTTGATAAGCATTGACGGACCGGTAAAATAAACGCCTCCGCTCTGCGCCACCTCGCTGCCGCTCTGAATGCTGACTATGGAGGCGGCATCCGAGTTCACCGCGCTGTGGAAGGATTCCATTATGATTATAAGATTGTCGGTATCTTCCTGCGGACTAGTCAGGTTGACCGTGGATTTCGTGTATCCGGTGCTTTCGCTATCCGCCGGGAGACCGGGGCTGAACAGAAAATCCAGGCGCGCCGCGGTAAGAGTATCGCTCTTCCCGAAAGCGTCTGTCAGTACCTGCCCGATACCCTCGGCAAAACGCCGGCTTTCAGGGATCGGCGTGCTTTCCGGAGTCGGGTCGGGCTTTTCGGTTTCGGATGCTACGGAGTCTGTGGGTTCGGGCTTGTCCGTATGGTCTGTATGAGTATGTCCCGGTCTGTCGGTGTCTGCCGGTACGATTTGGGGCAGGCCTCCGCATGACGAAAGGATGCCGGCAATAATCGCGACGCATAGGATCAGGCACAGTCTGCGGTAATATCCGTGTATTTTCAGCGATGACATATCTAAAACTCCCTCCTGTATTCGCGCTGGTGATGCTGCTATTTTCTGCGTTCATCGGTAATTCTGCGTCTGAAGCGCAGGAATCGTACGTAAATGCGATGTATTATAAGGCTCTTCGGGCTCATTCCGCCCATCAGTGTCTCCGCTGCCGGTTTCCAGCCTTCGGCGCCGGGAAGCGTTTTCGCGATGAGCTCTTCCGCTGTCTCCGGAGCTGAGTAATGGGTAGAACATGCGCCGGTACCGGAGACGACTGAGACAAGCGCGTCCGGCACGTCGACCATCGGACAGGAGCGGTAGGGATTGTCCGAAAAAGGCTGCCAGGCCCTGAATTTTGTGAAAAAGGGAGACCTTAGCGCCTCGACAAGCGTCATGTCATGTATATTCGAGTCGGAATAGTGGCAGAAAGCGCAGGGTTCAACGTCGCCTTTCGCGTTGATGTGAGTAAAACCGCTGCCGGCGGCCGCGCAGCCGTATGCCGTGTGTCCGTTATTCCAGAAGTCAATGATCAAATAATCGTGCCTTTGACAGTAATCGGTGATATGCTTCGCGACATGGGTGCGCTGCTGGGCGCTGCATACCAAAGAGATATCCGCGTCTTTTCCGACAGGCACGTAGTTAAAAAGCCATCCGAACCAGCAGCCTCTGCGCCGCATGTCGTCGAGAAAATCATCACCGGCTATGGTGAGATAATTTCCGGCGTGATAGCAGGCTGAGAACGCGAAAGCGAGGTTCCTCTCCTTTAATAGCCGCATTGCCTCAAGCGCCCTGTCGTATACTCCCTCGCCGCGCCGAAAATCGGTCTCCTCCCTTGTCCCTTCGATGCTGATGAACAGCATCAGGTTTTCAAGCTGCGCCATGCTGTCGGCAAAGGCTTCATCAACAAGTGTCGCGTTTGTGAACGCGCCAAAAACGAGCTTCGGATGCTCGCGGCAAAGGAGCAAAATGTCCTCCTTTCGCATGAGAGGTTCTCCGCCGGATAGCATTATATATCTAATTCCGAGCTTTTCAGCCTGCGTGAACAGGTCGTCGAGCTTTTCGCGGCTGAGGTTGTCGCCCTTTGCGTAGTCAGCCGCCCAACAGCCCTTGCAGTGAAGATTGCAGCTGCTTGTCGGGTCGATAAGCAGCACACGGGGGATGGGGGTGCCGTTGCGCAGGCCCCTGAGCAGTTCTCCGAGCGCTATAAAACGGTCCATGAAAACATGGGTCATAAAGCTTTTTGGTCGAAAAAAACGTTTGACCTCGTATATATACCGCTTATGATGCGGAAAGGCGGGACAGGGTTCCTTTTTGCCGTTTATAGTCAGATACTTCATGATTCCTCCCGGAGATATTGATTTGGCCGTACACCACGACGAAACTGCCTCGTTATATGCGGAAAAAGCCGGGCCGGTCCGCCGCGGCTCTACACTGTCAAGGCTACCACAATTCTCTCCGATTATCAAGCATATGACCGGATTCGACATATGGCAATACCCTATATATAAGGCAGCCTCGGGTATGCTTCTTTCGATGGCTGAAAAAATAGCCGGCATGCTCACAGGCACGATCGGCTATAGATTACTTTATTACTGCTAGGGAAAAGAAGCAGATACCCCGGGCAATGTTGTCAAAATAAGGTGCCCTCTGCACTGCGGTCATTTTTGCTCATAAGCAGGCGAACTGCTGGCAATATCCGAGAGATTCATGTATAATACGGTTTATCAAGGCCGATATGTTCTCATAGCGCGGGACTGTATATGCGCAAGGCAGATTTCCCCGCGGCAATCCTTTTAAG
>JAAYBW010000296.1 GCA_012729975.1 Clostridiales bacterium
CGCGCCGTTTCGGCCTATAAAGCCCATAATGTAGCCTTCCTCAAGTGAGAAAGTCACATTTTTCAGCTCGAAGCCGGGATAGCTCTTTCGAAGGTTGCCGACCGTCAGAATATCCATAAGCGCATCCTCCCTGATTGTATATAGCGTGTATACACAATATACACTGTCGAGGCAGAGATGTCAATGGACGCGCCGCAAACATTTCCGTTTCGCGGCGCGTCCGAAGCTTATATATCCAGCCAGCCCTCCCGGGGAGTCACTCCGTACACCTCGGCCAATCTCCTGAGCCCCTCGTCCGGTATGGAGTTTATAACGCACAGCTGCGCCGTCAATAGATAAAGCTCTGCCGCCTTGTCGGCGATCTCTATAAGACCCAGCGCCTCGAAGGGGGAAGAGCCCGCGCCGAACACTCCGTGCTGAGCCCATATAACCATTCGGAACTCTCGCAGCTTTTCGGCCGTCGCCCTGCCGATCATGTCCGTGCCGCAGGGCATCCAGGGCAAAACACCCGCCCCGTCGGGGAAAAATATCATGCATTCGCTGCACTGCTGCCAGAGCGTTCGCGTAAAGCTTCTCTCGTCGAGCGGGTGCACCGCCGTCATGGCCGTTAAATGCGTAGCGTGCGTGTGCATCAAAACCCGGTGTTTCGGGTCGGCAGCAAGCCTCGCCTCGTGCCCGAGAAGGTGGGAAGAAAGCTCGCTGCTCGGTCTGCCGCCCTTTTTAAGGCCCCAGAGAAGCTCCGCGCCGCCGCCGCGTATCCTCAGAACGCACAGATCGGCCTCCGGATCCGCCGCTATGCTTTTCATATAGCTTCCGCTGCGCGTTATAACAAGGCTCAGCCCCTCCGGCGCGGGTGTGTCCGGCGACAGGGGAAAAACGGCTTTCACGGGCGCGTCCTCGGGCACTCCGTCAAGCACCATGCTTATGTTGCCGCCGCTGCCCTCCGCCCATCCGTGACGATAAAGCAGCCGTGTGGTCTCGATGTATTCGCTCATACCCGGCAGAGATAAAAAATCCATTCGCTCTCACCCTTTCGCTGATATATTAGCCCCCACCGGTGTGGATTTCAATAGTCGGCTTGCGCCGGAGAGCGGGTGAGTGTAAAATACCGATAGGGATCGCCCGATGCCCGGGCTACCCTATAAAGCTGTAAAGGAACTGCTCGATGAATATTCACGATATCGATACTGTCGCAATACACCCTGACGGGGAGAGCATGGTCATAATCGATCAAACGCTGCTGCCCGGGGAGGTAAAGCTGCTTTCTCTTTCGGGCCGCGAGGAGATCTGGGAAGCGATTCGCTCGCTTCGGGTGCGCGGCGCCCCGGCTATCGGCGCGGCGGCCGCCATCGGAGCGTATCTTGCCGTGAGGCGCGTCTATTCCGATGATTTTAATGAAATGCACGCCGCCTTTATAAAGGAAAAGGGATACCTCGCAAGCGCGCGTCCCACGGCGGTAAACCTCTTCTGGGCTTCGGAGCGTATGTACAAGAGATTTCTTTCCTGCCGCGATATGGCGCGCGGCGAGCTTATAGCTGCGATGAGAAGCGAAGCGCAGGCTATTATGGATGAGGACGCCGAGGCCTGCAGAATGATGGGCGAGCACGGGCTTACGCTGGCCCGGCCGGGTTGGGGAATACTCACTCACTGCAACGCGGGAAAGCTTGCCACAATCCGCTACGGCACGGCTACGGCCCCCATATATCTGGGTCAGCAAAGGGGATACAACTTTCGCGTCTACGCCGATGAGACCCGCCCGCTGCTGCAGGGTGCCCGCCTTACGGCCTTCGAGCTTCAGGCCGCCGGTGTCGATGTAACGCTCCAGTGCGACAATATGGCCGCGAGCACCATGAAAAGAGGTCTCGTGCAGGCCGTGTTTACCGGCGCGGACAGGGTCGCCGCCAACGGCGACACCGCCAACAAAATAGGAACGCTCGCCGCAGCGATAGCCGCGAAGAGATACGGCATACCGTTTTATGTTTTCGCGCCTGTCTCCACCATAGACCTCAACACGTCATCCGGTGAACATATCGACATCGAGCAAAGAGACCCCTCGGAGGTAA
>JAAYBW010000297.1 GCA_012729975.1 Clostridiales bacterium
CAATATGGGTGGTATCGCGGATTTAACGTCCGTCCCATACAGGGACGGACGTTTATTTATTTTTTAGGAGGCAGATATTGTGGAACCGAAAATTATCGAGATTGCGCAGCGAATAGCGACCTTGAGGGACATACTCGGCTTATCCGCAGAGCAGATGGCACAGGCGGCCGGAGTGACGACCGAGGAATATCTTGAATGTGAAGCCGGCAGAAGAGACTTTTCATTTACATTTTTATACCACTGTGCCGAAAGATTCGGCGTGGACATGATCGAGCTTCTTACAGGTGAAAACCCCCACCTGACGGGTTATACGATTGTGCGCGCGGGCAAGGGGCTTCCTATAAAGCGCGGGCGCGGTTTTGTTTATAATCACCTGGCGGCTAATTTTCGCGGAAAGATAGCCGAGCCTTTTCTCGTACGCGCGCCGTACAGCGAGGAGGAACAAACAAAGCCGATAGAAATGAACACACACGCAGGACAGGAGTTTAACTATGTGCTTGAGGGCAGTCTTCGGTTTGCATACCGCGACAAGCTCGAAACATTAAACGCGGGAGACTCGGTCTACTATGATTCGGGAAACGGCCACGGCATGATAGCGACGGGGGGGCGCGAATGCGTTTTCCTTGCCCTTGTGATGAAAGCCGAAAAGGAGGATTAATATGAGGAACATAAACTTGAGGTATGCAAATGAAACATACGACGCGAACGGCATCCTCTCCGGCTTTAGCCTAAAGTATCCGGACAACTTCAATTTCGGCTATGATATTGTGGATGATATAGGCAGAAACGATCCCGATCGTCCTGCGATGCTTTGGCTTGACGAGCAGAGAAACCGCAGACTTTTCACGTTCGCGGATATAAAAAAATACTCCGACAAAACGGCAAACGCTCTGAGAGCTCTGGGAATCTCAAAGGGCGATATGGTTCTGGTGGTTTTAAGGCGCCACTACCAGTTCTGGTTTGTGGCTCCCGCGCTGCATAAACTCGGAGCCGTTATCGTCCCCGCCACAAATATGCTCAAGGCTCATGACGCGAAATACCGGATCGAGGCCTGCGGAGCCAAGGCGGTCATCTGCACCCTGACGGGGGATGTGGCGGACGCGATTGACGAAGCGGCGCAAAGCTGTCCCACTCTGGAGCTTAAACTGAGCGTTAACGGAAAGCGGGAGGGCTGGCTGGATCTGGATGAATTGACCGAGCGGGCTCCCGAGGAGCTCGAGCGGGTCGAAACTCACGTTGACGACCCTATGCTCGTATACTTTTCATCCGGCACCTCCGGTTATCCGAAGATGGTGCTTCATAACCACAAGTACGCACTTGCGCATCTTTTTACAGCAAAGCACTGGCAAAACGTCGACCCGGACGGCGTACACTTCACCATAGCCGATACGGGCTGGGGGAAAGCGGTCTGGGGGAAGCTTTACGGCGCGTGGATCATGGAGGCCTGCGTGCTGACTTATGACTTTGATAAGTTCAGCGCATCCGATATACTGTCCGTCATTTCTTCGTGCCGGGTTACGACTTTATGCTGCCCGCCGACCATGTACCGCTTTTTCCTGCGGGAAGACCTCACAAAACATGATCTTTCGGCGCTTAAATACAGCACGATAGCCGGCGAGCCTCTTAATCCGGACGTGTTCTACGGCTGGCGCGACGCGACGGGAGTGACTCTTATGGAGGGCTTCGGTCAGACAGAAACAACGGTGACTATATGCAACATACCCGGAATGAAGCCGAAGGCGGGCTCGGTAGGCAAGCCGTCCGCGCTGTACAAAGTGGATATTTTCGATGCCGACGGCAACTCATGCCCGCCCGGTGAAACAGGAGAGATCGTAATATGCTGTGAGCCTCATCCGGACGGTTTGATGAGATGCTATTATAAAAATGAAGAGAAGACAGGGGAGGCCATGCATGACGGGTGGTATCATACCGGCGACACCGCGTGGCGCGATGAGGACGGGTATATCTTCTTTGTGGGAAGAAACGACGATATCATTAAATCGAGCGGATACAGAATAGGGCCGTTCGAGGTTGAGTCGGTACTCCTGGAGCATCCCGCTGTGCTCGAATGCGCTGTGACCGGAGCCCCCGATGAGATACGCGGGCAGGTTGTCAAGGCAACGGTAGTGCTCGCACCCGGTTATAACCGCGGCGATGAAACCGTGAAAATGCTTCAGGAATATGTCAAGGATCAAACGGCACCGTATAAGTATCCGCGTATTATTGAATTTGTCGACGTTCTTCCGAAAACCATAAACGGTAAGATAAGACGCGCGGCCTTGCGGGACGACGCTGAGAAAAGGTAATAAGAGCTGAAAACAAACTCTGGAGCTGCAGCAGAATATAGCCCCTAGAAAAAGAAGAAGCCATGGTGCTGTAGCAGTAAAAACTGCAGAAAACAGTCGCCAAGGCTTCTTCTTTTTGGTAAAATCAATGTGTGAAATCAAATATTACCGGTAAGAATTATGTCACAACAAACCGGGTTGTGCAACTGAAAATTGACGAAATCTTCACAGAAAATGAAATACCTGCAGATGACAGTGTTTATAGATTTCCTCAGTGAACCGAGATTTGAATTCAATATTTTCGGTTTCAAAATTCATCGGAGCGCCTCCTTACATAATCCTGACTATTTTATATCCGTAAAATTCGCCCTGTTAATCGCAAATAGCGAATTTACGGCGAATATTCGCTCGATTCGGCGAGAAGGCGAGAATATGAATTGTGGCGAATAACCTCGAATACAATATAGCAGCCGGGTACACAAATACCCGGCTGCCTTTCCAAGATACAGCAAAACCGTACGGGAATGCAGTTGTTCACTAAAGATACAGCCTAGTTTCAACAAAACTGAACATTTGACCCTTCTGAGCAGGCGAAATTAACGTGTGCTCTGAAAAAGTTTGCGATAGTTTCAACCTTGTGCTGATTGCTGCCGCATTTTTCTCGTTCCGGGGCATGAAAAAGGAGCTGCGAAAATTTTCATTCTGCGACAGCTCCGCGCGGCATTTCATTCGGCTCAGCCGCTCTGCGGTATAGCCGGTTATTTTTTAGTTTATAATCAAAATTTCATTGAGATAATATAAAATAACGCTTGACACTCTATTATTGATTGAGTATAATGACAATGCCGCTCAAGTAATTATTGAGATTCTGCATATTCCTCTGACTTTCGACGGTTGATCAATCTCGCGCGGGATGTTCAGCTGTCATGCGCGCACATCCAAACACCTTGTCTTCATGAAGATACCATACCGCATAATCTTATAAAAAAGCAAAAA
>JAAYBW010000298.1 GCA_012729975.1 Clostridiales bacterium
AGAATAAATCGCAGCGGCCGGGGGTAAGCAAGTGATGAAAAAACGCTTCGCTTGGATAGACAAGTATTTGAGAAACAGCGAAAAGATCAAAAAAACAGACCTCTATTACAGGGAATCGTATGTTTTAAACTTCATACTTATAATAATGCTGATTGTCTGCGCCTACTTCGCGCTGGTTAATATATTTATCTTCAAGACCCTCGTCGCGGTGGGCAACGTGATTTCGTTTGTATTATCACTGTCGACTTTTATATATTTTAAGAAAACCAATAATTACAAGCCGGCCGCTTACATCGCGGTCGGAGTGATAATTATCAGCATTACGGCTTACTTTCATGTCGTACAAAATCAAAACTACGCTTTCTATTGGCTGGCGGTTCTGCCGTCCGTCGCGTATTTTTTGCTTGGCAGCAAGCCCGCGGGAATACTCGTCGGTCTTTATTGCGTTTACATGCTCTTCTTTTTTATCTTTTACCAGGACTCCCGGACTCCGGCGGAATTTAATCTGCAGTCTATATCTAATATTGCCGGGGCTACAATCAGCATGGTGCTGATAATAGCCTTTTTCGAAAAAAGCAGAAAAGAGGCATGGGACACCCTTAAAGATACGAATCTGCAGCTGGAGAATAATCAAAATGATCTTCGCCTGATTCTTGACTCCGCGGGAGAGGCCATATTCGGACTTGACCTGGACGGCAACTGCACCTTCTGCAACAAAAGCTGTCTTGCCTTACTGGGCTATAATGACGAATCGGATCTTCTCGGCCGGAATATGCATGACCGGATACATCACAGCCTGAAAGACGGAGCTCCAAACCCGATTGAAAACTGCAGGATATTTAAATCTTATATCAAGGGCGAAGGCTCGCATGTGGATGACGAGGTCTTCTGGCGTTCTGACGGTACTTTCTTTGACACCGAATACCATTCGTTCCCGAAGATAAAAAACGGAGAGATCATCGGCGCGGTAGTAACCTTCACGGACATAACCGAGCGAAAGCAAAAAGAATCTGATATCCAGTATTTAAGCTGGTACGATCCTCTCACCGGGCTAATCAACAGAAGACGCTTTGAAGAAAGCCGCACGCTGATCGACATTCCGGATAATCTGCCGATGTCAGTTATTTTTGCCGATGTGAACGGGCTGAAGATGACAAACGACATTTTCGGCCATTCCGCGGGTGATGAGCTTATTAAAAAATCCTCCGAGATCCTGCGCAAATCCGCCAGAGAAAGCGATACGGTTTCCAGAATAGGCGGTGACGAGTTCATAATACTGCTTCCGAAAACTAACGAAGAAAACGCCGGGAAGGTTCTCGATCGCATAAGACTCGGATTTTCCGACGCGCGTGTAGAAGCCATAAGGTGCAGCATTTCACTGGGCCTCGATGTGAAAACAAGCCACGAGCAGTCTCTTGATGAGATAATAGCAAACGCGGAAAACGCGATGTACAAGGATAAAACCATGAATCGCAAGACAATAAGCAAGGACATTATCGGCAGCATCATCGAGACTCTGCATTCAAAAAGCTTATCCGAAAGGCAGCATTCGCTGAATGTCAGCGCTCTTTGCTCCGATATGGGATACGAGCTCAAACTGTCGGAAACCGAAATCAACAAGCTCATACGCGCCGCTTACCATCATGACATAGGAAAGATAGTCCTCGACGACAGCATTCTTTCGAAGGATACTCACACAGAGGAAGAGCGGGAGGAAATGCGGCAGCATCCGGCGGTAGGCTACCGTATACTGAACCTTTTTGATGAGACTCTGGACCTTGCCGAATATGTATACGGACACCACGAAAACTGGGACGGAACCGGATATCCCAGAGCCCTTAAAGGACAGCAAATACCCCTGCTTTCAAGAATAATCGCGATCGCGGAGACTTATGACCGCGTGGTCCGTATAAGCGAACTCCCCGTGGAGGACAGCAAAGAAG
>JAAYBW010000299.1 GCA_012729975.1 Clostridiales bacterium
AAAACACACGCAAGAAGTATTTTTTCAAAATACGATGTAGGGAGCCGTGCGGAGCTCATCAGCACCCTGCTGAAAAATCAAACCGGCTGATGAACCATCAAACCGCATAAATACTGGGTTTAACCGGCCTCTCACCCAAACGGGTGAGGGGCTTTTTCTGTAAATTCATCCTTTCGAACGATGCTTTTTGAGTCATCCTTCCCTAAAATAAATATCTGGAGGAGGGTTGACTCCAATGAAATTGATCCGCAGACGGCGCAATGCATATGCCTTGTCGCTTGCCGCCGGTATTTGTTTGGCGGCGTGGCTCGGCATGGCGTTCATGTCAGAAGCGGTTTTCGTTTTTGGAGCGATCAGCCTTATCTCTCTTGTGTTATTGGTGAGGCAGAGCCGTCTGCTCTATGACGCAACGCTTATTTGGGATAATCGCATCCTTGCGGTACCATCGGCTCTTATTTCAACGGAAGGCAGCCTCAGGCAAGCCGACACCGAGGAAACTGTGGTATCTACCTTTGGCATGCTCATCGGCAGCAGAATCTACCGATGGGGCCTCGACGGGGTGCATGGCGCGCGCCTGAGGGCCGTTCAAATTGATCAGGAGCGGATGGCCCTGACCTTTGGCGATAAGGATCAGACCATGCGGGTAGAGCTGTTGCACGGCATGACTCAAAAGCAGGCGGTACTGGATGCCGCTCAAAAGCTGTGGCATGAAACCGGCGTAATGGCGGATATCTTTGATTGGCAGTATATCAAAATGAACACAAAGAATAGGGGTAACGCGGATGACAAATAGAAGCACTTTCCCTGCCAGCAAAGGAAAAAGGGGATTCATGATTGTGCTCATAGCGGCCAACCTGCTCATGCTCGTGCTTGGCATTATCACCATACCAGCCAATTTTCAAGGAGAGATGAGAACGACAGTTCCCCTGGTTGCTATTGAATCGGTGTCACCGATTGCGACGCAGATGCCGGAGCCTGTAAACGCGTCTCCCCAGGTGGATACACCGCAAAGCCATGCGTCTGAAGCTCTACCCGTTGATTGGTCCACAGAGGAACGTCCCGACCTGGAGGACTTTCTTTGGTACACGGAGGATGTGCTTTATAATGGTGTTCCGTCTGATGCAAATACCATAGGCAACATAAGTGCGCTAACTGGGGGCTGGAAAGCACTGATCTTCTATGATCCGAACAATGAATTTGACTCGTACGCCATAGAGCATCTCAACATTGAGCTTGCAGGCACTGAGGATGATTTGAGCCTTACCTTCGACTGGTACAGCATATTTTGGGCAAACACGGGCGAGAGCTTTGATGAAACGGATATGGAGGATACCGTCTTTAGCGGCAAGTGGGAAAACGGCGGCCTGTGGGCATCCGGTGCGGGAACCATACACCTGACGCAGTTCTACGAGCTTAACGGAAAACAGTACGCCGTCGGCACAATGGATACGCCCGACGGGATCCCGGCGCTTGTAGCGCTGGTGCGGCCATAAGGAGGTGCAGATATGGGAAAATATTGTACGAATTGCGGCAAGGAGCTTCATGCCGGCGCCCGCTTCTGTGCCAAATGCGGCGCGGAGGCGCCTGACGCGCCCGCAAATACTGTTCCCGCGGCACAGCCGAAACCTGTGCCGCAGCCACGGCCTGTAACCGAGGCGCAGCCTCAAGAATATACTCCGCCCGTTGCGACGCCAAAACAAAAAAGCGCCGCAGCGCCGAAAAGCAACAGTGGGCGTAATGTGCTATGTATTGTGTTGTCCGTTTTGCTCGTCGTACAGATGACGGCGGTGGCTCTCTACGGCTGGCCGGGGTTTATGGTGGGAGGCGGTATTAAGCGCCCTTCCGTACAGAAAAACGATAGCTTTATCTTGCAGGAGGGGCAGACCGCAGTTTCGACCGATAGCGGCGTGACGGTGGATTTTGGCCCATATAACGCAATGGACGGAGAAAAGGTGTCGGTAAAGGAGCTGTCCGCCGACAGTGACAGCATAGAGGGCGGCATACGTACGGTCTATGATATTTCAGCCGGTGAACGCACCGAGTTTGACGGCCTTTTGACTATCACGCTACCCTATGATGAAAGTGAAACCGATTCTGCCGATGAGGAAGGCTCCATGCTTGCGGAGCATTACAACCCGGAAACCGGCGAATGGGAGCTTGTGGACTACACCGTAAACACCACCGACAACACCGTTACCATCACCACCGACCATCTTTCGGAATACTGCACAGTCACCCTGCGGGACGCAGGTTCGCCCTACGCT
>JAAYBW010000300.1 GCA_012729975.1 Clostridiales bacterium
CTTCCCGCTACCGGGCGCGTTCGGGACTTTCACCCGTTAGACCGCGCCCATGCCGGGCGCACCGCAAAAAGGCTGCGGACGCCGGTCCGCAGCCTTATTTTACATGTGAGTCCCGGCAGTTGTTAATACTGCTAAGCGCAAAGCGTTAAGCGAAACGCCGCGCTGCGGTTTTTTCTGTTCGGGATCGCCCTGTTTCAGCTTTGATAAGCCGCCTCCCTGTCCTTTGCGCGCATAAGCATTACAAAGGATTTGACCAAAGCGGGATCAAACTGGGTAGAGGCGCAGTGTTCTATTTCAAGAAGCGCATCGCTCTTATTAAGCGGTTCCTTGTAAGGTCTGGCGTGGGTGATGACATCATAAGCGTCAATGACGGAAAGCATGCGGGCAAGCCTGGGTATTTCCTCTCCGCGCAGGCCCTGCGGGTAACCGGTGCCGTCCCATCTCTCGTGATGGTATAAAATCAGGTCCGCGATATTGTTTAGTTCTCCTGTCGAATTGGCTATGCTGAAGCCTTTTTCGGAGTGTTTTTTCATCTGCGCCCACTCATCGCTGGAGAGTTCTCCCGGCTTTAGCAGAATATGGTCCGGGATTCCTATTTTACCGATGTCATGCAGGGCGGCGAGGAGGCAGAAGTTGTCCAGTTCATCGTCTGAAAGGCCGACGTAGAGGCCAAAGGAATGCGCCATATCCTGCATACGCTTGGCATGTTCTTCGGTTTCATAGTTTCTTTCATAAAGCATTTTCTCAAACGACGATATAATTGAGTTCCGTGCGCTTTTGCTCTCAAGGAGCTTGTGACGGTACATTCGCTCCTCGGCCTCTTTTAGCAGCGTATCCATTGTCACACTGTCGTCGGCCTTTGTGGCGCTGCCGAGCGCGAGGCTCGGCTTCACCGGATGCATATCGGTGTTTTCGCAGGTCTCCAGTATCCTTTCGCGTATCTGGCTTGCCGTCTTTTCATCCGTTTTCGGAAGTATTATGACAAACTCGTCTCCGCCCCATCTGGCGACCACGTCCTCCTTGCGGGTCGATTTGAGAAGAATCTCGGCTGTCCTTACAAGAAGCCTGTCACCCTCATAATGCCCGAAGACGTCGTTTGTGATTTTCAGGCCGTTGCAGTCACCCATGATAATGGTTATAGGATGCTGGCGCTTGACGTCGAGGCGGCGCATTTCTTCTTCAAAAAACACTCTGTTATAAAGGTTGGTAAGGGTGTCATGGAAGCTGATGTAACGGATTTCATCTTCTCTTTTCTTCTTTTCAGAGACGTCTGAGAAGATAATTATCTCTCCGTATATATTCTTGTCCGTATCGGTTATGGGATATCTCTGAACGGATATAAACCGGCTCTGCCCGTCGAGCGCCTCGAGCTTTGTATAGGACGTTTCGTCAGGCTTTTCGGGGTTTTCCAAAACCAGGCGGGTAATGAATATCTCATTGAGATATTTGCCGAGGGCATTATATTTATTGATTCCGATAAGATGCTCCGCCGTGCTGTTGAACATTTGTATAACGTTGTTTTCGTCTATGGCTATGATGGCGTCTCCTATCGAGTTTAGCGTAACTCTGAGCCTCTCTTCGCTCAGGATCAGCTTAAGCTGATTTTCTCTGCCGGTTATCGCGTTGATAAATATCTCACCGGCTAACTGGATAAGTCGGATGTCCTCGCTCATCCACTCTTTTGTATAAGTGCTCTGAGTGCATCTGAAAACTCCGATCGGTCTTGTGCCCGCTAAGAGAGGGATGGTAAGACTCTCCTCCGATTTATAAGGCTGCGCGGGAACCCCGGTCAGGGAGGAGTCGGATGAATTTGATGACTGCCAGATCAATATGTCAGCTGTCCCCGGCGCTTTCTCCTCGTAGGAAGGGTCAAGAGTCAGCTGTACGGAACTGTCCCGAACACCCATGAACTCTTCGATCTTTTTAAGGGAGTTGACGATTTCTCCGTCGATCTTTTTATATTTGATACCCACGAATCTGCTGGATATATCGGCTATCATCTCCTCCATCGACAGGCGATAGAAAAGAGCCTTTTCCGTTTTAGCCAGATTCGCCGTGTCCTCCAAATTAAGGATAAGCCCGGCAAAATGTCTTGAAGCGCCGAAGATCGTATGGGTCCGTATCTGCATTGCGATTATGCTTCCGTTTTTGTGAACGAATCCGAGCCGCTGGTATCTGGGCTGGCCGTCGGCGCAGCTATTAAGCAGTTCGATGAATGTATCCGCGTCACCGGCCTGCAGAAACGCGGTAATGCTCTTGGCGTGCATCTCATCGGGCAGATATCCGAAAAGCTTCGCCAGTGAGCCCGTTATAAAATCGGTATTGCCGTCAGCGTCTATCCACCAGATGCCGTTGACCGCCATATCGAGGAAAGGGTCGTCCTTTCGCGCTGAAAACGCCTGTCCGGGATTTATCTGCGCATATGCAGAC
>JAAYBW010000301.1 GCA_012729975.1 Clostridiales bacterium
GCATCCGCGCAATGCATCCGCGCAATGCACCCGCATGACACACCCGCATGATGTGCACGCGCGAGGGCGAGGCTTAAAGACGGCAGGCGGACAGTGTCCGCATAGTCGAGCGCGGTGGGAAACGAATGGCGGGCAATGCTCACCTCTGCGGGGACGGGAGAAACGAATTGTGGGAAGCTTTTGTTTGTCATGATTCAGTCTCCTTCCCCGCGTTTTTGGGTACGCGCCGCGGGAAACTCCGCATAGGAGCTTCTTTTTCGCTTTTTATACGATTATGTATTATCTTCATGAAGATACAAACGTCGACATAACAGATGATAGTACAAATGTTCTAATTTGTCAAGCGCTAAATTTAAATAATTCGGTTATGCCGAAGCAAAGTCGGATAAAGCACAGCGTTTCATGATGCCATACTTCTGTCTGAGTTCTATCTCATTATCGGATATCAGTATTAAATCCATAAATTCATCACCTGATAATCAGACATTACACACATTACACGCGCGAGGCCTTGACCCCGCGCGTGCTTTTTTAGAAGGACGTGAGTGCAAAACGCCCACATGGCCGCTTATCCCATATTAAGGAGTTTTGTATTAATACTGTTTATCCCTTCCTGCGAAAGCCGTCCGGATAAGCCGCGCGCACGGCTTCCAGTATGCCCTCGCGCACTCCCCCTCGTCCGAAGCGAAGGAGCTCTGAGTTGGCCTCGTTTATCTCGTCGGGTATATACAGTTCCTCAGACATGATATCAAGCATCAGCCGCTTCAAATTCAGACCTGACTGAAGGCCTTTTGCCGCGCTATGCTTTTCCATGAGCGCGGCCCCGGCTGCGCAAATCCCGGCGCTGATCTGAAATATCGGCTTTTTCATCCCAAGCCCCTCGAGCATCGCTTCGAGCATGATTCGATAATTATGGTTTTCGTCGCCTATCGGGTATCGGGCGCCCGGCTCGCCGTATTTGAGCGCGCCGACCGCCGCTTCTCCAACATGCTTCGCCGTAATCATCGTTGTGCCTCCCTTTGGGAAAACAACGGCGGGAAAACGGAAAAAACGCTCTATTAAAACGTCCCCCCAGAGCGGAGCGCGGCCGGGCATTGAGCCGAATATATAGGGCAGTTCAAGTATCATCACTTCCATTTCTCCGGCCTGTGAAAGCAGCTCGGAAGCCTGTTCCACGCGGCAGCGGATGTACGGATGATGTTCGGAAAGCTTCTTTTCCGGATACATCCTGTCAAAATACGCGAAATAGGAGTTAAATACCACAGCACGCCTTACCCCCGCGCGGCGGGCGGCGCGAAACACCTTGGCGCAGTGCTCTACCAGCCTCAAGCGGAAAAACTCATACGCGGGCGCAGGCGGGGTGACTCTGTCGTCCGGCCCTACGGAGTAAACAAACGCTTCATATCCTTTGAAAACGGGGATAAGCTCATCCTCGGACATTTTAAAAATGTCCCCGAACGATACCTTTATCCGCGGCGGATACCAGCCGGCAAGATCAAGATCGTCTATGCCGAAGGAAGCGACCTCGTGCCCGTCGGCGAGAGCCGCGAGCGCGGTGTGGTATCCGAGAAGCCCTGTTCCGCCGACTATCATTATTTTCATCGGCAATGCACCTCCGATTATAAAACGGGCCTGCGGTTATCTTTGCGCGAAGCTTATTCAGTTTGCGGCAGCGGTCTGCTGATCGCTTTGGTCGTCCGCACCGCAGGGCAGTTCGGTAAAAACCTCTGAGTAGAGCTTTATATGCGAGGCTCTGAGCAGGAAAGCGAAAAGGTCAAGCGCCGCTGTACCGAAAAGGCCGTGCAGGAACCGCATTATCTTCGCGTCCGCCCCCGGCACGATCATGTGGCGGCGCTTTATGACTCCGCGTATTATTTTCAAGGCTGCTTTAGCAGGCTGCATGCAGAAGCTCAGAACCAGACGCGTCATGCACTCCTCACTCTGATTTCGAAAAAGGTCGGTCCGAACGAATCCGGGACAGACGGTAGCGACAAAAACGCCGCCGCCGAGTTCCTGGGCCAGGCATTCGGAAAACGCCCTGAGTGCGGCCTTCGCCGCGCAGTACATCGCCGTACCGGGCAGCGATACAAAGGCCGCCGCACTGGATATGTTGACGATACACGCCTCGCCCGACCGGCGAAGCAGCGGCAGCAGTTCCCACACAGCGTAAAGCGAAGCATAAAAATCGGTGTTCATCACACGAAAAGCGCAGTTATCGGGATCCTTTTCAGCCGTTTCGAATCTTGCTACGGGAGGCATTATTCCCGCGTTGTTAAAAAGCATATTGACCTGCGTTCCGCTCCCGGCAAGCTCGGCGGCAAATTTCCGCCAGTTTGCCCTTTCGGAAACATCGAATACACGCCAGGAAAAACGACCGCTCAGGTTCCCCAGCTCCTCCGAGAGCCCCTTGAGCTTTTCCTCATTTCTGGCCAGCCCGATAACGCTGCAGCCATAACGTGAAATGAGAAGCTTCGTAAGCTCGCGGCCTATGCCTGAAGACGCCCCCGTAATGACCGCGGTCTGCCCGGCAAGCCGCGTATTTTTTATACGTACTTCCAAAAGACCATCTCCGTTATTTCAGATGACGCCGATATGTCGATTATGTACGATATGTGAACAGTCTATATCCATCCGCGTGAAAAAGCAATCGTCACGCCTAATGATTTTACGCCGCGCAGGGCGGCTGGTCCGCGAAGCGGGTTGCATGGGGCCGCAGCGCTGTGATATTTTGCATAAGATCTGATATATGCGCCTATATGCAGCGATAATACGAGGAGGATGTATTCATATATATTCCGTATATACTCCGCACAAATGTCACTTCTGCTCCTGCCGGTAGTTATCATGCCACTGCTGCACGAGAGCCGGAGGATGCTGGATGATCTCAGCGGTTTCCTGCACGGAATGACCGGCCGCGAATTCGCGAAACGCTACGCTTTCCATGCTCTCTCCGACTTCAATGATGTGCCCGTCCGGGTCAAATATACGGATGACACGCTGCCGCCAAGGATATTGCTTCAAATTGTGCAGGCACTCCACCTCCGGATGCTCCGAGAGCAGCTTTACAAAAGCATCAATATCCTCAGTCTCAAAGTAGAGCTCCATATTGTGAGATCTGAACTGCATCTTTTCCTCCGGGAACTCACAAAGCTTGTCAAAATTCAGCTGCAGAGTAAGACCACAGGTTAAGGTTTTGTTCCATCCGAGGTCACATACCACCTTTTGACCGAACAGATCTCTATAGAACTCAAGTGATCTGTCCATATCTCGAACAGCGAGTAACGTTGTAGTAAATTTCATTTTTTCCTCCTTAGTAACGAGCTGTTTTTCTTCTTGTTCTGATTTTTTTATCCCCTTTCGTCAATATATTATGTTATATATTACCAACCCCGTCAAGTTTCGTTTGCTATATTACATTTATCTTATGCATCCTCTTTATGACATCGTTCAACAGAGCTATGTATTTTATAACGGTTATCGGTGCTGTCATAAAATCAGAACCTGTACAAAGGGTTTTGTAAAATTTGAGATAATATAGTATAAAATTGTCAGTTCCGCAATTTTTCAAAATGAGATCACA
>JAAYBW010000302.1 GCA_012729975.1 Clostridiales bacterium
CGGAAAAAAGTGACGCAGGAGTTTTTAAATGTTATAATAAAAAACAAATACTGCATATGAGGTGACTTATTGTTATGGGTGATTTATCGCATTTGGACCGGCTATTGGAAGATTTCATCAAAGATGGTCCTCCGGGCGCAGGCTTGAAGGTGCTTATCGGAAACACACCGGTATATGAACGATACCTGGGTTACGCCGATCTGGAAAACGGAATTCGTTTTAGTTCCGGAACAATTCTGCAGCTCGCATCGATGACAAAATGTATAGCGGTTACGGCTGTCATGCAGCTCTACGAGCAGGGGGAATTTCTGCTGACGGATCCGGTAAGCAAATTTATCCCCTCATATAAAAATCAGAAGGTGTTTAAGGTTGACGGCCGGGGCAATATCACTGCCCTCCCTGCGAAACGCGAAGTAACAATCGGGCACATGTTTGATATGACCAGCGGCCTTACCTTATCATGGGATTGGGAGAATCTTAACAGCAAAGCCATTACGAAAGCATACCGCAGACTGGTGGAAGAGGATAAGAACACCCTACAGGAATTCGCTAAAGCCGCGGGAGAAATACCCGCCGCTTTTGAGCCGGGCGAGCACTACTTTTACGGTCAGAGTCATGATATCTTAGCCGCTATTCTTGAGATAATCACCGGCATGACGTTCGGTCAGTATCTGAAGAAGTACATCTTTGAACCGCTGAATATGCCGGATATGCATTTTTTCGTGCCTGAAGAGAAGACAAGCCGCATAGCCGTGCTATACAATCTCGCCGACGGGAAACGTACTCCCGGGCAGCTGCCGCCGATCTTTAATACAAAGACATTTGAGTCCGCGTGCGGCGGCCTTTACGGCACTATAGAGGATTATAGTCACTTCGCCGTCGCGATGACCATGGGCGAGTATAACGGCGTTCGTCTTTTAAACGAAAACACCATTCGGCTGATGGCAATGAACCGGCTTAATCCTCAGGCGATGAATGATTTTGAAAATGCCTATTTAGCCGGATACGGGTACGGACTCGGTCTGCGCACACGCATGAAGCCGGCAGCGGGCGCTAACACAAGCATCGGTGAATTCGGCTGGACCGGCGGTTTCGGAACATATGTCCTTATGGACCCCGTTAAGCAGATAACTATTGTTTACGGACACAACTCTATGCCAAATCGGGAAGAATACATACATCCGCGTATAAGGAATATAGTCTATTCCGGAATATGAGCTCCCGACAGATAAGCACCTGTAATGATCAAATTAATGCTGATCCCCGACACAAATGAGGATCAGCATTAATGGCAATATGAGCGAGTTTACGCCCACGGTTATGTTTATCGAATCATCAGTGTTTTGAAAGTGAATTCTGAATAGCGCCCGGGGCTGTGCTTATGCTCTTGCGCTTGATCGGGGGTAAGTTTCCGTTGTTGCGAAGCTCATCGTACATGTGTATCATTACCCCCGTGTCGGCGAGGCTATTCTGAAGAGCCGGTATGTCAACCTCCTGAAGTGTACAGCCGGCGCGTATTGCCAGAGCCGCCGCGGTACCGCTTGCCTGACCGGTCAAAACGCAGTTGGGGATGCATCTCATTATCTCCCAACCGTATCCGCCGGCGGATACCATACGTCCGGCTGCCGCGATGTTGGTAATCCTGCCGTCAATAAGCGCTTCATACGGGAACTCGTACACGGCCCCCGGGGCTTCGAGGCTGTGAACGACGCATCCTATTGAGCTGTTCACGTTGACTCCGGCCGTTAAGTCCATTTCTTTAAGACCCTTGAGCCTTCGTGTCATACGGAACTGCGGTATGAACGGGAGTGTGAGCATCGCATAGCCGTCACGCTGGTTCTTTTTGAGATATTCGAGCGCGAGAGAGCGGCTTATGCGCAGATACTCGTTGACGTCTTCGCTGGTAGTCCCGTAAAGCATCGGAATGTCACTGCCGCTGTTATCAACATCGGGTCTTAAGCCAAACCAGCGCATTCTGATGTTTTGCAGCACGTCGTTTGAGGTGCTGCCGTTCCTGATATAGTCCATATCAATTTCATAGGTCCAGTGTGATACTACATTTTTCCGAAGTTCACAATCGGCACCGGCCCGGTAAAGCACATCGGAGTCACCGGTGGAATCTATTATCATCCTGGCAAGATAAGCTGTCCTGCCGGACTTGTTCTCTACGATAACACCGCGGCAGGTGTTGCCGTCCATTATCGGCATACAAAAGGCCGTGTCGAAAACAACGTTTACATGCTCGTCGCGCATGAACTCGTCGATAGCGAGTATACATGCCGGTATATTGAAGGTGGCGCTGTATCTGGGGCTTGACGGATCAACTCTCGCGGGGCCGCTCTTCCAGCAGTCCGGGATGGTATTGTAGCTGTATCGCGAGCAAACGTGCATAAGCTCCTCGGCGAGGCCGCCGTGAATTTTATGACCGATACCGTCGTCTATCGGAAGATACACGCATACGTGGCCGAGAGTCGCAAGTCCGCCGAGAACGCAGCTCTTCTCGAGCAGAGTAACGCTTACCCCACTGCGGGCCGCGGCAACCGCGGCGGCAACTCCGGCAAGACCGCCGCCGATAACAAGCAGATCGGATTCTCCGGCTACCGGAATGTCGCGCTGTGCTTCAGTAATTGTTTTCATATATCTCATCCTTTGTATTTATTTTAAGTCGGGTGTTCTTAAATATGTCTCCGCTGATACCTTCTTTACCTGATGCAGATATAACATTAGCATCAGAAAACTGAGTATTAAACTGCGATACGGCATCATCGATAATAGAAATCTCACTTGTGATATCTCCTGGGCACGAGATGAGAAGATCATATTGGACAACATTTTTAGGCATATTTTTACCTCACACATGTATATTCATCAAATTCATAAAAGACACAAAATACTCCGGATGTTATTAAGGAATAGCACCATTTAACGGCATATATTGTGCCAATTAGGAATTGTGGTGTTGCCCTTGTAGATGCTTCCGAAGACGGATTGTTTCTGCCAATAGGCCAACCACATTTTCAATATGCATAAAGCTATCAAGGGTAAGGGTCTCCCCCTTATGCTCTTTAAACCACTTATCCAGCACTTGATGACCGCCAATCTGATATTCCCATACTACTTGCGGAATGCCGGTGATTTTCTTGTTGGCATTCAAGTGTAGCACGCCGTTTATATACTTAACGGCTCCGATTCCCATGTTATCGGGAGTGTTGGGGTCGAGGTTTAGTTCCGCCGGAGTGGTAATCTGCATCAGATGTAGCTTTCTCAAGCGCTCGCCTGTAGAAACATACGCCTTATATAATTCCTCGCTGACGTAGAAAGCACCTTCTGCTCGCTCCGCCTCCGGCTCATTGATGATTGGAACACGAGGAAAGTCTCTGCAAAGATATTGCTCATATTTCTCACAGTAAACTGGGTCGTACAGAATACCATACACATAGTCGAATATCTCTATCGGTGCAGGCTTTACGGACAAATGCTGGGTCAGCTTTTCATAAGCGTCTACGTTCAAATTTGCATCCCAGCTTTCTCCGGTCATTTCAGACTCGGATCGCAGGTATAGTGGAGCAATGTAGGTGATTTCGCACATTGCAGAAAACAGACGGTGAGCAATGATATTCTTTGATACAAAGGGCGAGAAAAAAGTTCTAGAAGTTTTACAGAATACCAATCCGATGTTGGCTCCTATCGGGCTAGTCGGTTCGGCCAGCAAATGACCAATAGTGCTTTTTTCTCTTGGCCAAAGAACCCATCCACAGGAATTGCCGGAATAATACGTCCATCGAGAATCAAATGGACGGAAAGAAATCGGAGTTGCCACACCTTCCGACAAGACATCATTCTGAATCTTCTCTGCTGTTTGCCCACGACTGAATCTACCCCATAGATTAAATATATCTTTTTCATCGATGGTATTCTTGACAATGTCCATTCGTCTATTCAATTCAGTTTTTGTAGGCGCAATAGCGATGCCATCATTGCCAGAAACAATTCCTGTCACATTTACCGGGAATAGCTCTGCAAGACTGATGCCTTTATCATAGGCTTCTTTATCACTACTGCCAAAAGGAATGAAATACGCCATCTTTTGATCTATTTTCAGTTCAGAAAATGTGAGATTTCCTTTGGAAAGAGTATCCAGCTTCATATCATGTGTTCCCCAAACATCTGAATAGTAAACCTTGGCCCAATCGGATTTCTTTGTCTTCTTAACGCCGATGAACAAAGAAATACCCTGCATGATGTCAAAAATATTTTCATCCTTGCTGCCATCGGGCGCAGTTTCCTTTTTATTTGCACTGCCATGAAGATTTACGATATAGATTTTGTCAAAGGTTCTTAGCAGACTGCCACGCATTCCTCTGAAGGTTGGATTATCCAAATAGCCGTTGTTGGATACAAAAGCAAGTACGCCTTCTTTGTTTTTGTTGATAATCTGTTCTGAGAAGCGGAAGAATTTAACATAATCATCGTTTAGCCAATGCTTTTTCTCGCCAAAATCGGTTATTCCATCTGTTTCTGTCTTATAGGCAGAAATATCATACGGGTTTGTTGAAGCGGCCAGATATGGCGGATTTCCAATAATCACCTTAATTGGACGGCGAGTTTTCCAAGTATCTGCATTATATGCTTCATCCGTAATAGCCGCAGAGAAGTCAAACAACGTTAACTGTTCACCATGCTCCTGCTCAGACATCGGAGGTGCAAGCGTATTTGTCAAGAAAATATTAGTGGGTAATTGAACAGTCGGTAAATGCCCCAGTGTTTCATCAATAGTTCTGCGAATTTTCAAGTGTGCCACAACATAACTGGTCATCATAATCTCAAAACCGATCAAACGAGAAAGCAAGCCGTTTTCCTGCTGAATATAGTTTTCATAGAAAGCTGACCTGGCACCGGAAAAGTATGTGCTTTTGATGTATTTGATAATCTCCGCTCCAAAAGAACCAGTTCCACAGGCTGGGTCTAAAATGGCAACACGAGGAACAGATATTACTTTCTCGCTTGCCCATTTCGTTTTTGTAACTTGATACGGCTCGCAGGGAACCTTCACTGTAATTTGTTCGTTATTGGACAGACCGCCACTGATGTCAAAATCTTCAACAAGGATTTTATCCACCGTGGAAATCAAATACTGCACTGCTGGGGCTGGCGTATAAAATACGCCAAGAGTTTTTCGTAAAACAGGGTCATAGAAGGTCAGGAATTCCTCGTAAAAATGGACGATGGTGTCCTTTCGTTCATCACGCTCCAATAAAGCGGAAATATTACAGATACGATACAAAGAACACAGCTTTTCAATCACACCCTCAAGCGTAGGGTGCTTTTTCCCCGTTCCTGCAATGTGCATGAAGAATTGTTTCAATAGCTCGGATTCTTCTTGAATATTTCCGATAGCTTCGTATTTATCAAATGATTCTGGTGTTGCATCATTATAACGTGCAATAAACAAACCATACACGATTGTCTGCGCATACATATCCGCAAACTCGCGAGTATTCATCGTCGGGCGGAGGTCAGATTTAATCTTACTGTATAGTCCGTAAAGCACCTTAAACATCGGCAACCGCTTTTGACTGTCATTCACAAGGGGCTGACCGCTTTCATCATCCTTAAGGATACCGGAAATGATACTCCGGATGGTTCTGGCGTGCATTGCCATATACTCAGCAAGCTTCGTAGAGGATTTGATTTGTGCAGGATCGCGAAGCAGAAAATCCTCCAAAAGACTGATGAACAGCTCGACATATTCTTCCTTCAAAATGAGTTTCTCATCTACCAGCTCTATAAGCTTCAACCCGGTGTACATCTCGGTATCACCTGCACGCCAGAAACGCCACTCCAAATTGTCGGTAAGGATGGCATTCCCGTAGCGCTCGGCCTCGATTTTGATTTGAGAAAGTGCCCGCTTATCAATGCCACCTATTTTCTTGACCTCGACTCCTGCAAACGGCTCGGACTCCGTGACTTCTTCCTCACTATGCCACAGCTTAATATCGATATTTTCGCCAGTCTGCCCTTTGCGCTCGCCTGATAAATCACGGGCAGCACATCCAATGCTGGTGAACAATGACATAATCGGCGAATTGTAAGAAGACTCCACATTTCCAAGGCGGTACGCATCACACACCGCCTTGAAATATGTTGTTATAATTTCAAATGATTTTTCTTTTTCCATAACATTAACCCCCGCTTTCTAATAAATGCGGCTATGTTTCATCTGAAATCAGTTACTCCATCCGCAGTTTTTAGCAGACCAGCTTTCAGCAAATTCTTTATTTTCTACTGCCGCCGCAAACGGCTCGGTCAAAAACTCTTTTATCGTTCTCAGCACCGTATCAAAATCATCGGTCTTTGTATCAATCTTCCGGCAGAACGCCTTCCATTTCTTTTGCATAGCGTCATCACTGCCGAAGGTCATGACCTGCTCGAACTGCTCCACGGTGAAGTGGTGTCCACGGTTTTCAAAAGTCTTTTTCAGAGCTTCTGTCAGCGTTGCACCGTCGAAGTCGAACTTGTTTGCCAGATAATAAAGGTCGTAATAGTCCTTCATCCGGCTTGAAAACTCCATCAGAGAAAGAATAGCGTCGAGCTTTTCGGCAACCGTCGTTTCCAGCGAATAGGTGTTGACCGTCGGGGCGGCAAAATCGTCAAGTTGCGTCGGTATCTTCCGTTTTTCCTGCCTCGGGACGATCACATCGCCGACGCCGAAGTCGATACCGAAAGGCGTTTTGGTGTTTTTGATCTTCGCCACGAGGGAAGCACCGATTCCGGCGTATTTCTTTGCTACCGCAATGGGCGCCACGTCCTTGATTTCAAAGGCAATGAAATCGTTGCCGGTGTCCGTCGCTATGATTTCTTCCAGTATGGCTTTGAGCTGCTCCGGCGTGTTCGGTATCTTCCTGAGCAGGAAATCAACGTCAACGGTAATGCGGCTGTCAAAGTCCATAAGGGAGTAAATGAACAAACCGCCTTTGAGGACAAGGTTTTCCGCATATTTGGATTTTTCCAGTCGGCGCAGAAATTCCTCCTGGCAGAAGAGCTGCAGGCAGAGCTGATAGCTTCTGCCGCTTTCCGCAGCCTTGTTATTGAGCCGTGCAAGCACGGATGCGGCAATATCAGCCATTCAGTAGCACCTCCATTAGTTCGGTCACTTTTTTATACACACGCAGTTTCTTTGCGTATATCGAAAGATTCTGCAGGTTTTTGCCTGTGTCATTTGCATATGCGTTGAGCGCCTTGTTAAAAGTCTCTGTATCGAGCCTTGTGCGATATTTGAAGCAGTCGCAAATCGTTCGCTCACGGTCATAAACAGGCAGCATTACTCCGTTAAAAGAATCACTTGTTTTCCCCAGTTCGTAGATGTCCTGCTGAACGTAATATGGCTGCAAAAATAGAATGTTATCTTCGAGCTTCGTTCGTGACATGGAGCGGGGTACAGCAATCGACCATTTGCGAGGAGCAAAATCGCTATATCCGTAATGAAAGAGTGCTGATTCCACACAGACAATTCCTTTGGGAAATAGCTTGGCAAGCATTTGCTCTTCCGAAGCAGTGTCATTCTCGGCAAGGCTGTAATACCCGTGACGGACACGTTCAAGAAAGCCCTCATTACACAAAGAAACCACTTGAACAGCGGAAATACCGGCAGCGACAAAATCGGCGGATTTGGCAATTCCGCCTTGTTGGACTATTATATTTTTAACTTGATTTTGAATATCCATCAGCATACCTGCTTTGCAAAATATCAAACACATGAAGAGCTACCATGTATTCAAATTTTATTATACTCACAATCTCGAAAAAATCAATAAAAATTACACACATATCCGAATTTTATGTGCGTAAAATTTTGACCACATAGCACCCGGGTACGCAAATACCCGGGTGCTGCTTTATGTACGCACCGCCGAAAACGGCGGTGTAGGTGTCTGTTGTCTTATCGTTCGTCCCTGTCGCGGTAGTAACGCTTTGGAGGCTTTTGCGCCTCTTCCCGTATCCTGTGAAGCTTTTCCAGTACGCTCTTGCGCTCCGGCGGTTTCTTTTCTTCGGCTGGTTTTCCCTCAACCTGCTGCATCCATTCCGCAAGTGCCCACTCATACTGCTTTACTATGCGCTCAGCCTTATTGTAGGCGGCCATGAATGCCTGTCCGTCGGGGTAGCCATGCGCCTGTACCATACGGGAAATCCTGTCTTTGAGAGTGCTGACCTTCTGTTCTTTGACCTTTATCCTTGCTTCAATCTCTTTTCTCTCCTTGCCTTTGAAAATGCCTGTAGTTTCTGAAAGCTCTTCTCTCAGCTCCGGCAGCTCAGTGTCCTGTATCTGCTTGATCTCGGATGCATACTTTCTGAGCCGGTGCAGAAGCTCCTTCATCTCTTTGAATACTGCCATGTCGATACCGGGCTTCGGTTTCGGCGGCAGCTTCGCCTGACGGATCAGAAGCTCCAAAATTGACTTTGCTTTCTGTACGATGGTGCGGAATAAGCCCGGCAGCCATCCGTGTTCAGAAATGGAGTATTTACTCCTGTTCTGGATCTCCTCGTGCTTGATTTCAAGTACTTTCTCCTGGGTTATGTCATTCATCCTCAATTTCATGGGCTGGGATATGCAGCAGAAGCTTTGAGCGCTGTAATTATATATCTGTTCGATAAAGGATATAGACAGATTATCGCGGGTGCATTTGAGAATAATGTCGCCAGTATCAGAGTTATGCAAAAATGCGGAATGGTACAAACGGATAAAACGGCTATGATTCCCTACCGCAGTGAAATACATCGATGCATTTATTATTCTATCAAATCACCAGATTGAGCACGCAATTTTGAATTGAGCCCTTTTATTTTCCTTGAACTCCGTTATTTTATATAGAACTCTTTTATTTTCCCTCGAAGGGTATTCAAATTGCGCCTTTAGAAGAGAATACCGGAGAAGCCCCGGAATGCAAAAAAAGCC
>JAAYBW010000006.1 GCA_012729975.1 Clostridiales bacterium
TACCGATATAGGGACCTATATCGCGGAGAACTATCCTCTCTTCCTCAACGGCGAGAAATCATTCGATGAATGGGACTCGTATATAGAGGGTCTCTACAATCTTAAAGTTCAGACCGTTCTGGATAATTATCAAACCGCGTATGATCGCTATATGGAGATAAACGGCTGATTTACGCAAACGCGAACCGTCATATTTACTCAGTTGCCATTCCCGGGAATTAACTCCCGGGAACCGAAAAACCGGGTCGGCCGACCCGGTTTTTCTCTTCTGAAAAAGCGGCTGTTTAATTTGATGCCGATCTTCTTTTTCTTTAAAGATCAGTATTATAAAATAACCGTACTATTAACCGGCAGTATAAGCAGTTGTATAGACTTGAAGCCTGCATTATGCTATAATAATGCGAAATAGCGTGCTGCCTTACATTGTCAGACCGGCTTTTACATTTCCTTAACAAAGAAGTTCTTTACGGCATGCTATCATTGTCGAAGCAGCAAATATGCACAACCGCTCCTTCAGGGGTGGTACGGGGGGTATATCAGGGATGATCGAAGTTACCGGCCTAACAAAGACATATGGAAAAAAACGAGGTATTGACCGCATATCCTTTACAATTGAAGACGGCGAGATAGTAGGCTTCCTCGGACCTAACGGAGCAGGTAAGACTACTACCATGAATATCATTACCGGCTATCTGTCCGCAAACTCGGGCGCGGCAAGAATAAACGGGATCGATATTCTCGAGGATCCGGTCGCGGCTAAAAAGCATATCGGATACCTGCCGGAACAGCCGCCCCTTTACCTTGATATGACGGTTGATGAATACCTTAACTTCATTTATGACCTCAAGCGTGTCACCGACTTCAAGCGCCGCTCTCATATCGATGAGATTGCCCAGCTCGTCGGAATAAAAGACCATATGAAGCGCCTGATCCGCAACCTTTCCAAAGGCTATAAGCAGCGTGCCGGTCTGGCGCAGGCGCTTATCGGAAATCCCGAAGTACTGATACTCGACGAGCCGACGGTCGGCCTGGACCCGAAACAGATAATAGAAATTCGAAACGTTATAAAGACTCTCGGTAAAAACAGAACGATTATCCTGTCTACTCATATTCTTCAGGAAGTATCGGCTATCTGCGAACGCGTGCTTGTCATCAACAACGGCCAGCTTGTTGCGGATGACAAACCCGAAAACCTGTCCGCTCTCATCACCGGCGACAGAAAGCTTACCGTGCGTGTCGCCGGGCCGAGAGAAAACGTACGCCGCATCCTTCGCGATGTTGAGGGCGTTCAGTTTGCCGACGTGACCGTTCAGGCGGAAAGAGGCTCGTATGACTTTCTGGTAGAGGCAAAGCCGAATATCGACATACGTAAACCCATGTTCGCCGCTCTTGCCAGAGCGGGATACCCCATACTCCAGCTCAAATCAATGGATCTCTCTCTTGAGGATATTTTCATAAAGCTGGTAGAGGAAAAGAAAACAAGCCGGAAACCCGCTGCGAGACCTCTGAATAAGCCCGATATCAAGCTGGACTTATCCGAAGATATCCCGGGCTCCGCTCTCGACCTTTCCTCTGACATATCGGATGACAACAGCATCCCGACGACTGAAAACAAGGAGAGTGATTAATTTTGAGCGCCATACTCAAACGCGACCTTAGAGCGTATTTCACCTCACCGCTCGGCTATGTTTTCATAGCGGCTTACATCATCGTAATGAACGGCACTTTCTACCTGTTTAATATCGCCAGCAGCACCAACAGCATTAAAACGGTTTTTTCCGTTATGCTCTATACGCTCGTCATAATAGTACCCATACTTACCATGCGCACGCTTTCAGAGGACTACAAGCAGCGCACCGACCAACTGCTCCTGACATCACCCGTTAAGCCGCTGGGTATAGTTTTCGGTAAATTCTTTGCCGCTTACCTTGTATTTGTCTTCTCACTTGCTTTAACGCTTATATATGTGATTATCATTTCAGCTTTCGGCAAAGTAAATATCCCCTCGGTAATCGGCAACTATGTGGCAATACTGGGCATCGCGGCGGTTTATATCTCCATAGGCGTTTTCATATCATCACTTACGGAAAACCAGCTGATAGCTAACATTTCGACTATCGGGGTCTTCGCCCTGCTGCTCATCCTTGATCTTTTGTACAACCTTATAAAGGTCGGCTGGATAAGGGTCGTTCTGTATTGGCTTTCAATCTACCGCCGATATAACACCTTTATTTTGGGTGTTTTCTCGGTGGCCGATTTTGTTTACTATTTGAGCGTTGCCGGCATCTTCATTTTCATGACGGTGCGGATGCTTGAAAAGAAACGCTGGAGTTGAGGAGGTGCCCTTCATGAAAAAAAACGATAAAGATCTTCTGAATCAGGGCATCCTCGACACGGATCTCGCTTCGGAACAGGAAGAGATAAAAAGCAGAAAGCTTAAATACTCTACCATTGCCACGGTGTTTACGGTTTTGTTCATCGCGGCTGTTGTCGTGGTCAATATTTTCATCGGCTATCTGACGGACAGATACGTTTTGGAAATCGACCTGACCTCCGAAAGGCTTTTTGAAATATCCGAGGATACCAAGGAGGTCATAGACGATCTCCGGGGACCCATAACGATTACCGTTCTCGCCCAGGAGACTACTTACAAAGACTCCACCGAGCTGCTTTCAAACATCTATGAGGTTCTGCAGCGCTACCAGTCCCTGAGCGGCGGCAAGATTACGGTTCGATACATTGATCCGAACCTTAACCCCGCTATGGTTGATAAATACAACGCCCTCAACGATGTTTCATCCAACGACATTATCGTTGAGAGTCCCCTGCGATTCAAGCGCCTGGCTCCGACTTCGCTTTATAACTACGAAAAAGATGAAAACGGCGTCACATACTACATCGGCCTGCGCGCCGAACAAAAGCTCACATCCGCACTTCTTTTCGTAACAAGCGAAACACTCGACAAGGCAATGTATATACGCGGCCACGGCGAAGACTACAGTATGGATGAGCTTGACAGCCTGCTGACCACGGCCAACTACGACGTGGACACGCTGATACTGGCCCAGGCAGAGATTCCCGATGACTGCACGCTCCTGATAATATCTTCCCCGACAATGGACTATTCCGTTAGCGAGATCGATAAACTGGCGGCGTATCTTGAGGACGGGGGCCGACTGATCGTGTCTCTTACTCCCAATGCCGTAGATCCTCTTACAAATCTTTCGCTTCTGTTCGAGGAGTACGGGGTTAAGTATGAGGATTCCATGATACTTGACTCTTCACAGTCACTGTCGGGCTACCCGATGTATGTTGTACCCACACTAATGCGATATGAAGGCATAACCGATAATCTCAACAGCAAAAATACCTTCCTTGTTATTCCCGCCTGCAAACCGATAAGCTTAACCGGAACTCAGCGCCCCGGCGTTGTTGTGACCCCGCTGCTGACTTCATCCGCCACCTCCTACGCAAAGAGCTTTGAAGACGTGGTAGCGATCCAGTACGACCAGGCGGAGAGCGACGCCGTTGGCCCTTTCAATATGGCGGTTCTGGCAGAGCGCATCTTCTCGGACAAGAATCTCAACTATAACCGTACGGAGATACTTTTCTGCAGCGCCGGCATGATAACCGACAGCATTCTCTCGGCTCCCGAGTTTTTAAACGCAACCTATCTTACTACCGCGCTAAACTACATTGTCGATTACTCCGAAGCGGTGATAATACCCGACAAGGAGTTTGAATCGACCGCTTTGACTCTGCTCAGCTGGCAGGCTGACCTGATCCTCTGGCTGGTAATCATCGGAATCCCCGTAATTGTGATTGCTGTCGGCATCATTGTATGGGTCAGGAGGAGGCATCTGTAATGACCAAGGGTCTCAAACGCATCCTTATTGTCGGCGGGATAGCAGTCTTTTTCGTTGTGGTACTTCTGGTTTTTAAGTATGCCTTCCCCGACAAGGAAGTAGATGTCGAGGTCACCCCAACCGCGACTGCCGCTCCGGTTTACTACATTGTGGATGAAAGCGGCAACGACCTGCAGCAGATGATCTGCCATTACAGTGACGGCGGCGACCTTACCGTCAACTTCAACCGTGACGCAAACGGAGCCCTTATCTATGATGTAACGCCCGCCGCGGATTACTTCCCGTGGAACACTTCGAAATTCCGCAGTATGATGTTTACCGTATCGTCGCTGACAGCTATGGGACTGGTGGAGGAGAACCCCAAGGATTTATCGGTCTACGGCCTTGACGATCCATACTTCAGCATGACGCTCAAATACCCCGATACGACAATAAATGTCTATCTCGGCAACGCCACCCTTGACGGTTACGCCTATTGCTACACCGATGTCGGCAACACGGTATACACGATGGGATCATATCTTGCCGGCCTTATAAGCCGTCAGATGATTGAGTACAGGCAGATAGACGTCTTCCCGAAATATGAGGAAGATGCCATTTATGAGAACATAGATTATGTTTATATGGAACTGCGCGACGGTACGCCTATTGAAATCGTGCTGGACTCGGAGCAAAATATCGAGGGAAATGAAAACCTGACCGCATATATGCTTCTTCAGCCCATTGTTTCTTCCGCAAATGACATCAATGTCCAGGAGAAAGTATTGGACTTAGTGGCAACGATCACCTATGTGAATATATTCGGAGACATAAAGGAAGATCAGTTTGCGGAATTCGGATTCAACAAGCCCGCCAGAATACGCCTTGAGGATACGAGCGGAAATGTGCTTGACCTCACTGTCGGGTCGACAGACGGCACAAACTATTATTGCTGTTTCACAGAGCAATACGAGGACTTCCTGGCCGGTGAAGTTGATTACCTCACGGTGCTCCTCTATTCGCCTGCAGGCTTCGAGTGGCTTGATATCAAGTACATGGATCTTGCCGTCCGCACTATATGGGTACAGGACATCCATGACGTAAAGTCGATCAAATATGATATGGACGGCACTGTATATACTCTGGAAATTGAAAACTACGACTACGTCACCGACGCCGGAATCGATGTCCAGGGCGTAAAAGGCACGTTCAACGGAGAGGAAATAGAAGAGGTCAATATAAAACGCCTCTACGCGCGAACGCTCGACCTTCGCGAAGTCGGCGTAATTCCCGACGATGTGGATATCGGTAAACCTCAGCATGTAATAACTCTTACGCTGCATGACGGCCGCACAAGGAAACTTGAGCTTTATAAGCTCAATGAGCGCCAGTACTGCGCGATCGTGGACAACACAATCCGCTACTATATTTACCAGTCGAATCTGCAGAATATCTTTACCGCTTTCGAGCGGCTGCTGGATGACCGCGACTTGCCCTTACTTTACAACACATGATACAGAAGAGCAGCAAAAAGCCTTCCCGAGGTTCAGTGCGGGAAGGCTTTTTGCTGCTCTTCTGTTTTATGCGGGCATACCTTTAATAGGCTCTTCTGGTTCTTATATATTCCGCGATGCTGTCGTAAACCAGCTCATATCCTTTAATAGTCGGATGTATGCCGTCATCGGATATCAGGTCCTTAAAATCGTGCTTGTCCAGAAACCTGCTTCTGATATCTATAACCTCAAGGTCCTCTTTGTCGGCAAATCGCGCGATCGCGTTTGAATACAGCTCATGAAACCTGTATATGGTTTGAACGTCGCCCAGCCACTTAAGTATGTTCTCGCGCTTAAGTCCGCCGCGCACGATAAACCCGAGATACCGCTCCGCGTCAATGGGCGGAAGAGTCATCAGCACGGGATCGATACCCGCCTGACGAAGCAGCTTAACCATGGATTTGAGCGTGCTCAGAAATTGGGTCAGCACTGTTTTCGGCAGATGCACCTCGGATGGGGCTTCGGATACTGCCTTCCAGTCGAAGTCGCAGTCGTTCCCTCCGTATTCCAAAAGCGCGTGCTCGCTTTTAATACCTTTGGAAAGGTCGTTGCTGAGGTCTTTAATTCCCTTGTTAATTGTCGCCCCGTAGCGAGCGCGGTTAATCACGCCGATCGAGTATTCTGTTTTGATGCGTTCAATAAACCTGCCTATGTTAAACTTCGGGCGAAGGTCATCGTCCGGCACAGTCGCCTTCATGATGGAATCACCATATACAATAACATTTGAAGCGATCATAACAGTCTCCTCTCCGGAAAAGATAACACGGCTTAAATTATAATGTGTCGTTACCTGCTTTTACCTATGAAGAAAACGGCAAGCGTTCCCGGCCCCGAATGTGCCCCGATAACCGGTCCCACGTGATTAATGAAGACATCTTTGACATTAAGACGCTCCCTGATCATTGCGGCCAGATATTCGGCTTCCTCCAGACAGTCTCCGTGACTTATGAATACGGTCTGTTCGCGGGGCTCAACGGCCGATTCCTCGGCAAACTGCGCCAGTCTTTTTATCGAGGCTTTTCTTCCTCTGACTTTCTCCACGTTTTTGAGATACCCCGCGTCGTCAACATGGAGTATCGGCTTTATCTGAAGCACGGTGCCGACAAACGCCGTAGCGGACGATATCCGGCCGCCTCTCTTTAAGTGGTGCAGATCTTCCACCGTAAACCAGTGACACAGCCGAAGCTTGGTTTCCTGCGCGAAATCGTATATCTGCTCAATACTTTTTCCGCTTTTCTTCTGCATTGCCGCGAGATAAACGAGAAGACCCTGGCCGAGCGAAGCGCACAGCGTGTCAACCGTATATATGCGTGAGTCGGGATATGCCGTTTTAAGCTCCTCGGCTGCAATGGTTGACGCGCTGAAAGTGGCACTGAGCGCGGAGGAAAAACCAAGATACAGTATATCCCTGCCGCTTTGGAGAATCGGTTCCATAACCGAGCTGAAATCGGAGATGTTAACCGCGGAAGTGGTCCCGCTCTTCCCGTCCCTGAGAAGCGAGTAAAATTTCGCTGCCGATATTTCGCGCCCATCAAGATAGTTGGTGTATTGTTTTCCGTCTATCATAACGGAAAGCGGTATCACGACCAAACCGAGCTCATCGGCAAGACCGGCGGGAAGATCGCAGCACGAGTCCGTGATTATAACAAAGTCTTTCATTTTTCCTCCTGAATTAACGGCATGGATATGCGTGTAAATCTATATCTTGATTATGCCATAATTATGTAATTTTATTATATGCTCGGATGCTCGGTCTGCGCAGCTAATATGCAATACAAATATAGCGAATATGCTACATGATGTCAATGCGAGAATATGAACGAACAATTAATTGTTCATAGCGTATCGACAGATTGCTTTAAGATTACAGCGATGATATACTTTGATTGAAATATAATGTCCGGGTGTGATGTTAATGTTCTACAACAAAAAACTGGTCGCCGAAAAGCTGCGGAGCTGGGAGCGCTATCTCCTTGATTACAGCCTCCCTTCATGGAATGAGCTTCCGACCTTTGATTTATATATGGATCAGGTGATCGGACTGCTCACCGAGTATCTCGACTATCTTCCCCATGAAGACGATTATGAAAAGATCGTAACTCCGAGTGCCGTTAATAACTATGTCCGCATGAAGATTATGCCCGCTCCGAACAAGAAAAAATACTCGCGTGTCCATATGGCATATCTGATCATGATCTGCACCCTCAAGCAAAGTCTTAATATATCTATTGTCCGGAAGATGATTCCCCTTGATATAACCGAGGAAGAAGTGCGGACAATTTACAGCGACTTTGTTCAAAAGCATAAGGCAGCCACTTACGTTTTCATCGAGCAAATCCGCAGAGCTGCCATTCATGTGCTCGACCCGGAGGACACGGACGAAAACCCCGTAGGAAGTTTTGTTTCTACAGTGGCTGTCATATCGGGCTTTTCCAAGCTGCTTACGGAAAAGGTGACGCGCCTTCAGAACGCCGGAGGTCCGGACGCGGGCAATGACGCTGCGCGCAAAACCACAGCGCAGCCGACCTGTAAATGAGTTTTTCAGAGTATATTCGTTGAGCCGGAGAGCGCTGACCGCGCTGTCCGGCTCTTATAATACCAGTCGTGTATATTAAGGGGTAACGGCATAATGCTCAATTAAAGGCCTCGTATGGCCGTCTATGCTCAGAATCTCAAAGAAAGGCAGCTTAATCCTCCGTCTATCTTCCTGAACTCCGAGGTATCAACGGTTATGACCTTATAACCCAGTGATTTTACAAGCCTCTCTGTTTGAGGATAGCCCTTCGGCACGATTACCGTCCCGTTGATCCACAGGCAGTTGGCGGCGTAGCTTTCGCCCTCGGGGATACTGTGTCTTATATAAGCGGAAAAGTCGGGTTTATCCGTAAATTCGCCGGAAACCAGCATATTATTGTTTTCCAGATAGTTTATGCCGGTTTTAATATGCAGAACTTTATTGAGCGCAACCTCTGAACCCGTCATTCCGAAGCTCTCCAATATGCCGATAAACTGGCGGATCCCCTCCGCATTCGTGCGAGCCGAACGCCCGACATAAAAATGGCTGCCGACCATCATTACATCGCCGCCTTCAAGAGTGCCGGGATCTTTAATAAACGCGATTTTGTCGTCGCTGTAAAATTTTCTGATCTCCCCGATTACAGACTCCGTCTCGCCTTTTCGGCTCGGCGCACCCGGATTTGTAATTATAGCGCAGCTTCCGGTCAGTACGGAGGTATCCTCAACAAAACAGGAATCCGGAAAGTCCTCATCGGCGGGCAGCACAGTCACCGCGAGCCCGCAGGTACGCAGCGCGGCTATATATTCTTCATGCTGGCGAAGGGCCTTATCGTAGTCCGGTATTCCCAACTCCGGCGCGGAGGTTATTCCCTCGGTGATTTTTCTGCAGGGAGTTCTGACTATCGCATATCTGAACATATCGTATGATCCTTTACAACACTTTAGATAGGAACTCTTTGAGCCTGGGATGCTGCGGCGCGTCAAAAAACGGCACCGGTCTGTTCTGCTCCTTAATCTGTCCCTCGTCCATAAACATAACACGCGTGCCGACTTCTTTTGCGAAGGCCATTTCGTGAGTGACAATAACCATTGTCATACCGTCATCCGCAAGCTCGCGGATAAGATCGAGTACCTCCCCGACCATCTCGGGGTCAAGCGCCGAGGTAGGTTCGTCAAACAGCATTACATCCGGATTCATGGCCAGCGCCCTTATTATGGCTATCCTTTGCTTCTGACCGCCCGAGAGCATCGAGGGGTAGGTGCCGGCTTTGTCTGCCAGACCTATTCGTTCCAGAAGCGAAATAGCTTTTCCTTCCGCCTTCTCGCGATTTTGCAGCTTAAGCTTGATCGGTGCAAGCGTTATATTCTGCATTATGGTCAGATGCGGAAAAAGGTTAAAATGCTGGAAAACCATGCCCATGCGCTGCCGCATCGCGTCAACGTCGGCACCCGGCGCAGTAAGATTTATACCCTCAAACCACACTTCACCGCCCGTAGGTATTTCAAGCATGTTCAGGCAGCGCAAGAAGGTGCTCTTGCCGGAGCCTGAGGGACCTATAACAACGACGCGCTCTCCTTTTTGGATGATTTCCGTTATGCCGTTGAGAACGTTCAGCTTACCGAAGCTTTTGTGCAGATCCTTAATGTCTATCACTCTTGCCCAGCCTCCTTTCCAGCCTGCCGACAGCTGTAGAAAGCAGGAGTACCAGCAGAAAATATACAATTCCGACAGAAACAAGCGGGAAAAACGGGGCGAGGGTTCTGCTGCGGACCAAGTCGCTTGCGCGGGTGAGATCCACAACAGAAATAAGGCCAACGATGGCCGTTTCCTTGAGAACCGCTATACCCTCATTGCAGAGCGCGGGCAGTATATTCTTAATCGCCTGCGGCAGGATTATATGCCTCATTACGGTAAGCTGCGGAAGCCCCAGAGAGCGCCCGGCTTCCATCTGGCCTATGTCTACAGAACCAATACCGCCTCTGATTACCTCGGAGACATACGCTCCGGAGTTGAGCCCAAAGGCTACGCTTGCCACAACGACCTTATCGGAAAAACCTCTCATAATAACAAACGCCATTATCATCAGCTGTATCGCCAGCGGGCTGCCGCGCATAACCGCGACATATGCGGACAAAACCTTGTCCACGGCAAGCAGCAAGGCTTTTAAAAGCGTCATTCGCTTATTCTTTTTCATTTGCACGGCGCTGTAGTGAACAACGGCGATAATAACTCCTATTACCACTCCGATGGCAGCCGCTATAAGAGTAATTATCAAAGTATTCCTGAAGCCGTTCAGGAATACCTTCCAGCGGTTGTCCACTATGAACGTCCTTGTAAACTGAGTTACGAGGTTCTCAATAAATGAGGACATACGGCCTGCGATATTATCAAAAACATTTGACATCAGGTCAACTCCTTAACCCTGATAAAGGAAACAGGGGTGGTCCCCCTGTTTCCCGAGGCTGTTGACATTCGGCCGCGTTCAATCCATCTTTGAAGCGATTTCCGTATGTTTGACAATATAACCGTCGATGGTCCCGTCAGCTACCAGAGGAGAAATAATTTCATTTATTTTGGCTATGAATTCCGCATCGCCCTTGGCCGCGGCAACTCCGTATTCTTCCGAGGTGCCTGTTCCGTCGGCGTAAAACAGCTCGAAGCACTTGAGCCCC
This sequence comes from Clostridiales bacterium, assembly GCA_012729975.1. Taxonomy (GTDB): domain Bacteria; phylum Bacillota; class Clostridia; order Oscillospirales; family Oscillospiraceae; genus JAAYBW01. The sequence continues at coordinate 10,589 of JAAYBW010000006.1, forward strand.
TCGTTAACGGAAACGAGGTTCTTGGCCATGAGAACGTCACAGACTATGGCTTCCAGCTTTCCGTTATTCAAGTCGAGCGCGGCGTCCGGCAAAGCTTTGTACTGGGCATAAGAAGCGCCGGTACCGTTAAGCGCGCCGTCGTCAAGGTCAATGGCATCGCAAATCAGGAAGTCTCCCGTTGTACCCAGATGCGTTCCGATCTTATAACCGGCCATATCCTCGACAACGGAAACATCGTTATTATTCTCTTTTACTATTATGTACTGCTGTGCTACCGTGTAGGGTACGCTGAAATCAAATGTGAGTTTGCGTTCTTCGGTAATAGTCATGGCGGCAAGTATGACGTCGGCCTCTCCGCTTTCTATGTATGTGGACAAGGTGTCAAAAGATGCGTTGATTATCTCAAGCTTGACGCCGAGCCCTTCAGCTATATCTCTGGCCAAATCGATATCCGATCCCGATACCTCGCCGTTTGCGCCTATGTACTCAAAGGGCGGCCAGGCGGCATCTGTAGCCATAACGAGCTTTCCGGCGGCTTTTATCTTCTCAATCCTCGTTTGGGGCTCATTCTTTGCTTGGGGCTTGTTAGCCGAGCAGCCCGCAAATACAGCCAATACCATGATAAACGTAAGCAATAATGCGATGACTTTTTTCATATGTTTTGCTCCTTTCGCCGTGAAATCGGCGTATGTATATTAGTCCATTACCGTGATATTGTCAATAAATATGCCGATAATTCTTATAAATATACATTCTGCGGCAATATATCCGTCCCGAAACGCCATGCGCGGACCTGCCCGGAGCGCTTTCGCCCACGGCTTGCGAACGGCGTGTTTCAGTCGTTAGTCGCGTCTCCGTCGCCGGAAACGGGAATGGCCTCTCCGAGATATGTCGGCTCCGGTTTGACAATACAAACCAGAAAATCCTTGACTCTTGCCGCATACTCGCGAATATCCCTGTAGCTCTGACCTGCGTACTCGCGCGTGTCGCACGCAACCCCGAAGGCCTCAAGGCCCAGCCGGTCGGCAATGTAAAGCGCTCTGTAAAGGTGGTATTTCTGAGTGACGATTATCACTTTTTCCGCTTTAAAGACATCACGCGCTCTGTATATGCTCTCATATGTACTGAACCCGGCATGGTCCATAAAGACCCGTGAGGACGGCACGCCCGCTCCGACAGCATAATCTTTCATCACGTTTACTTCGTCATAATCCGATCTGCCGTGATCGCCGCTCATCAGCAGCGTATCCGAGGCACCCGCCCAATAAAGACCGAGTCCCTCATTTAACCTCTCGGCAAGCATAAGACTGGGATTTCCGCTTTCCGTGACGCCCGCGCCGAGGACAAGCACACAGTCCGCTTCTGCAGCTCCGGCCTCCTGCCTTGATATGATTCGCTCCGAAGCGCGCTTTATTACAAGAAGGTTAATGACCGCCGATGCCGCGCATAGCAGCAAGACTATTATAAGGAGGATTATAAATGCCTTTTTTAACTTGCTGCCGCGTTTTCCCGCTTTTTCCAATCCGTTCCCACCGCCTTTGCACCTACGCCGCCGTATATCTTATACCGGCAGCCCGATTTATCCGATTACAACAAGAAGATCATCCGTATTGACGGCCGCACCTTTTATAACCGCTACTTTGAGCACTGTGCCGGAAACGGGTGAGTTTATCTCGTTTTCCATCTTCATGGCTTCGATTAAAAGAAGTAAATCTCCCTCTTTTATCGAGTCGCCCTTATTAATTTTTACTTCCACTACGGTTCCCGGAAGAGGCGCTTTTATCTGCACTCCTTCATACGCGGTCTCGGGCAAGTCTGCATGCGTATCCTCACGCGAGTCTGCATTCGAGTCTGTCGGGTACTCATCCAGCAACTTCGGCTGACCTTGTTCAACCTCGATTTCGTATGTTCTGCCGCTTAGCGTGATCTTGTACTTCATTGCGTTAATCCTCCGTAATGTCTTTTATTGAAACGAACCTTAGCTCGTCCGGCGGCAGCCTTAATTTATCCGCAAGCATAGCCATCAGCATCGCCGCTGTTTTTTCCGGTACGTTTATAAGCTTTACGTCTCCGCCGTCATATTCCGCCGGGGCAGACGGCGTCCGAATATCCGACCCGACGGGTGCGGTCTCGGCAGCGGGAATCGAAGAAACCGCCGGGGGCGGGGTATATGCTGGCGGAGAAGCCGGCGTCTTATATTCATCATGCCGGATATTGGCCGGAACCGCTATGATAGGCGTTGTAAGCGGCCTTTCCAGCAAAGCGCGGACAGCATCCTTCGTCTGCGCGGCCTCACGATGCAGCCTAATCAGATAAAAAAGGCATATAATGCCGCATATCAGCAAGGCTGCCAGCATTATAACAACGATAACAGCGAATATAAAGTCGTGTAAAATCAATTGTCCGTCCATTATTTTCCTCCCCTAGCCCGCAGGCTGATTCTTCGCTCCGGAAATCTGACGCGCATTCCGCGAAGCCGACCGTGTAAGCCGGCAGGGTTCCCTTGTCGGTTTTTTATACACTTCAATATCACAGCGGCTTTTTTTGTATTTTCGAAAAGCGTCTCGGGTATTCCGGCGGAGTGTTTCGATTTTTTATTATAAGAACCGCTCTGCGTTTAATGCCGTCCGTCGTATATTCCCTGATTGAGTCAATGCTGCCGCCGAACGTCTTTATCGCATCCCGCGCCTGCTCAATCTCTTCATCGGAATCCGCGGATTTCATAGCTATGAACAGCCCTCCGACCCTGACAAAGGGCATGCACAATTCGGCCAGAACGTTAAGTCGGGCAACAGCCCTTGATACTGCAGCGTCAAAAGCTTCTCTCATTAAGCTGCCGGCGGCCAGTTCCTCGGCTCTTCCCGCCAGACATTGAGCATCTATATCCAACGCGCCGCAGACCTCCCTTAAAAATTCGACGCGCTTTTCACGCGCGTCGAGCAGGGTAATGCGCAATCGCGGCGCGGCCGCCGACATCGGCAGTCCGGGAAATCCGGCGCCGCTGCCTACATCGAGAACCGACAGCGCGGTTTCGGGCAAAAACCGAAGTATGGCAAGACTGTCCAGAATGTGGCGCTTTGCCACTTCGGCCTCAGTCGCTGCCCCGGTCAGGTTCATGTCCTCGTTCCTGCGCAGCAGCATAGCTGTGAATTTATCCAGTTTTTCAGCCGCCTCATCGGACAAAATCAGTCCCATATCCGCTGATTCCGAAAGCAATATCTCTTTTATCATATTATAGTTCCGGGAGCCTGTAGAAAATCTTCCAGTTTTCCATCAGCTCTATCGTCGAATAGGTCTTCGTGCTGCCGGGCTCCTTTTCATAAAGTATGCCGTAGACACCGTCGCCGTAATATCCGAAGTAGAATATTACTCCTTCATCCGTAACGCTTATATTAGTCACCGTACAACCGGCCTGATATTCGGACATGACCTCCTTTATGCTCGCCTCGTCTTGTGCGCTCAGCGTCTGTGAAAGGGGGACGAGCTCCGTGTCTTTTTTAACAACAGGATCTCCGCCCCGGACCGACAGCACGCAAAGGCCCGACTTATCAAGCAGAATTTGGGCCGCGCTTTGAATTTCCTCGGCTTTTTCAACAAAACCGCGCTTTGCCGCGAGTATTTCTTCCTGCAGTGTATAACTGGCCACGGTTTTATCATCTATGCCCATTCCGATGACCATAGCCTTCTGGAATAATATGCCAGCCGCTATAACAAGCGCGGTTATAAGCAGAACCTTGAGTGTAATTTTCATACTTTCAGCTCTTTTTCATTAGTCACATTCCGCAGCGGTTTTTCCGCCACCGGGCAATAATCGCGCCGCTGATGGCCAGACCGGCACTAAAAACCGGTTTGCCCGGCGATTTACTTCTCTTTTCTGATTATCTCCAGACCGCCGAGATATTTTCGAAGCACCTGCGGAACAACGACGGAGCCGTCTGCCAGCTGGTTTTGCTCAACCAGCGCAGGAAGTATACGTGAGGTGGCAAGCCCCGACCCGTTGAGCGTATGCAAAAACTCGGGCTTACCCGTCTGTTCACGGCGAAAGCGCATCTGTCCGCGGCGAGCCTGAAAATCACGCGCGTTGGATACCGACGAGACTTCTTTATAGCCGTTCATTGAAGGTATCTGTATCTCTATATCGTAGGTGCGCGCCATTGAGGCAGAGCAGTCGCCCGCGGCCAGCTTAACGGTTCTGAAATGAAAACCCAGACCTCTGACGAGTGCTTCGGCCTTGCCGACGAGTTCCTCAAAAGCCTCATCGGAACGTTCGGGCAGCGTATACTGAACCATTTCGACTTTATTGAACTGATGACCGCGAATCATTCCGCGCTCTTCGGCGCGGTATGAACCCGCTTCACGGCGGAAACACGGAGTATATGAGATATATTTTCTGGGCAGCTCTGCCTCGCTGAGTATCTCTCCGCGATGAAGCGAAACGAGCGCCGTTTCGGCTGTCGGCAGAAGAAACCTTTTTTGCTCGTCCTCCGCCGTCTCAAGCCAGTACACATCGTCCTTGAACTTGGGAAACTGCCCGGCCGTAAGTCCGCAGTCATAGCCAAGCAGATGCGGGACAAGCACCAGCTCATATCCGTCCGCCAAATGAGTGTCGATGAAATAATTCAGAAGCGCCCACTCAAGTCTCGCGCCGATGCCCCTGTATACCCAAAAACCGCTTCCGGAAAGCTTGGCGCCCCTGACATAGTCGATCAAACCGAGGTCTGTGCACAGGTCAACGTGGTTTTTCGGCGTAAAATCAAATACCTTCGGTTCACCGCTGTAAGTGAGCGGACAATTGTTTTCCTTTCCCCCCGGCATAAGATCCGGGTCCGGAAGGTTGTACATGCCCAGCAAGAGCTCATTATATTCCGCCTCGATTGCCTTAAGGCGCGCGTCACCGTCCTTAATGGCAGCCGACAGCTCCTTCATTTGCGCGAAAACGTCGGCTGTGTCTTTATTATCCTTTTTCATTACCGCTATTTCCTTGGAAATACGGTTTTGTTCCGCTTTTCTCTGCTCGTTGCCATAAATTGCGTCCCGGCGTTCCGCGTCCAGTTCCAAAACGCGATCAATTTCGGCGTCGAAATTTGCTTCTCTCGCTTTATACCTGGCTTTGAGACCCTCGGGGTCATCTCTGATCAGCTTAATGTCTATCATTTGTTTTTCCTCCGCCGGTTATTTTTCTTAAAGCCGCGATGATCGTGTCGAGATCTTCGTTGCCGTAGTATTCCAGTTCAATCCGGCCTTTTTTCAGGCCCTCGGTTATACGAACCCGCCGTCCGAGTTCCGAAGCAAGACGCTGCTCAAGATCCCTTGCGTAAATCGAGGCGAGCTTTTGTTCGTCGGAGAGTGTCCGAGGCTTTCTTTTGTCGGCCGAAAGCAGTCTTTTTACCTCCGTTTCGGTCTGGCGAACGGAAAGGCCCATATCTATTATCTGTTTGGCTGTCTTTATCTGCAGTTCTTTCGGCAGCGGAAGCAATGCTCTTGCGTGCCCGGCGGAAATCAGTCCCTTCCTGACCATTTCCAGGACTTTCTCGGGGAGCGTCAAAAGCCGTGTCGCGTTTGCTACCGCAGGCCGGGATTTTCCTACATGCTCGGCACACTTCTCCTGTGTTAATCCGTATTCCTCCATCAGGCAGCGATAGCCCTCCGCTTCCTCAACGGCGTTAAGATCTTCGCGCTGAAGGTTTTCTACCAGTGCTATAATCATCGCGGAACGATCATCCGCTTCCACGATCCGCGCCGGAACCCTGCTAAGACCCGCAATACGGGCGGCGCGCCAGCGCCGTTCACCGGCAATGATCTGATAGTTTCCCGTAGCGAGCTTTCGAACCGTAAGCGGCTGTATTATACCGTTTTGCGATATTGATTCCGCCAGTTCCTCAAGACTTTCATCAGAAAACTCTTTTCTCGGCTGCAGGAGCCCCGTCTCCACTTTTGAAATCGGTAGAAAAACGCAATCTACCGAGTCCGCTTCAAGCGCCGCATCTCCGAATAGCGCGCCCAGCCCGGTTCCCAGTCCTTTTTCCGCCATACTCTCACCTCCGTGCCCGGCAGCGGGCGTCCAGTTCCTCAGCCAGTGTCATATACGCTATTGAGCCGCGCGACGAAGCGTCGTATGCCATCACGGGCTTCTTATGACTCGGAGCTTCTGAAAGCCTCACATTTCGGGGAATAACGCTTCTGTACACTTTGTCCTTAAGGTATTTTTTTACCTCAGAAACCACCTGAGCGGAAAGGTTTGTCCTGCCGTCGTACATTGTAAGCACTATACCCTCTATCTCAAGATCCGGATTCAGAGTTTTTTTAACCATCCGTATCGTTGTTATCAGATCCGACAGACCTTCAAGCGCCAGATATTCGCACTGAACCGGAATCAGAAGACTGTCTGCAGCGACAAGAGCGTTCAGAGTCAGCAGTTCAAGAAGAGCGGGACAGTCCACAAATATGTAATCATAATTGTCTTTTAGCGGTATAAGTGCGTTTTTCAAAACATATTCGCGGTCCTTTACCCCGGCCAGTTCAATCCCCGCGCCGAAAAGGCCCTTATTGGACGGCAATACATCCCCGTATTGTGTTTTGACTACAGCCAGCTTAGCGTCGACCCCCTCGATTAGGACATTATATATATTCGGCGCCGCATGATCTTTGTCCACACCCATTCCGGAAGTACTGTGCCCCTGGGGATCCGCGTCGATCAGAAGCACGCGACGACCCATCCGGTGCAGAGCACAAGTCAGGCTTACGCCCGTCGTCGTTTTTCCGACGCCGCCCTTTTGATTAAACAACGCGATAACTTTTCCCATAAAAGACCTCTGAAAATTTACTCGGTTTTCATATTATAACATTGCCCTGCGCTTTTTCAACTCCTTTTTGCGCGGCGCATTTAAGCGGACGATCCTTTTTGTTTCACGTGAAACAACCGTTACGGCATGCGCAAAGTTGTTTCACGTGAAACATTCTAATCCCGTTTACACCGCCGCGGGCCTTATGCTATACTGAAAATAAATAATCGAAGGAGGCATCCGTCAATGAACGAGGTGTTGGAAACCATTTTTGAGCGTCGCAGCATTCGCAGCTACAAGAACGACCCGCTCCCCGAAGGAGCTCTCGAAACCATTGTTGACGCGGGGCGCTGGGCGCCTACCGCACGCAACGAGCAGGAATTGATCACAGTCGCTGTAACGGATAAAGCTATGCTTGAAGAACTCAACTCTGACTTTTCAAAAGAAGGCTTCAGCAAAAGGTTCGGGGACGGCTTTAACTTCTATTATAACGCGCCCGCCCTTATTCTTCTTTTCGGACCGAAAGATTTTCCGTTCACGGATATCGACGGGGGCATAACAATTGAAAACATGGCGCTGGCCGCTCAGTCGCTCGGGCTTAATTCGGTTATAATCGGCTGCCTTATGGGCTACCTCGATACTGACGCAGGGAAGAAGTGGTTCGAAAAGTTCGGGATTCCCGATGATTTCAAATTCGTAATAAGCATCGCGGTCGGCTATAAAGATAAAGACACACCGAAGCGCGACAGAAAACCCGACATGGTCAAATACTACTGATATCCGGATTCTATACCGGCAGCGCCTTATACCGAAATCCAAAGAAAATGAGATTTCAGTATAAATCATCTTTCAGACTGCGGGCATAAACATGTTCTCATTGCCATGTAACACCGATTTCGTTCTTAATTTATATGCATTACATGGTGAGCGCTTCAATGTCCTCAATATTCATTCCGTCAAACAGCGCGAGGTTAATCGCCATACCCAACAAATGCGAAACATCGTCTGTCATCGCGTCTATATCTCTGGGAGTGACTATCATTCCGCCGGTTTCTCCGAAGGCATCCGGAGACGGTGATTTTATTCCCCCGGCTTCCATCAGATCAGCGGCAAGCGTAGCGGCGTCAACCACCGTAGGGACCCCTACCGCCACAACAGGCACGCCCAGAACATTACTGTTTATTGCCGCCCGGCTGTTTCCGACGCCTGATCCCGGCACGATGCCGGTGTCGGTGAGCTGTACCGTAGAGCAGACCCTTGCCGCTTTCCGCGAGGCAAGTGCGTCCACGACGATTACCGCATCCGGTTTAACTTCGGCGCAGACGGCTCTTAGCATCTCGGCGCTTTCCAGTCCCGTCGTGCCGAGAACACCTGTTTCCATAACGGATACCCGCCTCATTGATCCGAAATATTCGGGCAGCGTATCCGCCAGATGCCGTGTGGCAAGCGTGTGTTTCATTGTTAACGGACCTACTCTGTCGGGCGTTATGGCATTATTTCCCAGCCCTGCCACCAGTACGGTATCTTTTTCTTTTAAAGGCATCAGTTCGCGAACCGATGACGCAACCGCTTGAGCCGAACGATTAAAATCCTCTTTGCTTCTGGCATAAGCGCGTTCGAGATTTACGGTAACATATGTCCCTTTTGGCTTGCCGAGCTCCTTTTCACCCCGCTCGTCCAGTACGCACACCGTTTCTACGCGTACACCGTCAATATCCTTCTCCCGTGCCGAAACGCCTTCAAGCTCCGTTGTCTTTTCGGTGCTTTCCTGCCATATCTCACGCGCTTCAACAGCCAGATCTGTTCTTCTGCTTTTCATTTTTCCACCTCCGCCGCGCCCGGTCTTAACATGCGGGCATATCTGTAAGTATTAGCCGCATTTTACGGCTTATTCAATAATTTTCCGATCCCGAATAAAATCCTTGCAATTTAAAGCCGCTTATGTTAGAATGATTTTCCGCACGGACATGTGCTATAACTGCAGACCGGGAGGTGAGTTATTTGCCCAATATCAAATCGGCCGAGAAGCGCGTAGAGCTTTCCAAAAAGCAGAACGCGGCGAACAAGGCCGCTAAAACCGCTCTGAAGACCGTTATCAAAAAGTATGATGCCGCAGTCGCAGAGGGTAACAAAGAGGCCGCTTCCGAAGCCTATGCCGCCGCCGTAAAAAGCATCGACAAAGCTGCCGGCTCCAACCTCATACACAAGAACAATGCGGCCCGCAAAAAGAGCAGGCTCACCAAAGCTCTAAACGAGCTGAACAAGTAATATACGTAAACAACGACGTCCTTTCTCGATTGAGAAAGGACGTCTGGCGTAGTGTACCGTTATCCCTATTTAGGGGATAACGGTATAAATTTTTATTGGGTTTAGTACTAATGCTCTCACTGCGTGTCTTCCGGTTTATCCGCTCCGCGCCCGTTATGTCTCTGCCTTTTCCTTGAGGAGTGCCGTCGGCCGTTCTTTTTCCCCTCGCTTTGGCGCTTTTCGCCTTCCGGAGTCGGATTATCGCCATTATCCGAAGGGGCTTTCGCCCGAACGGTTTCTTCGATATACGTCTGCGGCACCTCAGCTTCGGGTTCCGGTTCCGGCTCTTTATACTTTCCGCCGATATTATAACCCAGGCGGGAGAGAGGGAATGTCTGTAATTTCGTATCGGTCGAATCCTCCAGGCGCACCCTTGCGGTCTGCCTTAACAGATTCACATCAACTATAACTCCCTTGCCTGACGGGGAATCGACCGGCGTTTCGTTTTTCGGGGTGTTTCGGATCAGATATTCATATGCCTCCTGCTCGTACTTGAGACAGCACATCAGGCGGCCGCAGGTGCCGCTTATCTTGGCCGGATTTAAAGACAGCGACTGAACTTTAGCCATCTTTATGGATACCGGCTGGAAATCCTCAAGGAATGTCGTGCAGCAAAAGGGCCTGCCGCATATTCCGAGGCCCCCCATCATCTTTGCACCGTCCCGTACCCCTATCTGCCGCAGCTCTATGCGAGTGCGAAATACCGCGGCCAGGTCCTTGACCAGTGCCCGGAAATCCACGCGGCCGTCGCTCGTAAAGAAAAACAGTATCTTGGAGCCTTCAAAGCTGTATTCAGCATCTACAAGCTTCATATCCAAACCGTGAGCCTCGATTTTTGTCTGGCAGATATCAAAGGCTTTCCGTTCCTTCTCGCGGTTCTCCTCCGCCGTCTTTTTGTCCTCCTGCGTCGCGATTCTCACGAGCGGACGCAGCGGCTGTATGATGGAATCATCCTCTACGGAATGCACCGGCTGAACGCATTCACCGTATTCCAGTCCTTTTGCGGTCTCGACTATAACAGCCTGCCCCTCCGCGGGAGAAGCGCCGTTCGGATCGAAATAATATGTTTTACCGTGGCCGCGAAACCGCACGCCGATAACGTCTGTCAATTTATTTCCTCATTTCCTCAATAAGTCCGCTGCATAACAGCCCGGCAATCTGTCCGCAGCCGACATTGGCTCTGTTCATATCCATTAATTTTTCAATAAGCCCGACGGCTTGCCATAGCGGGCTTTCTCCGCCTTTTCCGAGCTCTTGCGCCGCCGCGCGCCACAGCGCCGATAAAAGCAGGCTCATCTGCTCTCTTGAAAACTTCTCGGCCGGCATCGCGGTCAGAAGCAAATCCGCGGCGTCCTCACTAATATAAGCCTTGATTATCCGTCCCGCTTGTTTTTCGTACTCGTCACCGATAGGGTTTTCACCGGTCAAACGTATTTGAGTACAGCGCGAACGCACAGTCTGAAGGAAGGCTCCGGCGTTTTCGCCCGCCAGGATAAAGCAGACCCGGGACGGCGGTTCCTCCAGAAGCTTTAAAAACGCGTTCTGCGCCTGCCTGTTCATAAGATCGGCCTGGGGCAGTATATATACCTTTCTTTCCGCTTCATTGGGCAGTATGACCGCGTCTGTTGAAATTCGTCTTATTTTGTCTACGGTGACACTTTGCTTATCGGCATCCCGCGAAACGACAGTTATATCGGGATGCAGTCCAGCTGCGATTTTGCGGCAATCGCGGCAGCGAAGGCAGGGCTTATCTGTCTTCGAGGAGCATGTCATCGCAGCGGCAAGCGCCCACGCCGCGTCGAGCCGAAGCTCCGCGCTGCCGCCCCATATCAGGCACGCGTGGGTTACCGGTATACCCGCCGGGTTTTCTTTCAATATTTTTTTGCCTGCAGCTAAATCCGCTTCCAAGGCATTTTCCTCTTTCCGGCTCCTCCGGCAGCGGCTTCTTACCGCGTTTCGTTTATTTTATAAACCGATGCATACGCGGCGATTTGTTCGCGCTGCCGCCTGTCGGTAAGCCTATCGGTGCCGCATGTTACTGTTCAAGCCAGCCTTCAAGGCAAACTCCGCAGGCCTCGTCGACCTTGCGGGCAAAAGCGTCCGGGAATCGGCGCTTTAAATCTTCCATTTCCTCGTCTGTGACCTTTTCAACCTGTACCAGGAAGCCGGAGGTCGCCATACCGGTCGAATTTTTGGAAGTCATGCCGGTCGGTGTTATCGAATTTATGCAGCCGCCCCGGTCAATACGGCCGGGATCAATGGGGTCGAGCCTCGAGCCGTGGTCGATGTAGCATACCTGCGGAATAAGCCGCTCCGTTACATAAGCGCCGGCCAGCACCGTGCCTCGCTCGTTGAATATTTTAACGATATCTCCATGCTTTATGCCGCGTTTTTCGGCTTCCGAGACATGAAGCCACAGCGGTTCATACTGATAGCCGTCCCTGCCGCGTATCTTCATGGTTCCGACCTCGCGGTTGGGGACTATATCGTCGCACTGCGCGTGCATACGCCATCTTCCGTGGTTGCTCATGCATAAAAGCGGATATGTTTCCACTCTTTGAGAGGAAAGCCTCTCGTCGTGAGTTTCGCCTTTTTCTATCCAGTGGGGAACCGGAGGGCGTTCCGGATCGTCCGGCATGTGTTTTGTTATATCTGTCGAAGTATATTCCAGAAGTCCTGTGGGTGTAGTCAGGGGATTTGACTCCGGGTCTTCACAGAAGCCCGCCATACCCGCCGGTATATCCTTTAAGTCTGTGCGGGCGGGCAGTACGAATATCTTCTTATCTTTGAATTCATCCCATGACATGCGCTCTTCGCAGCCTGTAGCGGCATAGAAAAACCGTACGCGCTCGGCCTCCGTCAGTTTGCCTGTATACGCGTCCAGATATTCCGGACCGAGTTTTTCCGCAACCCGCGCGCATACGTCGAAGTCGGACAGCGACTCCCCGATAGGCTCAATGCTGGGCTCCTGCAGGTAAACCGACTGAAGCACGCCTCCGCTCATATCGTTGCATAAATCCGCGAGCTCGTGCTTTGTGGCAACCGGCAGTATGATATCCGCGAAATAGCAGTCGTTTTCAAGCCAGGGGTGCTGAGCGACGATCGTTTCTATATCGGGAGAACGCATCGACTCAATGAAAAGATTTCCGTTGTTCCAGCAGGTCACATTGCAGGGCGAGTCGGTCCATATCATGTGAACGCGTGAAAGTCCGGGTCTGGGGTATACGATTTTGTCGAACTGGAATTTATTCGTCGGTAACCGGTAACCGTTTTTATCCGGCTGCTGACTCGACGAAAAACAGTGCATTCCGTACCATTCCGCGTGCCCGTCCAGTATCGCCTTGTGAACAAGACAGCGGGGAATGAACTGTTTGGGAGCCGGGAGCTTCTTGAAAAGGTCGATAAGTTCCGGGGCGAGTTTTTTCTGTTCTTCGGACAGCAGGAACCGATCCATATTTATTTCGGGCGGAAGATCGCCGTCCACGGGGCGCAGAGCATCACATATGTGCGGCATCTTCGGCACGAACTCACCCTGATAGGGGAGCGGGTAGTCTTTTGCCCACATGTTGAATTCAATCATCTTTACCTGGTGCACACCCGGCTTACCCAGGCCGCGCATGCCCAGAAGCATTATCTCAAGCCTTGCGGGCTCGGTGGAATAAGGTCCGCGGATGAAAGAGCCGCCGTTTCCGTGCATTATGGAAGCGGTCTTTTTTGCCCAGTCGCGTGCAAGCGCTTTAATCGTCCATTCGGGCACTCCGCATTTTTCGCTTGCCCATTCCGGTGTTTTGGGTATGCCGTCCTCATTGCCGAGGACATAATCGGTAAACCCCTCAAAGCCGTAGGCGTGAGCTGCGATATAGTCTTTATCGAAAGTGCCTTCCGTCAGCCATATATAAGCTATGGCAAGCTGAAGCGCGGCGTCGGTGTTCGGGAGTATCGGTATCCATTTGTCCGCGTGCACCGCCGCGCCGTAGTTCAGATCCGGGCAGATATATACCTGCCTGATACCGAGCTCGCTGAACCAGTAGCACAGCCTGCTGGGCAGCTGCGACACCACGCCGAGAGGAGTGGTCTCCGGATCGCAGCCCCAGAACAGCAGCATATCGGCGTTTTCGGATATGTCGGGATACAGGTTCGCGACCGGAGTCATCTCTCCGACAGGCTCGCAGCCCCACACATGCTTGCCGCCCCAGTACCAGCCCTCCCAGCTGTCCATATTGCGCATCTGAAGCGTGTATCCTCCCATGAGCGCTAGAAGACGGTTCGGACAGCCGTGGGAAGGGGAGACGTTTTTCCCTTCACCGTGCATATCGGACTGACAGAGCACGGCTTCGCTGCCGTACGTCTCCTTCATGCGGAGCAGCTCATCGGCGCATATCTGCGCCGCTTCGTCCCATGATATGCGCACATACTTGCTTTTGCCGCGGTTTTGAGGATTGCGTTCGCCTTTAGGATCCCAGTCGACGCGCTTAAGCGGCCATTTAACGCGGTTTTTTGAATATACCCGTGATTTGTAGCCCAGGCCGAGGGGCGTAATGGTTACCTTTTCCGGAGGAGTGAAGGTTTTGCCCCGGGCTTCCATTTTCCAGAAAGAACATGGGGCATCGGTATAATCACGATCGTAATAGTACGGTCTTATCCTTACGATTTTGCCGTCTTTGGCTTCAGCTATGCAGGGTGCGCCGCTTTCGGGCCCCATCAGGCTGAAACTGACCAAACTCCTGGTATCGGGAGTAAACTTGTTCTTCATTCGAGCGCCCTCCTAAAGCTTTTATTGCAGGTGTACCCGTTACTTATATATTACATCAAACCGCATGTCTGCGCAAGCGATCCCTTCCTGCTGTAGGCCATCCTTTCACCGCCGTCAGGCAGGTAAATCATTCCTCGGTAAACAAAACCCTTTTTCGTTAATAATCGCCTCATCGGCAAATTGCTCCTGTGAGTGTCGGCGCGAAGCTCCCGGCAGTTGTCAAGGCAATAATCGACGCAGAAGCCGCCCGTTCTTTCACCAGGCTTTAATACCGCCACGCTGTGTATAACGCCGTAGCGTGAATCTCCGGCCCAACAGCCCCCGTGTATTCTCGCATATGAGGGGTCGACGCCCTCATAAAAGCAAAAGGCGGCAATTACGGCGTAATCGTCCTCGCATACATAACCGCGCCCCAGAAGCATGTCTTTATATGCCGATTCTTCGCCCGGATACGATCCCGTCCACTGCGTTAAATTCCCGGTGCTGCGCATAAAGCGCCTCGCTTCGCGGTATATCTCCGTTATCGCTTTTATGTCGCCGGGTAAGGATTTTCTTATGTGCAAGGCGTCTTCGGCCTCCTTTTACAAAATAATGATAACACGGAGTTAACCGGTGCGCAAGTTATA
>JAAYBW010000303.1 GCA_012729975.1 Clostridiales bacterium
ACAATGACTATCTGTATAGGAGCCACCATAGGCGGCAAAACCAGCCCTTTGTTGTCTCCGTGAGTCATAATTATACCGCCGATCGTACGTGTCGTAAATCCCCACGATGTCTGATGCGGATACCTGAGCTGGTTATTCTTATCGCTGAAAGTAATATCAAAGGCCCTTGCGAATCCGTCGCCGAAATAGTGGCTCGTTCCGTTCTGAAGCGCCTTTCTGTCGTGCATCATGCACTCAATGGTATAAGTCCTCTCGGCTCCGGCGAACTTCTCTCTGTCGGTCTTCATGCCCTTAACAACAGGCATCGCTAAAATATTCTCGCATAGATCCGCATAGACCTCCAGCTGCTGTTCCGTCTCGAAAATAGCCTCTTGCGCCGTTTCGTGAAGCGTGTGGCCTTCCTGCCAAAGGAATTCTCTGTGTCGTAAAAACGGTCTTGTGGTCTTCTCCCAGCGAAGGACGGAGCACCACTGGTTGTAAAGCAGAGGAAGATCCCGCCAGGAATGGACGATATTTGCCCAATGATCACAAAAAAGGGTTTCGCTCGTGGGTCTTACGCAAAGTCGCTCCTCGAGCTTTTCATTGCCTCCGTAGGTCACCCAGGCGCACTCCGGAGCAAAGCCCTCGACATGATCCTTTTCCTTCTGGAGAAGTGACTCCGGTATCAGAAGGGGCATAGAAACGTTCACATGCCCTTTCTCCTTAAAGCGTCTGTCAAGTTCAGACTGTATATTTTCCCATATAGCGTATCCGTAAGGACGCAGGATAAACATTCCCTTGACGCTTGTATAGTCTATAAGCTCCGCCTTTGTACACACATCGGTATACCAGCGGCCAAAATCGACCTCCATATCGGTAATCTGCTCAACCATTTTTTTATCTTTCGACATTTTTCTCTCTCCCCTGCGGCCTCACCGTAATAATTATCCAAACAGCGTGGAGTGAAGCGGCACACGTTTTATTATTTATTCGAACCCATATCGGGCGGCAATGTGAGCGCGTTTCGATTTGTATGATGCTTTTAGCAGCATATTTCGTCATTTCAGGCTTTTCCGTCACAGCCCAAAACGTTTATGATCTTGTGCTTGACCAGTTCGCGAACATTGTCCCGAGCCGGGGTAAGATATTTTCTCGGATCAAAATCAGACGGATTCTCAAACATATGCTTTCTCACTCCGGCGGTTACGGCAAGCCTTATATCCGAATCTATGTTGACCTTACAGACAGCCGAGGAGCAGGCTTTTCGCAGCATATCCTCGGGTACTCCCACCGCGTCAGGCATAGCGCCGCCGAATGCGTTTATCGTCTCAACGAATTGCGCGGTTACCGAAGACGCTCCGTGCAGAACAATCGGAAAGCCGGGAAGTCTTTTGCTCACCTCTTCAAGTATGTCGAAACGTAGACTCGGTTTGACTCCCGGTTTAAATTTGTACGCTCCGTGACTGGTACCGATAGCGATGGCCAACGAGTCGACACCTGTCGCCGTCACGAATTCCTCCACCTGCGACGGATCGGTATAGGATGATTCCTCGGCGGAGACGCTGATTTCGTCCTCTACGCCCTCAAGCCGGCCCAGTTCCCCTTCGACAACTACACCCCTCGAGTGCGCATACTCGACTACCTGCTTCGTTATTCTGATGTTTTCCTCAAAACTGTGCTTGGAGCCGTCTATCATAACGGAGGTGAAGCCTCCGTCGATACATGATCTGCAGATTTCGAAATCCTCTCCGTGATCCAGGTGTACACATATGGGAAGACCGGTATCGGCCTCAGCTGCCTCTATAAGCTTCATAAGGTAAATATGTTTGGCATATTTTCGGGCACCTGCGGATACCTGAAGAATCAGCGGAGCACGAGTCTGCGAGGCAGCTTCCGTTATACCCTGAATAATTTCCATATTATTCACGTTGAATGCGCCGACAGCGTAGCCGCCGGTATATGCTTTTGAAAACATTTCCTTTGATGTGACAATTGGCATAATTTCTCCTCCACAGTAATACTGCGCGCTGCTACCCGAGATCTGCGTACCCGGGTAGTTCTAAACTAACATCCATATATCGGTCAAGCTGCGTTTGAATGCATGGTTATTCTACCATTCACAGCAGCACTTTAAAAGAAAAATGTGGCTCTATTCTTATGTTTTAAGCTTAATTGTGATATAATTACCGCATATAGGTTAATGTATTCGATATATGAAACAAACTAAATAACTCAGTCTTCAGCGGTAGTATGGCTGCCTATGTGTTATAACCGCCCCGCCTCTTTAGGAGCAGACGGCGGCGAGAGCATATATACCCGGCTTACACATGAAATATTAACTGGAGGTCTTAATATGTCTGTACTTACCGGAGCATGCATTATAGGTCTGTCGGGAGGACCGACGAGCGTTATTAACGCAAGCTTTTACGGCGCTGTCACAACAGCGCTTAATACTCCGGAAATAACCGCCGTTCTGGCCGCCGAGCACGGTATTAAAGGCGTGCTTAACAATGTATTGTTTGACATGCGTCAGGAGGATCCGGAAGAGCTCAAACTGCTTATGAATACGCCCTCGGCAGCTGTCGGATCCTGCAGGTACAAGCTGGCCGATCCCTCAAAAGACAGCGCCGATTACAACCGCATTCTTGAGACTTTTAA
>JAAYBW010000304.1 GCA_012729975.1 Clostridiales bacterium
TATCAACAGTCATATCAACAACCTTACCAGCAGCCGAATATAACGATAGTCAATAACAATACAAACGCAGGAGGCTATTACGGCAGGCCTATGGTTTCACCCAAAAGCAAATGGACCGCTTTTATACTTTGCTTCTTTCTCGGCAGCCTGGGAATTCATCGCTTCTATGTGGGCAAGATAGGAACAGGAATTCTGTGGCTTCTTACATTGGGTCTTTTCGGCATAGGAACGCTTGTAGATCTTATCATTATCCTTTGCGGCACATTCCGGGATATCACGGGCCTTCCGCTTCGGGTATAAAAGCTGTATTTGTATAATAGCAATATATTATAATCCGGCGCCATATACATCATGTATAACGGCGCCGGATCATTCAGCAGATTATTATAAGCAGCTCACGTTATGCCTTCGGGCCCGCATTGACAATGTTTTCAGGCATATTTTTGTATTTCTTGAAGTTGTCAACAAAACGCGCCGCGAGCTTTTTAGCCGCGGTGGCATATGCCTCCTTATCGCTCCATAGCTGCTCCTGATGCAAAAACTCGTCAGGAACTCCGGGGCATGTTTTCGGGACATATACACCGAATACCGGATCGGCTTCGAACTCAACCTTCTCCAGCTCGCCGTTCAGCGCTGCCGATACCATGGCGCGTGTATATTTCAGTTTCATTCGGCTCCCTGTTCCGTAAGCGCCGCCGGCCCAGCCTGTGTTAACCATATATACTCTGGTGCCGTACTTTGCAATACGTTCTCCGAGCATCTGGGCATATACCGCGGGAGACAGCGGAAGGAACGGAGCGCCGAAGCAAGTCGAGAATGTCGTCTGCGGCTCTACTATGCCTCTTTCCGTACCGGCAAGCTTTGAGGTATAACCGGATACAAAATGATACATGGCCTGCTCGGAATCAAGTTTTGAAATCGGCGGAAGAACACCAAAAGCATCCGCCGTGAGGAACACCACGGTATTCGGCTGCCCGGCTACTCCCGGAATAACGCAGTTCGGTATATAATCAACAGGATACCCGACACGCGTGTTTTCTGTAAGCGAGTCGTCAGCATAATCCAGCTTGCGCGTTGCGGGATCCATAACAACGTTTTCTACAAGTGATCCGAATTTAATAGCATCCCAAATCTGAGGCTCTGTCTCCTTTGAAAGATTAATGCATTTTGCATAGCAGCCGCCCTCGATATTAAAGACTCCGTCGTCGCTCCATCCGTGTTCATCATCACCGATAAGGAATCTTTCCGGGTCTGCGGAAAGTGTTGTTTTTCCGGTTCCGGACAGTCCGAAAAATACCGACACATCCCCGCCTTTACCGACATTAGCAGAGCAATGCATAGAGAATACGTTCATTTTCGGAAGAATGTAATTCATCATTGAAAACACACTTTTTTTAATCTCGCCCGAATACTGACTGCCCGCTATTAAGACAATGCGTTTTTCAAAGTTTATAATTATTGCGGCCTCGCTATTAACCTTGTCCACAGCCGGAATACACTTAAATCCGGGTGCGGCGAGGAAGAGAAAGCCCGGTTCAAATGACTTGAGTTCTTCCTGTGTAGGTCTGACAAGAAGCTGATGTATAAACAAATTCTGGCTTGCCAGCTCGTTTACGACTCTGACCGGAACACGATACTTGCTGTCTGCACCAGCAAAGCCGTCAAACACGAATACATCGCGCTGCTGCAGATATGCCGTTATTTTGTTGTAAATATTGTCAAATACTTCAGGTGTTACCGGAACATTAACGCTGCCCCAATCTATATCATTATGCACATCGGGAGTGTCAACTACAAAACGATCATTCGGTGAGCGACCGGTATATGCCCCTGTATTTACAACTAAAGCTCCATTGTCGGCAAGAGTTCCCTCTCCCCTTTTAAGTGCCATCTCAACTAAAACAGCAGGTTCAAGATTGTGATAAACCCCTTTGGGAGCGATTATTCCGAGCGTTTCAATATACTCTTTGATTTCCAATGCGTAGGACTCCTTTCAAAACATCGCACATTATTATCTATAATACAATTATACTGATTATACATCAGCGGTCCGCTTAAATCAACACAGCTTTTACAGCATATCATATATAAAAAATATTATTCACGCCTAAATAACATAGCATTATTCACTCAAACTAACAGGTGTTGACACCAATATCGCATCGTGTTAGTATTATTCGGGCATAAACGAGCATTGTCCCGGGGGGGCACACAAGCACGGAACGGCACTGAATATTCCAAACAAAAAAACACACATGCGGATATGGCGAAATTGGTATACGCGCTGGTCTTAGGAGCCAGTGGATTATCCATGTGGGTTCGAGTCCCGCTATCCGCACCA
>JAAYBW010000305.1 GCA_012729975.1 Clostridiales bacterium
ATATTCTGTATGTTAATACTTCTCGTATTTCTCCCGGCAGGCTGCACAAATGCGGAAGGAACGCCGCCCTCTCCCGCGCAAACCTCTCAGCCAAGCGGCACTCAGCCCCCTGCCGAAAGCCCGGGCGTAACAGCGCCGACTTATGAGCCTGTTGAAACGAAGCCGCCATATGAACCGGTTGAAACAGTGCGTTTTTTGGAGATTTCAGAACTGGACGCGGCAAACGAAGCTCCGTATAAAACCGTAACAGCGGAATTTAACCTGGGAGATAGAGAATATCTGTCCTTAGCCGGAAGAATTATGCCATACAGCATTAAGGGGATCATCGGGGTCCCGGAAGGAGACGGCCCCTTCCCGCTTATCCTCATCACCCACGGGTCTCATTCCAACGATGACGAAAGCAAGAGGTTTGATACAGGCTTTGATTATCTGGTGGAGGCTTTGGCAGCAAACGGCTATATCGCGGTGTCAATGGATATGAGCAAGCCTTACATATGGAAGTACGGAGACAATGACGACAACGAAAAATCCATCCCGGTAGCTAGGGATCATATAGAAAGCCTTATCAGTGCCAATGCGGGAGATAACCGGGGATACACTGTCGATCTTACGGGAAAGATCGATTTCGGTAAAGTCGGATTGATCGGTCACTCCCGAGGCGGAGGGACCATTTTTGACATATCGGCTGACTGGAAGACATACGGGGTCGATGTCGGGGCCCTTCTTTCAATTGCGCCGACAGCTATTTTCGGTCGGGAAGAATGGCCGGACTGTCATGTCGCCGCCCTTATCCCCGAATATGACGGTGATGTCATCTCATTGGACGGTTATAATAATTACAGGTTGTTGGAAGCTGAGGGAAGCGCCTCTTATTATGCGACGCTGCTCCTGAATGCCAATCATAATTATTTCAACAGAAATATCAGCAGAAACGATGCCGCTATGAGCGGTTTTAAGGACATCACGGATCAGCTGACACGAGAGCAGCAGGAAAGCTTTTTAAAAGATTACGCTACAGGGTTTTTCGGTGCCTCTCTTCTTAATAACCGAAACGGCTTTATTGATAAGTACTCGCCGCAGCCGAATAAAATGTACGGCTTCGATGTAAAAACTCTTTTTACTGCACCGGGAGCAGTCGATTTGGCGGACACCGGGACGACGGAGGGGTTTGTGGGAGAAGGCGTCAGCGTTGAGGCCACCGTGGACTCCTGGTTTTTCAGAGACGATAAGATCCTGATTGATACCGTCACATCGTGGATCGAACCATTTAACCTCAGGCCTTTAATACTTGTCAGGTGGGAGAGCAATGGCGGCCTGCTGACTATTTCGCCGAAAGTACGGGATTTGAGTAAGCACACTTCTTTAACCCTTAATCTGGTCGTCGACTCCGCGGATGAGTTAAATCGGCCGGATATGTCTCAGCGTTTTACCGTCGCTCTGACGGATGCCGCCGGGAACATCACAAAGCTTGTACTGCCCGCGAGCCTCAACGCGCTGTCCTGTACTCCGGGTGAGATTGGCTCTACTCCTTTATACGATGAAACCATATACTACTGGTCCGCTCCTTCCCCGATAAGCTGTATTAATCTGCCGCTCAGGGAATTTACGAACGTTGACCTGACGCGGATCCAATCCATACAGCTGATTTTTGATCAATCGGACACCGGTTCCATCTATATAGATTCTATCACCGTACAGTAGGCCTGCATAGAAAAATGTCTGCCGCGCGCTCGACCGCAAAAGGCCAGAAGCGATTTTCTCCGGTCGGAGCGTACACGGCACGCGCCCCCCGCGAAAGAAACATAAACAGAGGTCCGCTATGCAGGTTTGTATAAATGAAAAGCAATATCGATACGAGACCGATGTGAAACGCAGCGAGCCGGTCCGCCGGGCTTTTACGGAGCTCGCAAGGCAAACATTTGGCCTTAATTTTGA
>JAAYBW010000306.1 GCA_012729975.1 Clostridiales bacterium
AATCCGCGAGCCGCGCGGAGCTTTGGGCCAGTTCTTCTTTGGCGATGTCTATATTTTCCATCATGGGTTTGAAGAGGAAGGTATACAGCAGATAAACGGCACCAACCGCGAGAAGGAGTATGAGAAGGTAGGTTTCCTTACGGGATATCTTCATTCGCCCTCGCCCCCTTTCAAAATTGCCGAAATGCCTACGGTATATCCGGGGCTCTCAGGTTCTTCGCCTTCTTCCGGTTCCTGTACTGTTTGGGGAGCTGCGGCCTGTACACCGGAAAGAGATACCGAATCGAAAAAGTCAATGTTCGAGAGAGAGTAAACAAGCTGAGCGGTTACAGATACATCGGGTGAGAAGAAAACGAAGTTCACGTTGTTGTCGGAAACGCTTATGCTGTTTAGCACAACATCGGCCGGGAGCGCCGCGCTTATTTGTTCCAGACGGGCGGAGTTAATAAGGTCTCCCGCTTTAAGATTTTCCAGCACCGCTTCGGCTATTGCTTCATACTTTTCAAGCGTTGTACGCTCGCGGGAATATTGGTCCACGGCGGCAACCGTTCCGAGCACTTCGTCGGATCTCAGGTAGGCGTCTATTTGAGCCGTTTCATTTTGAATTTTACGGTGATGGAAATAGAGGGCGAAATACGCGCCGCCGATTACGACAACAATCGCGGCTATAACAAGCACCGACGCGAGAATCCTCAGCAGTGAGCTGTGTTTGCGCCTGGAGTATACGGAAAATAAATTAATATCTCTCATACATATAAGCTCCGATCGTTTATAGGCGTATCAGCGCGCCGATGGAGTTGAGGTATTTGCGGATATCCTTTTCATCATCCTTGTTTGAAAATCGAACGTTGGAAAAACCGGCCAGTGGCTGAACGGAGGTGTTCAGCTCCCGCGAAAAGACACTGTCAACCGCGGGGATCTCGCTGCCCTCGCCTGTGAGGAAGGCGGCTGATATAACGTTCTGCGGAAGGCGGGAAGTGCTGTAGATGATAAGCTTTTGGATTTCATTGCAGCACTGGGTGAGAACATCACCGGCCGAGCGCAGAATGGAGGCACCGGTCGTGCTCCCCGTATTAAAATTGAGAAGCTGTGAGAAGTCGAGCGGTGCGCCGTCTTTGTTTTGCAAGTCGTACCGGTACGACATGATAACCGTCTCAAGATCAGCGAGACCGATAGGGATAAAGCGCGCGGCGTATACAACATAGTCATACACTATGTACGCCATAACGCCGGCATATGCGAAGTCGAGCAGGAGAAAGCTTCTTCCCGAAAGGTCCTGGCCGTTAAAAGCGGGGCGCGCAGCTATAAGCTTTTCCACGGAATTTGCGTAAAAATCCAATGCGTGGGGTCTGAGCTTGCAGGTCAGAAGAAAGTTGCGGTAGCTGTCCACCATGTCGCTGCTGAGCGCCATGGCACGCACGCGTATGAGCTTTCCCCCGCTTTCGGAGGTCTCATTGCCGAGTCTCTTAAACTCAATTACGTCGGAGGCGAGAGCCGAATAAGTGTTTATCATTTCGCTTCGCACTATTGCTTCAACCTGTCTGGGTTTCCCGTCGGGTACGGAAAATTCTCTGATGAGGGCGTTCGCGGCGTTTATGGTAACGATGGCCTTTTTCGCCTTAAAAGACTTTCTTTGAATAAGGTTGGTCACAGATGAGACAAGCTCGGTTTGGTTCCTTATGCTGCTGTCGATTATCGTGCCGGCTTTCAGCGGGGTGCGTCCGACCGATTCTATCGAAACGGTCCCTCCGCTCACTGTTCCCTGCACCACCGCCGCGCTGTTTGTGCCTATGTCTATCGAAAGAAAGCTCATATTCGGAATCTCCCCTAAATCAGCTAGATAGATTGATATATCTGAAGCATCGGCAGCATTATAGCCAGGATTATAAAACCTACGACGCCAGCCATAATGACTATCATTATCGGTTCTATCAGCGCAATCATTTTTGATATGCTGTTTTCCAGAACATCGTTGTAGTAGTCCGACGTATTGTCGAGCATCGACTCAAGAGAGCCCGACTCTTCGCCGATGGAAATCATTGACTGAAGCATAGGCGGAAAGACGGAAACCCTGCGTATGGAGTTTGTAAGGGACATGCCCTTTCTTATGTCCTCGCTCGTTTCGGACAGCTGTTCGGAAACGACCTTGTTGTTTACGACGTTCATAACGATGGAAAGTGCCTGCAGCATTGGCATGCCGCTGGACAAAAGAGTTGAAAACGTCCGGCAAAAGCGGACCGTTGTGAGCGGCATCAGCACATTTTTTGCAAGAGGTATCTTAAGCTTCAGTCCGTCCCAGAACATGCGCCCGCCCGGAGACTTTATGTACATGCGGATTATAATGATTAAGAGCAGTATACCAAACAGCAGGAAGTACCACTTTTTGGTTACAAGATCGCTCAGACCAATCAGTATTGCCGTGGGTAGCGGCAGCTTATCTATGCCCGCCTGCTGAAACA
>JAAYBW010000307.1 GCA_012729975.1 Clostridiales bacterium
CTGCCGGCAAAGCGCTCAGAGCAATAAGCGATATCATAGAAGAGGTAAGCGAAGCTTTGGGTATGTGACGCAGCCGGAAAAGCAGCCGGGATATCGCCCGGTTACTCATCGGGGGGAGCGGATGCAGGCTCCCCTCTTTGCTTTGCCCGCGGACGCGGCAGTTCACACGAAGCATTGAAATCCCGGTATTTGTCTGTTATCCTGTCCTTGCACGCGCGAATCGCGCGAAGCTTCGGCAAACGGAGGGAACACCTGATGAAAGGCTCTTATATAGCCCGGGCTATATCACGGGACGGCTCCGCCAGGGCGTTTTTTGAAGACAGCACGGCAATCGTCGAGCACGCCAGACAAATTCACAAAGCTTCAAAGACAATGACTGCCGCGCTTGGCCGCTGCCTCACGGCGGCGTCCGTTATGGGAAGCATGCTCAAGGAGGAAAAGGGATTTGTGACGCTGCGTCTTAACGGCGACGGCCCCTGCGAGGGAATCGTATGCGTATCCGACAGCGGGGGAAATGTGCGCGGTTGCTGCGGCGATGCGGGCGTTGAGCTTCCGGCGAACGAAAAGGGTAAGCTGGACGTCGGCGGAGCCATCGGAAAAAACGGATCGATTTATGTTGTGCGCGATACCGGAAAGGGAGAGCCGTATGTGGGAAGCGCGCCTTTGACGAACGGAGAGGTCGCGGAGGACATAACGGGCTATTTCGCTCAAAGCGAGCAGACTCCCACCGCCTGTGCTCTCGGCGTGCGCATATTTCCGGACGGGCGATGCCGCGCGGCCGGGGGTATGCTTCTGCAGCTTATGCCCTTTGCGGACGAGCAGACCTCGGCACGCCTTCAAAACAATGTCGAGTCGCTGGAATCCATTTCTCTTATGCTGGCGGAGGGCGCCGGGGCGAACGAGGTTTTTAAAGCGGTTTTTTCCGGTGTGCCCTACGAGATACTGGAAGAGAGACCTGTTGAATACCGCTGTGCCTGCAGACGTGAAGGCTATGCCTCCGCACTGGTCTCACTGGGTACGGGTGAGCTTGAAGACATGCTTTCCGACGGGGAGCCCATTGAGATAATCTGCCGCTTTTGCGGCAGGAGGTATGAATTTTCCATGCCGGAAATCGAAGAGCTTTGTCGGCAGGCGCAGGAGCGGGTAAAGCGTTATACACAGGAGGGCGGGCAGCGGGAACCCGGCTCCGTTGATTGACAGTATTTTGCCCGGACCCGGGAGCGGCTGCACGCTTGACCTTGACTTAGTTTCGGGCCGATGATATTATTGAAAGTAAATTTTATTGTGTTTGGAGGGCCTT
Organism: Clostridiales bacterium; assembly: GCA_012729975.1. Taxonomy (GTDB): domain Bacteria; phylum Bacillota; class Clostridia; order Oscillospirales; family Oscillospiraceae; genus JAAYBW01. Next base: position 1,301 of record JAAYBW010000307.1, read on the forward strand.
TATGAGGGCGGACGGAATCAGGGTTAAAAACGAAGATCCGATGTATTACCTCATACCGCATTTTCTCAGAAACAGATATGACTCGATGAACATGGTGACCATCGACATACCTGTAGAACCGCTCAGGCTCTATATGAATGAGAAGCGTAAAGAAGGACGCCCCGTCAGCCATATGGCGCTTATACTGGCCGCGTATTTGAGAACGATCGAGGAATTTCCGGCAATAAACCGTTTTATTGTGAATAAAAAGATTTACGCACATAAAGACGTTACGGTTTCCATGGTCGTGCTTCGTCCCGGAAGCAACGACGATACCATGTCGAAAATTTCCTTTGATTTCACGGACGACATATTTACCGTCAACGGGAAAATCGGCGAATACATCAGTGAAAACAGAACCGCGGTAGACAATCCGCTCGACAGAATTATGAAAGTTCTGATAAAAATGAACTGGCTGTTATCCATAGGGATTAATATTCTGCGCTTTATGGACAAACACGGACTGCTGCCGATGTCTCTGATAAAGGTCAGCCCCTTCCACGCGAGCCTTCTTATTTCGAACCTTGCCAGCATACGCACCAATCATATTTATCACCATGTCTATGATTTCGGCACGACCAGTATCGCGATAACTATGGGAAATATGCGCGAGGTTCCCCGCAGGACAAAAAACGGCATAGTCCACGACAGATGTCTGCCGCTCGGTATTGTAATGGACGAGCGAATCTGTTCCGGGCACTATTTCGCGATGGCCTTTTCCAGGCTCAAGGAGTATTTAAACGACCCGACTCTTCTTGAAAGGACCGGCAAAGCCGAAACGGCCGCTCTTAACGCCAATTGACGTTTCAACGAATGCATCAAGACTGAGAAACTCATCGGATATAACAAACACCGCCGCTCAGAAAAAGGATAACGGTATTATAAGCGGGAGGCCACTCGTTTGTCGGGCGACCTCCCGCGCGGATTACTCGGGAAAAATGAAAAATGGCCATGTGGGCGCTGTTGCGCCCACGGCCAACGTCCGGGGGCCCGATCGGAAAGGGAAGAAGTCGTTTAATGGAGACTCAGACGCGCCCGGTCGGATCTGCCAAATCGCTCACAGCGCACAGCGGCCGCGTTTTTTAAGACGGTACATTGTCAGTGATTCTCTTCGGGCGTGAGCGCCTCATCGAGGAGCTTAACGAATTCCAGAGCGCTGCGAAAGTGGGTCTCAACGCTTTTATCCGTCCAGATCATGCTCCCCTGCCAGCTCGCGCTCTGCCGGAAAAGCAGGTTCACCTTAAACATTGCTATGGGTTTGCGGCTTTCGGCTTCGACCGGTCCGAGCGTACCAGTGCCCGTTTCTCTGAAAGTCCGGTCTTCCATGGCTCTTTGGGGATATTTAAGCTCGTCGCACAGATTGTCGATGGCCAAAAGAAGCTGCGTAAGGTTATCGAACGGCTTCGCCTTACCATAGTAAGCGTTCTCAATAGTACCCTTTATCATACCCTTTGAGTATTCCCATACTCGAATGTAAGACGTTTTCATCTCATATGGTATAAAATTAGGTGTAATCATTCCGGGTGCCTCTTTCTTTGTCTGTTATAACATTATCACCATAGCACCGGGAAGTTACACGGCCGTTACATATGCGCTTAATTTGGGATATAAAAAATAATCGGATATGCTTTACGCGGGCGGCGCGGAGGCGTCCGAATACAGATACCTGTCTTACGTTCATTATAATATATTATGCAAAATTGTAACACCGGTCTTTTCTTTTGGTATTCGTTATTGCTATAATATTAGCAGGTTGTTGTCCCCTTCCGGAATTCCGGTTTGGCACAGTAGATAAACGGAGGCGTATACGCGTTTTATGGAAGAAGGAAAACTTCTGCGGATAAATATGTTTGGCGGTTTTTCGATAACGACCGAAGGCGGCGGCAAGGTCTCCGACGAGAATAACCGGTCAAAAAAAGTCCTTTCTCTGATCGAATACCTGATTACATACCGCACCAGGAAAATTACACAGTCCGGATTGATAGAGATGCTCTGGCCCGAGGATGATATCGATGATCCCGTTAATACTCTCAAGACGCTGCTGCACAGAGCGAGATCTCTTGTGGAGAAGCTTGGAGTCGGCTCCGGAAAAGATATCATAATATCCCGGCACGGGACCTATTTCTGGAACAACGAATTGCCGGCAATAATAGACACGGAGGAATTTGACCGCCTCTGCCGGGAAGCAAAAAACGAAACGGGTGAAAAGCGCCTGGAGCTTATGCTCGGTGCAATAGATATATACAGAGGAGATTTTCTGCCGAAGGCGGCTTCAGAAGCCTGGGCTGTACCGATCAGCACCGGTTTTCACTCGCAGTACCTCAATATCGTTCACGCCGCCATTGAAGCGCTGTGCGAAGCGAGCCGTCCGGACGAAATTATAGGCGTTTGTCAGAAGGCAATCGCCATAGACCCCTACGACGAGGGTCTGCACCATTCGATGATAAGCGCGCTAAGCGGCGCGGGAATGCGTCAGACGGCACTTCAGCATTATTATTACGTTACGGATCTTTTCATGACCAGGTTCGGAGTTAATCCCTCGCCGGAGCTGACGGCGCTATATAAGGAGATCGTTAAGACAAGCAACGCTTCCGAAATGGATCTGAGTCTTATACGAAGCGAACTGTCGGAGTCTGAAAAGCAAGCGGGCGCCTTTTTCTGTGAATATGAGTTCTTCAAGGATATATACCGGCTTCAGGCACGCGCGGCGAACAGGAGCGGCTACGTTGTACATATATCTCTGCTGACCGTTATGGATGCGAGCGGGAAAAAACTCCCCCAAAAGAGATTAAACCTGGCGATGGATCGTCTTTATAACGTAATTCTGGCGTCTTTGCGGCGCGGCGATGTTTTCTGCAGGTACAGCGTTACTCAGTATTTGCTGATGCTGCCCGCCGCCAGCTATGAAAACAGCAACATGGTGCTGCAGCGTATCAGCAGGAACTTTAAGACCGCATACCCACATATGAACATCCTGCTTCGCTACAGCGCGCTGCCGGTTGAGCCCGTTATGGAGTAATAAGTCCCGGTTATATATAATAATCGCGTTCGGATTTCATAAAAAGTACTGTTTTATCTTTTTCTTCGCATTTTGTACCCAAAAACGTTACGTTTTATAATAGAATGATAAGGGACAAGTTTTCAGGTTATAAACATAAAACCTAAAAAGGGGGCGGGTAATATGAAGAGTAAGCGTCTTGCGATTGTGATTGCGGCGATCGTTTCTGCGGCTGTCGCTGTAGGCTGCGCCGCGAAAGGAACACCCGCCGCTCCCGAAGACCGGTATCTTGAAGACAGTTCGCAGACAATGATATTTGATGAGATCATACCTCTTTCCGGACAGTCGCCCGCCTCGGTCTATCTTATGCCCGAAGCCTCGGGGACGGTCGTTTATGCCAAAAACAACGCTTTAATAGACGCATCAAACGCTGTTGACGGGTACGTTATGTGCAGATACACCGGAGGCGGCGCCAAGCTCAAGGTAATCGTTCAGGGTCCGAACACAAAATATACGTATAACCTTTCCGATTCCGGGGAGTATGAAACATTCCCGCTTTCCGACGGAAACGGGACCTATAAGATCGGGGTCTACAAAAACATTTCAGGCACCCAATACAGCACACTGGTAAGCCGGAGCATAACCGTCACGCTTACCGATGAATTCGCGCCGTTTATTCTTCCCAATCAGTACGTCAACTACAGCGCCGACAGCGAGGTCGTAAGAAAAGCGGAAAAGCTCTGCGAGAACAGCGATACCGAGCTTGAAAAGGTTGCGGCCGTTTACGATTTCGTGATTAACACCTTCAGCTATGACAAGGAGAAGGCAAGGACGGTAACCGGCGGGTATCTGCCCGATGTAGACGAGATACTTGCTCTTGAAAAAGGCATATGCTTTGATTACAGTGCCGTAATGGCCGCGATGCTTCGCAGTCAGGGCATTCCGACAAAGCTGGTCGTCGGATACGCCGGTACCGC
>JAAYBW010000308.1 GCA_012729975.1 Clostridiales bacterium
ACGAAATACGATCCGGACGATCTGCGCTTCCGCGACTCGGTTTTTTTCACTCCCGACACGATCAAATGCTTCTGGTCTATGATGTCCGAAGGCACCATGAGCCTTAACGTTCAGGCCCGCGGCGACTATCTTGACAAACTCGGCCTCGATCCGGACGAGATTCTCACAATGGACGACCAACTTGAGATGCTCAAGCTCATGAAGAGCCAGCTCGGCCTTGATTATCCCTACTGCGCTATGAACACTATCGACGGCGTGCGCACATTCATTTGCTATGACACAATCGCGCAAGTCAGCACCCGCAACACACTTACGTTCATGCATCATGACGGCGTCGTTACCGGCACGAACATGAACGATAACGACAAAGAGCTCATGAAGAAGTTCAACTCCTGGTGGGAAGCCGGAGTGGTAGATCCGAACTACGGCGCTTATTCTTATTTTGACGCCTACGCCTCCAGGATCTACAGCGGCGAATGCGGTTTCGCTTCCGTGGCCTCGAACCTCACACCCAACGTCGAGGCGGCAATCCAAGACCCCGACGCTTACCTTACTCCGATACACCTCCCGGTACTGTATGAAGGTCAGGTGTTCCACTTTAACGGCTTCAACGACAAGAACTCAATAGGTCAGACAGTCATCTCCGCCAAGTGCTCGAACATTGAGCTTGTGGTCACCTGGAACGACTGGCGCTACAGCCCCTTCGGCAGCGAATACAACACCTGGGGCAAGGAAGGCTACATATGGGAATATGACGAAAACGGCGAGAGAGTAATAACCGAACTGGCTATCAACGACCCGATGGGCCTGTCCAACTACATTAAGCTGTACGGCTTCGACTACATAACCGAGGGCGGCTTCGAGCACATGGAGCGCAACTACCTCGGAGAGACCGGACAGCGCATACACGCGATTGAGCAGTATTGGATGGATTATGAATACGACGCCGCTTACGACCTGCCCAAGGGCTGCACGCTCAACGCAGAACAGCAAGCGAAATACTATGCTTTCAAAGACGATGTCGCCACTTATCAGGCCGAGACATATCCGCTCTTCTTCACGGGAGACAAACCCTTCGACGAATGGGATGAGTATGTCGATACCCTTTTCGATCTCGGGATTCAGGAATGCCTGGACGCCTATCAGGAAGCTTTAGACGATTATTTCGCTACACACTAATACACATAACCGCTATACTTTTCAATTGGCGGGTCCGGAATAATCCGGGCCCGCCGCTTTATTATTCACTGCGTTCGCACGGCCTCGGATGAGGTCGAAAAATTAACAAATCGTGAACGGTTGGCTGTTGACCTTGACCCTGCGGTGGGTTATACTCCAATAGTAGTGTTCCGTCTGATCGATTTACCGTCGGTGAATGATGAGAACCGCAGCGATTTCAGGGCAGGAAGCTGCCCACACACTGCCGTCGGGAGTGATCCGATTTATGGACGTCAAAAGACGCGCGGGCGACCGCAGAGACGGTACGCTTTTGCGGAATATCGATTCCATGCATAAGCTTACACCCTATCTTTACCCGAACCGAGCCGATAATGAAGCATATCTGAGCGAAAGAATAGATATAACGAACATAATGGCCTATCTCGAGCGCAAAAACGCCGGTATAACGGAATACCCGTATAATCTCTTTCAGGTTATCCTTACCGCGCTCATGAAGACAATGGTCTTACGGCCGCAGATGAACAGATTCATCCAGGGAAAGCGGATATATCAAAGAAACGAGCTCACCGCGGCCTTCGTAGTAAAAAAACAGTTTAAGGACGACGCGGGAGAAGCGCTCGCCTTCCTTCGTTTTGACGGCGAGTCGACCATCGACTCGGCCCACAACGCCATCGTCGAGGAGATAACCGCCTGCCGCAGCGACACACCGGACAACTCCACCGCGAGCATGGATCTCGTGTGCAGGATGCCTCGCTTTCTTCTCACATTTGCCATGTGGCTTTTCCGGCGTTTGGATTACAACGGCAAAGTACCCTACTCACTTATAAAAACAGACCCCTACTACGCGTCCGTAATGATCTCTAACCTCGGCTCGATAAAGCTAAAATCCGGATACCACCATCTGACAAACTGGGGAACAAACTCCATTTTCTGCATTATCGGCGAAAAAAAGCTTTCTCCCTTTTTTGACGAAAACGGGACTGTCATTATGAGGGAGACCGTTGACCTTGGTCTTACCGTCGACGAACGCATAGCGGACGGTTATTACTATTCCAAAACAATGCGGCTGTTCAAGCATCTGCTGGAGCATCCCGAGCTGCTTGAAGCGCCTGCTAAGGAGATGGTCAATTTTGAATGAGGTTAAAACACCCTGGCTCAATAATTACGCGGATATACCCACCAAGCTTGAATACTGCGGCGGCACCATGTGGGAGGCCGTTGAGGAAGTGGCGCAAAAATACCCGGACTATATCGCCTGCGATTTTATGGGAAAGCACACGACCTACAAGAAGCTTGCCGAGGACATTCACATGTGCGCACGCTCTCTTAAGGCCATAGGCATAAGAGAAGGCGACCGGGTGACCGTCGCTTTGCCTAACTGTCCGCAGTGCGTTACCGTTTTCTACGCTATAAACATGGTCGGCGCCATAGCCAACATGGTTCACCCCCTGTCTGCCGAAAAAGAGATTGAGTTTTATATCAAACAATCCGGAAGCATCTTTGTTATTACGCTCGATCAGTTTTACAACAAGTTTGAGGCCATACGCCCCAATGTGGATGTGGCGAACATAATTCTCGCCCGTATACGGGACGAGCTTTCCACGCCCATAAAGGCAGGATATATGCTCACTGAGGGGAGAAAGATAGAAAAAATACCCAGGGACGCCCCGGTCATCGAATGGAAAGAATTCATGCGCCGCGGGAAGGACTACCACTGGAAATATAAAGCGAGCAAGCAAGCCGATGATCCGGCCGTTATACTTTACAGCGGAGGCACTACGGGCATAACCAAGGGCATCCTGCTTACAAACCGCAATTTCAACGCGCTGAGCGCCCAAATCATCGCCGCCAATCCCATGTTCCGGCCGGGTGATAAAATGCTCGCCGTAATGCCGATGTTTCACGGTTTCGGCCTTGGTATAAGCATACACTCCATGCTCGCGCTCGGCGGACGCTGCGTGCTGGTACCCCGTTTCACGGCAAAAAGCTACGGAAGGCTAATAACAAGATATAACTGCAACTTCATTGCCGGCGTTCCCACTTTGTACGAGGCTCTGCTGCGGCTGCCGAGCATGGCCGACGCGGATCTGTCCAGCCTGAAAGGAGCGTTTTCGGGCGGCGACTCGCTGTCCGTTGAGCTCAAAAAGCGCTTTGACAAGTTCCTTTCCGATCACAAGGCAAGCATTCAGCTGCGCGAGGGATACGGCACTACCGAATGTGTGACGGCAAGCTGCTTGACGCCCTATCACATGGCGCGCGAGGGCAGCATAGGCCTGCCCCTGCCCGAAATGTACTTTAAAATAGTCAAGCCGGGAACACAGCAGGAGCTTCCTTACGGAGAAGAGGGCGAAATATGCCTCGCGGGTCCTACCGTGATGGTCGAATATATAAACGAACCGGAGGAAACCGCGCAGACACTTCAAAAGCATCCTGACGGCCTCACCTGGGTGCATACCGGAGATCTCGGCATTATGGACTCGGACGGATTTGTGTATTTCCGCCAGCGTATGAAGCGCATGATAATAACGAGCGGATACAACGTATACCCCTCCCGTCTGGAAAATATACTGGACGCGCACGAACACGTTCACATGAGCTGCGTGATAGGGGTTCCGGACCCCCTGAAGATGCAGAAGGTCAAGGTTTTTGTCATGCTCAAGCCCGGCGTTCCCAAAACCGAGGAGACAAAACGCGAACTGTTCGAATACTGTCGTAAAAATATCGCGAAGTACGCCATGCCTTACAGCATAGAATTTCGTGATACGCTGCCCACAACGCTTGTAGGAAAGGTCGCTTACAGACTGCTTGAGGAGGAAGAAGCGAAGAGACTCGAAAGCGGGCAGTCATCCTCCGAGCCGGAAATCAAATGAGCATTGAGGCTCTCGGGAGTATGATCGAGCGCTACGCTCCCGTGTGCGAGCAGGAAGAAAAAGACCGCGAGCTCATGCTCGCGATGCTCCGCGGCGGCGCGCATCTTTTAACCAGAGAAAATGAAATCGCGCATTTCACGGCCTCCGCCTGGGTTGCCGGGCGGAATCTGGACAAGGTCCTTCTGGCATACCACAACATATACTCCCAATGGGCATGGCTCGGCGGACACGCGGACGGAGACTCGGACCTCCTCTCCGTGGCGCTGCGCGAGGCGGTAGAGGAAACCGGTGCCCGTGTCCGGCCTCTTTCGGTTTTGCCGCAGTCTCTTGAGATTATCGGCGTCAACGGGCATTTCAGACACGGGCTGTACGTGCCGTCACACCTGCATCTGAACATAAGCTTTCTGCTTATCGCCGATGAGAACGACGAAATCCGCGTCAAACCCGACGAGAATAGCGGGGTTAGCTGGTTTTCGCTTCAGGACGCCGAAAAAGCCAGCCCCGAACCCTTCTTCAGAGCCGTATACGGCAAGCTCAACAACCGTTTGGCCGCGGCCGGAAGCGGCTTAAACGATAATATACAACGATAATATACGAAGACATTCATGATTATCCGAACATGAAAGGCAGTCATCCGATGCTCGACAAAATAATAAACACCCAGATAGGCGGATTCACGCTCGGCAGGATCCTTATGGGTATTGTCATATTCATCATTTGCGCAGCCGTGTCCAGACTGCTGCTTAAACTCTTTAAAAAGGCGTCTTTAAAAAAGGGAGATCCAAACATCAAGCCTTTCGCGTCCACAGCCCTTAGGGTCCTGTTATATGTCGCAAGCCTGCTCATTGCCCTTGAAATCATCGGCATTCCGATAACGACCTTTGTCGCGGTAATAAGCGTGGCCGGCCTCGCTCTTTCGCTTGCGTTGCAGGACTCATTGTCAAATGTGGCTTCGGGCATACTGCTGCTGTCCGCAAAACCTTTTGTCGTCGGCGACTTCGTCACCGTGGGCAGCGCTTCGGGAACAGTGCTGAGCACAAGTCTGCTTCACACCAAAATACGCGGTTCCGACAATAAGATAATCCTCGTGCCTAACAAAATGGTCGCTGCCGGAGAGATAACAAATTTCTCGAGTGAGCCCATGAGACGAGTGGATCTTACTGTAACAGCCTCCTACTCAACCGATACCGCACTTGTTAAAGAGTCTTTAAAGCGCGCAGTATCCCGTACGCCGGGAGTCAGCGATACTCCGAAGGAACCGTTTATAAACATATCCGGATTCGCCGAGCGCAGCATCAGTTATTCCGTGCGCGTATGGTGCAAAAACGAAGACTTCTGGGATGTGCACAACCGCCTGTATGAGGAAGTCAGAGCAGCCTTCGCCGAGGACAAAATCCAGCCGGTCGACCGCCTGGTCGTTGACACCGATATATGCTGAGCGCGCTAACAGCGTATACGGCAGCTTACCCCGCGTCCCCGAAGCGGGCAGTTCGGATCGCTTTAAAAAACAAACGTCCCGACAGCCGATAATTCTTCTCATTTTTAAGCATTTATGCTATAATACCGGCGTTCGTACTATCCCGGCACGCAGTCTTATAGGCCTCTTTCGGGAGGAAGCGACCGAAACACGAGTCCCGCCTCGTCAAGCGGCAGATGTTTCCCGGGTTAACTTCATGCTGACCCTTCCCCCCGGGCTTCCGGATTTCTCGTCTGCCCGGGACACGATGGTCGGGCGCTCCCTTCCCGCCCATCGTTTTGGGTTTCTATTTATACTAACCGTATCGCGAACAATAACCCCGGCTCCGGCCGAAGCCGCCGCGGAGTTGATCGCGATACCTGAAACGGAGTGACTGAAACGGATATTTTTGAAAAGTGCAGAACCTATACAGCCGCTAAGGAAATAATAGATTTGGGGATTTATCCGTATTTCCACGCTTTGGAGTCCCGGCAGGACACCGTAGTAATAATGGAGGGCAAGCGCCGCATTATGCTCGGCTCCAACAACTATCTGGGTCTGACCACTCATCCGGAGGTTGTGGAAGCAGGGCTGAAAGCTATCGAAAAATACGGCAGCGGCTGTTCCGGCTCCCGTTTTCTAAACGGCACTCTCGAACTGCATATAGAGCTGGAAGCCGAGCTTTCAAAGTTCCTGAACAAGGACGGCGTTGTCACTTTTTCAACGGGCTTCCAGTCCAATCTCGGAATTATTTCCGCGCTTGTGGGACGCGGTGACTATGTCATTTGCGACAGGGAGAACCACGCGAGCATATACGACGGCTGTAAGCTTTCCTACGGCAAGATGCTGCGCTACCGACACAACGACATGGCCGATCTGGAACAGCAGCTTGCCCGGATACCCGACGAGGCCGGACGGCTCATAGTAACGGACGGTGTATTCAGCATGGGCGGCGATATCGCCAACCTCCCCGAAATCGTCAGGCTCGCCGAGAAGTACGGCGCAAGGGTCATGGTCGACGACGCGCACGCGCTCGGAGTTATCGGCGAGGGCGGAAGAGGCTCGGCCTCCCACTTCGGGCTGGAAGATAAAGTCGATATATATATGGGCACCTTCAGCAAGTCCCTGGCCTCTCTCGGAGGATATATGGCGGCTTCCGCGGAGGTGGCCGACTATGTGCGCCACAATTCACGCCCGTTCATTTTCTCGGCATCTATGACACCCGCTTCCTGTGCCTGTGCTCTGGCCGCGCTGCGATGCCTTCAAAAGCGGCCCGCGATGGTGGACGAGCTGCAGAGCATAGCCGGCCATATGCGGGACGGGCTGAGGAAAAATAACATTAAAATACGCGAGTCCAAAACTCCTATAATACCCATATACACGTATGAGCCGATAGAAACGCTCACAATCGCGAAAGAGCTTTATGAAGCAGGTGTTTATGTAAACTGCTCCCTGCCGCCCGCCGCCGCTCCTCACGAATGTCTGCTGCGCACCTCCCTGATGGCCACTCATACCGAGCCCATCGTGGACGAGGCTATAGAAATCCTGGCGAAGGTGCTTGGGAGGCACGAACTGTGACAAAAAGCGCACCTGTTGTCATCGTTACCGGCGCAAGCTCTGGGATCGGCCTCGCCGCCGCCCGCGCTCTGGCGCAAAAAGGCTGCCGCGTGTATGATCTTTCCCGCAGCGGCAGCGACACGGACTTAATAAAACACATCACCGCAGACGTTACCGACGAAGCGTCCGTTATCGGTGCGGTCGACGCGGTAGTCAAAGAAGAAGGCCGTGTGGATATTCTGATAACCAGCGCGGGCTTCGGAATATCGGGCGCAGCGGAATTTACACCCGACGGGGCAATGATTTTACAGCTTGACGTTAATTATTTCGGCACCGTGCACGCCTGCCGCGCGGTTTTGCCGCACATGAGGCGTGCCGGAGCAGGCAGAATCTTATGCGTCTCCAGCGTAGCCGGGTTTGTCGGGCTGCCGTTTCAGGCTCATTACTCCGCCTCCAAGGCAGCCGTGTACGCCTTCGTTATGGCGCTCCACAACGAAGTAAGAAAATTCGGTATAAACGTCTGCGCGGTTATGCCCGGCGATACCAAAACCGGATTTACCGACGCCAGAGAGAAGATAACCGAAGGCGACGACGTTTACTCCGGAAGGATTGAGCGCAGCGTTTCAAAATCCTCAAAAGATGAGCAGACCGGCACCGACGCGAACTTCGTAGGCCGCTTCATAGCCCGCGCGGCCCTGAAAAAGAGAGTGCGTCCGGTACTCGTGCCGGGCTTTACAACCAAGATCATCATAATACTCAGCCGTCTTGTTCCGGTGCCTCTGGCCTGGCGTATCGTCGAAAAGCTGTACGCCTCCTGACGGAGCGCCTGCCGCGAATAATCAATCAGGAGGCCACTAATGAGTGACCTCCTGATTGATTTCACTTCCGGTCCGGGATACGCCGCATCATACGGCGCTAACGCAGATTTCCTGTTTCTTTTTCAGCGCCTCAATAGCCAGAACATACTTTCTTCGGCTCCCGTCGCCGTTTATATCAAGCTCGTAAAACGCTCCGGCCGCGGCGAACATAAGGGTCTCGTGGGTCTTGCCGCGGCAGGTCGAGGGCGTGCTCATATGCGATAACTTAAAGCTGCAATCGCCGATCGTAAGCTCGTCGGGAGTGAGCGTTACGGTTCCCTCGCTTATCCTGCTGGTTTCATGCCCCGCGCCCAGACTGAAAAGAACGGCCGAGGGATCGGAGAAAATCACCCTTCCGGCATCGCACTTCTGCCTGATTATTTCAATCTGCATATCATACCACTCGGCTATCGTGCTCATCGGCGCACCTTCACGGAAAAAGCCCGTTTCATCCAGTTCGGCTTTCATGCCGCAGGAACAGGAAAAAACGTTTCCGGCTCCGCGGGCGGTTCCCGTGCCTTTGCAGCACGGGCATATGAAAAGGGACTCTTGCAGCCCCTCGGCAAGCTTATCGCCTTTGTATGATATCATTTCCCTGCGCTGAGTATCGAACGCGTCTTCATATAACTCTCCGGCCACAAGGTCGTGTATCTCCCCGATACTCATACCGGAAAATTCTTCGGGCTGATGCACGCCGGCGACCACACCGCGCATTTTTCCCTTTCTGATATTGCGTCCCCAGCGCGGATCGGATAAATACCCTCCGATAAGCCTGAATGTAATCACCGGCACTCCTGCAAGTTTTATCAGCTTTGCAGCGGCAGCGGTTATGTTTCCCGTCCGACCGTCAAAGCTGCGTTCTCCCTCGGGGAAAAAGCAGATATTGTATCCTTTTTTCAGTCTTCGCAAAATTCCCAAAACAGCAGCCCCGTCCGCGCTGCCCTTAACGCGCGAAATGGGCGCGGCGAGAGTTTTCATCAGAAACGACTGCAGGCCCATTCTGAAGGAATGCTCGCTGGCCAGAAAATACATATGCTTTTTAAAGCTCATTCCCACCAGAAAATGATCCCAGCCGGTCGTATGATTGGCCAGTACGATGTACGGGGTCTTTATATCCGGAGCCGTTTCATAGCTGTAGTTATACTTCAGCTTCGCGGCCAGATACATCGGCCATCGCATAAGACGGTATACCGCCCGGTGGAACATATACTTAATGTCCATATTATTAACCTGTGCTTTCTTCAATCGGATTTACACTGCCGTTTGTATATCGGTGCCGTTAAGAGACGCTCCGACTAGCGAGTCGCCATTGTATTTGAGAGTAAGCAGGAAAAAGGGAGCGTCATTAAATATAAGCTCGAGGAAGATCCTGTCACCCTGCCATAAGTCCAGATTTAATACCGAGGTTTTTTCGATCCATTCCAGTTCTCCCTCAGCGCAGCCCGTTAACTCCCCGGTATACTCCCCGGCGGTGAACACGAACATCTCCTCCTGCTCCCAGCGGTCGGATATGAAGGAGACGACTCCCCTGCACTTCCAGTTTAACGGTGTAAGCCCCGTCTCCTCGCGCACCTCGCGAAGCATGCACTCATCCGGAGACTCGCCTTCCTCCTGCTTCCCGCCGACGCCGATCCATTTCCCCTCGTTGGGATCGTTTGCTTTCTTTGTCCTGTGCATCATCAGCAGGCGGTCGTTTTTTTCAATATAGCACAGTGTCGAATTAGTCATTAACGGCAGCCTCTTTTAAGCGATTTTTCCGGCTTACGCCGCAAATACGGTTGCCGCCATCAGCGCTGCACATAAAAGCACAAACAGCAGTACGCCGGGGTTGAGATACGCGGTTGAAAATACTCTTCCGGGCGGCAGCGGCAGGCGTCCGGGCTTTGTCACGAATCTTTTTCTGTTAATAATCAGCAGCGCCACCCCCGCTATAGACAGGCCTATTAAGGCCAGAGCATAGACCCCCATGGCCGCGGCGCCGATAAGCGAATCGAAATTTCGCAGCAGAAAATCCGATGCCGCTTCCGGGGAGAGCATTGAGGAAGCGTCCGACAGCTCAGGCAATTGCTCGATATCCGTCACGCGAAGCAGCAGAGTCGATATAAACGAACCCACGAAATTCACTATCATGTGCATCGCAACGCAATAGCGCAGCCTGCCTGTGCTCACATAAATATATCCGAAGAATATACCGAGCCCGAAGGCGTAGAAAAACTGATACAGATTTCCGTGCATGAGCGCGAAAAACAACGCCGAAAAAATTATGGCGAAGCGCTCTCCGTATCTTATTACCCGGCCGATAATCAGACGCCGGAAAAACAACTCCTCGAAAATCGGGGCCAATATTACGGCAAACACAAAAGTAGGCCATATGCCGGAATCTCCCACCACGCTCTGCAGAGGATTGGCGTTTTCTTTTCCGAGAAGAGCGCCTATAAGAGAGTTTATTCCTACCCCGACCAGATTGAGAGCATACATGATGCCGAAGCATATTATAACACAGGTAAAAAACCATTTTGCGCCCATTGCGCTTCGGGCGACAGGCTCGGCGTCCAGCTTTTTTAAAATGAGCCAGCACAGCGGCGCCGAAACGATATACATCGGCAATGATGTCAGTGCCCAGGTATACCACTGCGATTGGGTAAATTCGGGAGCGGCGAAGCTTATCAGCAGCTGAGCGGCTAACTGCAGCAGCAATGTCAGGCCCGATAAAACAAAAAAGGCCAACCCCGTGCGCGAAAACCGTTTTCTTGCCGTCACTGTCAAGTCGTTTGCGCCCGGCTCCGGCAGACCCTCAAATACGCTGTCCGACAATTATACACACTCCTCCCGTTTCCCGGTTATATGTTATGTTAAGGTCAATCCTTTGTCAAGCCGCGATATTTTTCTGTTAGCACTCGCTTGTTCTGAGTGCTAATTTTTACAATTTGTTCATAAACAGTCCACCATTCGTTCACGATTATCGGTTAATATACACTTGCGAGGGCAAAACGCAAACAAACACAGTAAGTATAAAACCTATATTATTGATGATATTACATAAGGGAGGAAAATAATCATGTTTGAACTGATTCCTTTTGACCGTAAAAGTAACAGATTGTCCTACTATAATCCTTTCAGTGTCTTTGAGGACTTCTCCAGAAATTTCTTCGCAAACAACACTCTCGGCGAATTCCGCACGGACATCAAGGACAACGGCGACAGCTTCCAGCTTGAGACGGACCTTCCGGGATTCAAGAAGGAAGACATTAAGATCGACATTGAAAACGACGTGCTGAAGATTTCGGCCGAGCGCCGCTCCGAGTTTGAAGAGAAAGACAGCAAAGGCAAGTATCTCAGGTGCGAGCGTTCCTACGGTACCTACTCAAGATGCTTTGATGTATCCTCAGTGAAAGCCGACGCTATCACTGCCTCTTACGAAAACGGCGTCCTGACGTTGAACATGCCCAAAAAAGACAACCTCATTCCCGCTTCCAGGCATCTGGAAATTGAGTAAACCTCCATATTAGGGGCGCCGAAACGCGGCGTCCCTCCCCCTTTGCCGCGGGAGCCGGATGACCGGCAGCCCTGTATATAGATCAGAAGCATAGCCGACGGATAATGTCGGCTATGCTTCTTTCAGTCGTACCGATATTCCGCTCAGGCTCCCGCGATATACCCTTTCATAGTCCTGGGCTTGCCGAAATAAAAGGCCGCCATGAGGCCGGGTCCGCAGTTCGCGCCGATGATCGTGCCGATATATGTATAAAAAACATCCTTGAATCCGAACTCCTCTTTGAGCGCTTCGCCGAACTCCCTCGCCTGTTCGGGGATATCGGAATGGCAGATATAAAGCGTCTGCTCCGACGGGTCGATAACGGTATCTCCGATAATCTCATGTATGCGGGAAATCGTCTTTTTAAGACCGCGAACTCTCTCCTGAACAATAAGATGCCCCTGTGCGTCGAGGTTGAGTATCGGGCATATTTTAAGCGCGGTACCGATCGCGGCACTCGCCCGGCTGCATCGGCCGCTCCTCCTTAAATATAAAAGCTCATCGGTCGTATACCATGTATTTACGTTTATTTTGTTTTTCTCAAGCCACTCCACACATTCCGAAGCCGACTGCCCACGGTCGCGCATGCGCGCCGCTTCCAGCGCCAGCATACCGTAACCGGTCGAGCAGAGAGTGGAGTCGATGACATATACCGGAGGGTGCCCGCCCTCCTCAAGGAGTTCCCTGCCGGCTTCAACACCGCTGTTCCAGGTACCGGAAACGCCGCTGCCCAGGCTGATATGCACTATCGGCAGATTTTTTTCAAGCAGCGGCCGCCAAAACTCAACAAAGGCGTAGCTGTTGAGCTGGCTGGTTTTCGGAACCGCTCCCTCGCGCATACGCTGATAAAAGTCGTGATAGTCCTCATTGTTCATAGTGTCCGTAAATATCTCTCCGCCCGACTCATAACTGAAGGCGATCGGGTAAATGTTATTCTCGTTAAGGAGGTTCAAAGGCAGATCGCACCCCGAATCAGTTGTAACGATAAAACTCATTTGCATCGCTCCTTATTGTGTTGACACGTATTGCTTTGACTCATCCGATACACAAACTTAAAATACCGGGATTATTTTATCATCGAATCCCGCTGATATAAAGATATTCCTCACAAATTAAGGTTTCTGTTCACCGATACCCAAAACAGCTTTCCACTCAGCCTCATTAAATCCCACCAGAGTGAACCCGTCACCAATGAGAATCGGGCGCTTAACCAGCATTCCGTCTGTCGCAAGCAGCTCATACATCTCGTCGGCGCTCATTTCCGAAAGCCTGTCCTTAAGCTTAAGGTCCTTATAGAGCATACCGCTTGTGTTAAAGAGCTTGCGCAGCGGCAGCCCGCTCTTCCCGTGCCACTCCTTTAACTCGGAAACCGTCGGATTGTTCTCCTTTATGTGCCTTTCTTCAAAAGCGACATTGTTTGCTTCCAGCAGTTTTGCGGCCTTTTGACAGGTGCTGCATTTCGGGTAGCATATAAACAGCATGATATTCCTCCCTTACACATTAGGTTCTCAGAGCGCGTTCCCGTAAAACCGCGATAACAAAGTATTCTCTGTTTGTTCGACAGTTGTTTTTTATTATATCATAATAAAACAGTTTTTTACAGACTTTCCGCGCAGAACACATATGTGCCGACAAGATAGCGCCCGTTATGGGGAAATAATCGAATGCGCGGCAGTCGCAAAAACCTGCCGCGCATAAATCGGTTTTTCAGACCAACGGAAATTTAAAGTCTAGTTAACATAACATTGTCATACCAATATTATGACTATAATTAGTCGAGTTTCAGGTCGTTTTCCTTAATCCACCCGAGCCTTCTGCATATAAGACCGAATATCCATGCCAGAAGACCGGGAAGCACAAAGCATATAAGAACAAGCTCAAGCCAGTCCATCGGCGTCACGGCCGCTTTCGTTCCCGCCGCGACATCGTTGATCCAGCCGGTGTAGACTCCGATCGGGCCTACCAGTCCGCAGGTTCCCATACCCGAAGCAACGGCGGGGCCGTTCATCTGAAATTTAAACACACAGGTCGCAATAGGACCCGTTATCGCGGAGGTCACTATAGCGGGGATCCATATCTTCGGGTTTTTCACAATGTTCCCCATCTGCAGCATGGAGGTTCCCAGGCCCTGCGATATAAGACCCCCCACGCGGTTTTCCCTGAAGGACAAAATCGCGAAGCCTACCATATTCGCGCAGCATCCCGCTACCGCGGCGCCTCCCGCCAGGCCCGTAAGCCCGAACGCGGCGCATATGGCCGCGCTGCTTATCGGCAGCGTGAGCGCAACACCGACAAGCACGGATACCAGAATGCCCATCAGGAACGGCCTTAGCTCGGTAGCCCACATAATCAGCTGTCCGACCCAGTTCGCGGCCTCGCCGATATACGGAGCGCACAGCTTGGACAAAGCGACGCCGACAAAAATCGTAACGAGCGGGGTGACAAGTATGTCGATTTTCGTCTCCTTCGATACCATCTTGCCGATCTCCGCGGCGATTATCGCGATAATCAGCACCGCGAGGGGCCCTCCCGCTCCTCCCAGCTGGTTAGACGAATAACCTACCGCTACCAGCGAAAACAACACCAGCGGCGGGGTTTTAAGAGCATAGCCTATCGCTACGGCCATCGCCGCGCCCGCCATGGCGCTCGCGAAGCCTCCTATGGTATTTAAAAAGGGTATGTTCAGCTGTGTACCGATCGTGTTGAGTATCGTGCCAATAAGCAGGCTGCAGAACAGTCCCTGCGCCATCGCGCCCAGCGCGTCCACACCGTAGCGCTTTGCGGAAAAGACTATATCCTTTCTTTTTAAAAAAGAGCTGAATTTGCTCATTTTACTCCCGCTCCCATTATTGATTTGTGTCGTTTCACAGAGTTTTCAGTCCGCCGCGGCGCTGACCGGTCATAAAGTGAAGGCGGATAGATGCGGATATAATAATACACATCCCGGCGCGATTTGTAAATGAGTTTTTAAATCGCTAAATCAGCTTAGTCATGTTAAGCCATAAAATTCGCCGCCTGTATGCACGCCTGTATGCAAAACCGACCTTAAATTGTGGCACAGTGCGCTTTATTGTGCTATAATAATCCGCAGTCCGGCTTTCTGAGATCGGAAAAAGGAAGGCGGGCCGGGAAAGGCTTGAGGTCTGATATGCTGCATTTTCTTATGACATTGGGCATGGCAATGCTGCCGGTGGTTGAACTCAGAGGAGCGATACCCTTCGGTATGGCGCTCGGTCTGCCCTTCTGGCAGGTCCTTTTGGCCGCGCTGATTGGAAACATCCTGCCTATTCCTTTTATCATCCTTTTCATACGCAAGGTTTTTCAGTTTCTCAGAAAGCGCTTCGCTTTCCTGGAAAAGCTCATAGATAAAATAGAGAGCAAGGCCATGGGAAAGGCGGAAAAGGTGCAGAAATACGAGCTTATCGGGCTGTGCATCTTTGTTGCCATACCTCTGCCGGGCACGGGCGCCTGGACAGGCGCTCTTATAGCGGCCTTGCTTGACATACGCATGCGCAGGGCTGTTCCCTCCATATTCATCGGCGTGCTGATCGCCGCTGTAATCGTCAGCATAACAAGCTATGGCATTGCCTCGCTGTTCTAGCGCCGGGAATATACTTAAGTATCACGGTTCCGGTAAAAACGATATAATAAAATGCGCGAATAATGCGCGATCATATACCCGTGACCGGTAATGCGGCTGCCGCCGCGCTTCCGGTCATTCGTCTTTTTCCCTATCCGTTAAAACAATCTTAACTGATCGGTATCACGCTCCGGGAACTCAGCGAGATATTCAAATATCTCATCAACACCGCTCATCAGGCCATGCGGCTTACATTCGGAATGGAATATCTTCATCAGTTCATTGTTGCTGTCGCTTGTGACCTCATACGAAAAGCCGTATTTACGGTGATATCTGTCACGCAGGCCGGGAAAATGCTCATCAAGCTTTTGATAAAAATACTCGCGGTTTCCTTCGCGCAGTGTCATGCCTATTCCAAAACAGATAATTCCCTTCACGCCTGCCTGAAAACAATAATCGAGTATCCCCCGCAGATTATCCTCGGTATCGTTTATAAATGGAAGAAGCGGCGAGAGCCAAACGATAGTCGGAATACCGTTGTCACGCATTATTTTCAGTGCTTCGACGCGTTCTTTTGTGGTGCTCACGTCAGGCTCGAGTATTCTGCATAGGCCTTCGTCATATGTCGTAAGTGTCATCTGCACAACCGCTTTAGATTTCCGGTTGATGCTTTTTAAAAGGTCAATGTCTCTCAAAACACGATCCGACTTTGTTATCAGCGCGGCTCCGAATCCGTATCTGTCAATGATTTCAAGGCACCTTCGGGTAATCTGAAGCCTTTCCTCGCAGTGCATATACGGATCGCACATAGAGCCGGTGCCGATCATGCACTTCTTACGCCTGCGGCGAAGGGCATCCTCCAAAAGCTGCGGAGCGTTCAGCTTAACTTCGATATCCGTAAAGTCATGCTTCATCTGATAGCATGCGGAGCGGCTGTCGCAGTATATACATCCGTGTGTACAGCCGCGATAGACATTAATTCCGTTTTTTGAGGACAATATACCTTTGGCGTTAACAAAGTGCATCTTATATACCTCGCTGTTTGCTTACGGAGCGCTTGTACTCCGACGATGCTGCAGCGGAGAAGAAAACCGGGGGTGTCGGTCCTCATGAGGCTCAATACATGATCGCCGCTGTTTAACCAACCCGCTAAATCAGCCATTCCTCGCTTTTTTACATTTTATCACATGCGAGGCTGCCCGTAAACGCCGAAGGCTGCCATACGCGTTCCGTTCCTTCGCACATTGCAGTTGACAAGCCTCATAATGATGCTATAATATATCGTAATTTAATACTGCTTATCGAGAGTGGCGGAGGGACCGGCCCTGCGAAGCCCGGCAACCTGTGCATAGGCGCAAGGTGCTAAATCCGGCGACGGTTGTCGAAAGATAAGATATTTCCGCACCGTCAGATGACGGCGCGGTTTTTAATTTTTAAGGAGAGAAAGAAATGGCAAATTACCTGTTTTCCTCAGAATCAGTAACCGAAGGGCATCCCGACAAGATCTGCGACCAGATATCGGACGCGGTGCTCGACGCTATCCTCGCGCAGGATCCGACAGGCCGTGTGGCCTGCGAAACGACCGCGATTACGGGAATTATCTACGTAATGGGCGAGATATCTACCAGCTGCTATGTGGACATACCGAAAATAGCCCGACAGGTCGTGCTTGACATCGGCTACAACAGCTCCGATTACGGTTTCGACGGCAATACCTGCGCGGTTTTAACCAGCATAGACGAGCAGTCGGTCGATATAGCCCTGGGCGTGGATAAGGCCCTTGAAAATAAGTCGGGTGAAGAAACGGAGCTTATGCACGGTGCCGGTGATCAGGGCATGATGTTCGGCTACGCCTGCGACGAAACGCCAGAGCTTATGCCTTTGCCGATATCGCTGGCGCATAAAATGGCCATGAAGCTTACGGAAGTCCGAAAGCTCGGTCTGGTCGGTTACCTGCGCCCGGACGGTAAAACTCAGGTCACCGTTGAATATGACGAAAATAACAAGCCAATCCGCGTCGATGCCGTAGTCCTGTCCACCCAGCACTCACCGGACGCGTCGCTTGATACCATCCGCGGTGATATGATAGAGCTGGTTATAAAGCACACGATCCCCAAGGAGCTTCTCGACGAGAGGACCAAATATTATGTAAACCCGACCGGCCGCTTTGTTATAGGCGGTCCGCACGGCGACTCAGGTCTCACCGGCAGAAAAATAATCGTGGACACCTACGGCGGCTCAGCTCCGCACGGCGGCGGCGCGTTTTCCGGCAAAGATCCCACGAAGGTGGACCGCAGCGCGACATACGCCGCACGCTACGTCGCGAAAAACATTGTTGCCGCCGGCCTTGCCTCGCGCTGCCAGGTGCAGCTGGCCTATGCCATCGGCGTTGCCCGCCCCGTTTCCGTTATGGTTGAGACCTTCGGAACGGGCAAGGTGCCCAACTCCGTTTTAACGGCGGCCGTCAGCAAAGTGTTCGACCTTCGCCCCACCGCGATAATCCGTGATCTTGACCTCAGGCGGCCGATATACCGCAAGCTCGCGGCCTACGGGCATATAGGACGAACCGACATAGACGTTCGCTGGGAGCAAACGGACAGAGTCAAGGCGCTGCTTGATGCGGTCGCTTCGGTTTGAAATCATGAACACGAATATACTCTCCGATCCCGGGCTCGCCCCTTCGGGCTCACGGAAAATCGAATGGGTAAGGTCTCACATGCCCATTCTCGAAATACTTGAAAAACGGATCACGGAGCAAAAGCCCTTTGAGGGGCTGCGCGTCACTATGTCGATACATCTCGAGGCGAAAACCGCGAGGACGGCGCTGCTGCTCAAAGCCGGAGGAGCCGAGGTTCACGCAACGGGCTGCAACCCGCTGTCAACACAGGACGATGTAGCCGCCGCGCTTGCCTTACAGGGAGTGCGCGTGTACGCGCGCCACGGAGTAAGCATGAGCGAATATCATGAGCATCTGCTCGCCGCGCTCTCATGCAAACCGCATATCATCATTGACGATGGCGGAGACCTCACCGAAATACTCTGTGATGAACGTCCCGACCTCGCCGAATTCCTCATCGGAGGCAGCGAGGAGACAACTACCGGAGTCATGCGGCTGCGCGCCCGCGCGAAAAAAGGCATCCCCTTCCCGATGTTCTGCGTAAACGATACGCGTATGAAATATCTTTTCGACAACCGCTACGGCACGGGGCAGTCGGTGTGGGACGGCATCATGCGCACCACCAACCTCACGGTGGCCTCAAAAACCGTTGTTGTCGCAGGATACGGCTGGTGCGGCAAGGGTGTGGCAATGCGTGCGAAGGGTCTGGGCGCGAATGTCATAGTCTGCGAGGTCGATCCCGTGCGGGCGGCGGAGGCCGCGATGGACGGCTTCGGAGTAATGCCCATGGAGGATGCGGCTCGTCTCGGAGATATTTTCATAACGCTCACCGGCTGCAGAGACGTCATAACGATGCGGCACATATCTCATATGAAGCGGGGCGCGATGCTCGCAAACGCAGGGCATTTCGACGTGGAGATAGACGTCGCCGGAATGCGCGCCGGTGCGAAACGGGTTTGGACTGTCAGAAACAATATAGAAGCATTTGACTTCGGCAGCGGGGATCCGGTCTATCTTCTCGCTCAGGGCAGGCTCGTAAACCTGGCCTCCGGAGACGGGCATCCCTCCGAAATAATGGATATAAGCTTCGCCCTGCAGGTCCTTACCGCGGAATATATGGCGCGGCACCGGAGCGATCTGGAAAACAGGCTTTATGATGTACCCGCCGGAATAGATGAGGAAGTTGCACGCCTCAAGCTGTTAACTATGGGCTGCGCGATAGACTCTCTTACGCCGGAGCAGGAAGCTTATATACGCGGCATGAACCGAACGCTATCAGAGTTATATATGTTGTAAATCGGGCGCGGCCGAATGCCGCACCCCATGTTTTTCGCCGAAAAGCAAAATTCCTATTGACACGCGGCGTTTGATACTGTACCATGACAAAAAATGAGATAGAGGCGCACTCAGTAATAAGTAGCCGTTTCAGTCAAGGCAGATGCAATGCCGTTGAGCCGGTGAAAGGTGCGAGTGCCGAAGCACGTTTCTGATGCATGGAACGATGTTGGACGGATGAAATAAGATTCATCCGGCTGCCGCGAACATATTTGCGGAGAGCTATCCTTGATACATACGCCGCAGCGACACCCCAACGGGGCAAGCTGCAAAGTGTATTCGCGTATTATCGGGCAGCTGTCTTCTTCAGCTGCCCTTATTTTTTTTCGAAGGGATGCATGCGCTATATGAAAAAAACTTTGTTTACCGGCGTTGCCACCGCCCTGATTACTCCGCTCGACATAAACGGGGTCAACTACGAGCAGCTGGGAAAGCTTATTGACTGGCAAATAGACGAGGGGATAGACGCGCTGGTCATATGCGGTACCACAGGCGAGGCCTCAACGCTCAGTGATGAGGAGCACACCGAGGTAATCGCCTACTCGGTAAAGCGCGCGGCAGGGCGCGTGCCCGTCATCGCCGGAACGGGAAGCAACGACACGGCATACGCGATATGGCTCACCGAACAAGCCTGCAGGGACGGCGCGGACGGGATCCTTTCGGTCACCCCGTACTACAACAAGGCTACGCAGAAAGGGCTTATAAAGCATTTCACCGACATAGCGGACGCGAGCTCCGTCCCCGTCCTGCTTTATAACGTACCTTCGAGAACGGGAGTCAATATCGAGCCGTCCACCTACGCGGCGCTGGCCGAACATGAAAATATCACGGGTATCAAGGAGGCCTGCGGCAATATTTCCAAGATAGTCGAAACCGCGGCCCTCATTGGGGAGCGTCTTGATTTGTATTCGGGCAACGACGACCAGATAGTGCCTCTTCTGGCTATGGGAGCCAAGGGCTGCATATCGGTTTTATCAAACATTATGCCGGCCGAGACCCGCCGGATCTGCACGAGCTTTTTCTCGGGGGATATTAAGACCAGCGCGGAACTCCAATGCAGATACATTCCTCTCATCTCCGCTCTTTTCAGCGAGGTCAACCCCATACCCGTAAAAGCCGCGATGGCGGCGATGGGCTATTGCTCAAATTATCTGCGCAGCCCACTGATACCGATGGAGGAGCGGGGCTTCCAGACACTTATCTCACTGATGCGAAGGGAAGGATTGAATGTATAAAATGCTGCATGAAAATTTGGCTGTTAACGAGAATGGACATCTCACCTTTGCGGGTCACGACACTGTGCTGCTCGCGGAACAATACGGCACTCCGCTGTATCTTCTCGACGAGGATATGATCCGCGAAAACTGCCGGGTTTATTTAAGAAGCCTCAGGGAGCATTTCCCGGAGGGTTCCTCGGCCCTGTACGCGAGCAAAGCGCTGTCGTTTAAAGACATATATCGTATTATGGCCGAAGAGGATATGAGCGTTGACGTCGTGTCCTCGGGAGAGCTTTACACGGCGATGCGGGCGGGCTTCCCCGCCGGGAGAGTCTATTTTCACGGTAATAACAAAACCGACGCCGATTTAAACTACGCCCTTGACTGCGGCGTGGGATACATCATAGTCGACAATTCTGACGAGCTGCGCACTCTCAATGAGCTCGCCCGCAATAAAAGTCTGCGCCAGAAGGTCATAGCAAGGGTAACTCCGGGGATAGACCCGCATACCTTTGAGGCGGTAAACACCGGAAGGATCGACTGCCAGTTCGGCGTACCCATAGAAACTGGACAGGCGGCGGATTTCGTACACGAAATACTGTCCTGTGAAAATGTCGAGCTTTGCGGCTATCACTGCCACATCGGCTCACAGATCTTCGATGAAACTCCATTCATGAGAGCTGCCGATATCATGCTCGCTTTTGCCTCCGAAATACGCGGCAAAGCCGGCTATGTCCCCGCGCTGCTCAATCTCGGCGGCGGCTTTGGCGTAAGATACGTGAAGGCGCATCCAAGGATCGATATCACCGCCTGCATAGCCGCTCTCGCGGATCATATTAAAAGCTCCTGCGCAAGGCTTGATCTCCCGGTGCCCGCCATTCTCATGGAACCCGGACGCAGTATAGTCGCCGCAGCCGGAATGACCCTTTACACCGCCGGCAGCGTTAAAACGATACCCGGCTACAGAAACTATGTAACCGTTGACGGAGGTATGTCCGACAACCCCAGATACGCGCTTTACCGTTCGGAATACACGGTCTTGCTCGCCGGTCGGGTAAACGAGCCCGCCGAGGCCGAATACACGATAGCCGGGCGCTGCTGCGAATCAGGGGCTCTTATACAGGAAAACGTTCCGCTCCCCAAACCCCGCCGCGGAGATATCATAGCCGTGCCGGTAACCGGAGCGTACAACTATTCGATGGCATCCAACTACAACCGCCTTTGCCGGCCGCCTATAGTAGTACTCAGCGGCGGCAAGAGCCGCGTAGCCGTTCGGCGGGAATCCTTCGAGCATCTTACCGCGAATGACGTATAATGCTTTGGCCCCCCGGGCGAAGCCGCGAGGCTTCCTTGTGAAATGAGCTGCCGGTCAATGAAACCGATTCATTGACCGGCAGCTCATTTCAACGCCGTTTACTGCCCGGCTTGTCTGAGAAGCCGTAACCGAGGCGGCTTTCTCTCACTGAGTTTTAGCTTATGCTCTTTTGTTTTGTCATTCTTTCCTGAAGGATTCACAATCCACGCATTTGACATCAGTCGGATTCATCTCGTGCGTTCCCACTTTGATCTGGCTCAAAGCGCAGTAGTCATCGCCCTGCGCGTGATTGGAGCACTTTGTTACCGAGCACTTTATGCTGTGGTTATAATTCATTTTATCCATATGATCCTCCCGTAAATAAAAAATAGGAATCGGTGATTGAATCCGCCGACAGCCTCCGATTGACAGACGGAAACTCGTCGGGAATGAATCAGCGCATTCCTATTTTGTAACTTATATATAACTAATAAACCGCAAAAATATGGTAATTCCGCGAAATAAAGTCTTCGGACCGCTGCGCGGCCTCAGGAAAACCCTTATATCACCAGCGCGGCGATCTTGGCGATCTCGGCGCGGGTCAGAGTGCCCCGCGGCATCAGTTTGCCCTCAAATCCGATAATTACGCCCGAGTACACCAAAGCGCCGAAATACGGGCGCGCCCATTCTGCCGTCAGATCCTGATCTATAAAGTCCGAAATCGACGCGGCGGCGCGGCCCGCCTCTCTGAGTCTGCCTATCACCGTCACCGCTTCCTGCCTTGTCAGGCCGGAGGACGGCATGAAATAAAGCACGCCGCCGTTTAACGCGCCTTTCATGACGCCCAGCGCGGAAAGAGCCCTAACATATTCCAGGGCATAATCCGGAATATCTTGAAGGTCGGCAAAGCTCATTATGTGGTCGGCGTATCCGGCCGTATCAATCCTGAGCATCCTGCAGATTACCGCCGCGAACTCAGCCCTGGTCATTGGCGCTCCGGGATTAAACTGCGCGGCGT
Organism: Clostridiales bacterium; assembly: GCA_012729975.1. GTDB lineage: Bacteria > Bacillota > Clostridia > Oscillospirales > Oscillospiraceae > JAAYBW01. The sequence continues at coordinate 22,516 of JAAYBW010000308.1, forward strand.
TAGTACCGGGCTGTGCGCCGATGATACCCTGCGCGGCCAAATAGTTTACATAAATCTCTGACCAGTGCCCTTTCATATCGGTAAAAGCGCTTATATCGGCACCGCCCGTAAAAATGGACCACTCGGATATGTTCCCGGAGATGTCTTTAGCTCTCACTGTCAGGCGGCCGGACCCTTCCTTATCGGGCAAAGTCGCTTTAATCACCCGATTTGAGTATGAAAAGTCAAGCGGCAGTCCGTCCAGAAAAACACCGACAAGCGATACCGGCAATAAACCGTCGGTCTCATCCTTAACATGCGCGGTAAGAACGCCGCCTTTGACCTCGGCTTCTATAACCGGTCCCGTATTGTCCTGCTCAATACCGGAAGAGCCGACCACATGGTCAATCCATATCGTTCCGCTTCCCTGCCCGCGCAGGATAAGCGCTTTAATATCCGCCCCTGCCCTGAAGACCCACTTTTTCCATCCGCTGTAATCCAAAGTCGCGGCGAGCACCTCGCCGCCGTCTGCGAGACCCGCGTACAGACTGTTTCCCGAAGCGTCTCCGTATACCCAGAGGTTAACATAATTAGTCGTCCCGCTGATATTCAGGGAAGTGTTAAACAAAGCCTGCCCGCTCGCGAGATCATAATCGAGAGCCGCCGAAGCGAATCCGCGCGCAACCCGGGTCATGTCTTTTTCCGTCCGCGCTCCGGTGATGGAAGAAGCGGATGTTTCAAATCCGTCCAGCAGAGTATTTACGATGCCCACCGTCACATTTATCTGCGCCGATACACCGCCCGCGCTCACGGTTATAACTCCCGAAGACATGGAGTTCACCGCCGTGAAGAGTCCGTTCCCGTCGATGCTGCCGAGTGTATCCGGGCAGCTCCAGGTAAAACAATCGTCCTGCGAGGCAACGTCCATGTATCTCCAGACCGCCTTTGCCGTCAGATCCACGGTGTCGCAGGCGTTTACGGACAGTGAACTTATTTTCTGCCCGGTCTTTTCATTGTAAACGGCCACGCTGTCGGGGACATCGACCACGGTGACCCGCGCGCTGCCGTCAATCCCGCCGAGCGAAGCGGTGACTTTTCCGTCCGTTGCCGTACCGGAGGCTGTGAGCAGTCCGCTTTCCGTTACAGACCCGGCACTGCTCGTCCATTTATAGCCGGAGGCAGCGACAGGTCTTCCGGTTTCATCGGCCGCTCCGGCGGTAAACTGTATTCGCGTTCCCGGCAGAGCGATTACATCAAAGGGCATAAGGCCGACGCTAGTCATCCGCGCGCTTCCCTCACCCTTCGCGGCGAGCATTATCCAAACGCTCACGCTTCTCTCGTTTCCTCCGGAAGGTTTGTTTACAAGGCTGTCGTTGTTGTTTCCTATGTATGTGGCGTGCAGGCTTGTCGATGCTCCGCCATCCATGATTGTCGCCTCAACGCAGCCAAGCTCCTTCATTCTTTGCCCCAGCTGCTCTATCGTCAAGCCCGTGCTGTAACCGCTTTGTCTTCCGTCCGTCGTATATAATATAACCGTTCCGTCTTCTCTTACGCCGACAGCTGACCTCGGAGCCTTTTCGCCTTTATCAAGCCCCGGCTCGACCTCGCCGTCGGTAACAAGCTTGTAAAGTGAGCCGACCGCGTACTCCGCCTCATTCCAGATTTCATCCGAGGAAACGCTTATCGTCACCGTATCGCCGACACGGAGGTTCTCAACGCCGTACTTTCTCCACTTGTCCGCGGCATCGGACAGTGAGAGTACCATTTTCCCGGCAGGAAGATCAATCGCGCCTTCGGAATGTATTATCTCTTCAACGGTCAGCTTGAGTTCGCAGTTAACGGTGAGCTCCGCGCCCTCCGGAGGTCTGAGAATGATATCCGTTCCCGGGGCGGTGTTCTTTGTGGTATATGAAAACTCGTCGGTAAAAAGAAAATAGTTCGTGCTGTTTCTGATCTTGTTGATACCCCCGAGCGTATATGTCTCCGTACCCAGCTTTGCCTTCATCACAAGTCCGGGCTTGTCTATGAAAGTCCGGCCATCCTCCCTGAATCCGACAGCCCAGTGACCGGCGTCGGAGCTTATCAGCCTCCCCTGCGCGATTACAAGCCCAAGAGGAAGATAAGTGGAAAGTACATAGTAGTCTCCGTTCATGCCCGCCAGCACATTTGCGCCGTTTTTCTCCACCAGCGCGGACATACTCGAAAAATCACCGTAATTGCACACCTTGCTGCCGTAGACCACCACAGGAGATACCGTAGGGTTAGGCGAATACTCAAGCCAGCGTTCAGTCTGCCTTCCGCTTATGTATGAAACACCCTGCGCGATCGTTATTCCGCCCGCCGTTTGGGTAAATGTGGTTCTGATGACCTCTCCCAGAGCGTAAACCGCGCCCCCGCTCAGCAGCAGCGCGGTGACCGTCAGTGCGGCTAATGCCCGAAATATACGTTTTTTCATGCCGGATCCTTTCTTTGTCTCGCGGATTTATACAACAAGGATACAGAAACGGCGCCACCCCGTCAAGATATATAGCCGGGAATCGCGCCGCCATATTTAGGTAACGCCTGTGTTCAGCCGATTTCCGAACTGTCCATGAGCACTACATCTACCGAATAAAATTCCCGCTGCCGATATACAACGAGCGTAACCGTATCACCGACGGCGCAGGAGTTTTTATACTCGCCGAACTCCTCGGTATTCTTTACCGGCCTGCCGTTAAAGGATACTATGATGTCTCCTCTTCTTATCCCCTGCTCGTAGGCGCTGCTGCCCGGCGCCACATCTCCTACATAGACGCCGACAGGAAAGCCGTAATAGACCGAAGCGGCTGCGGGCACGTTTGCCATGCTTATTCCCAAAGCCGGCCTTCCGTGCACATAACCGTACCTGATGAGCTCATCGACAACTTTTTTCGCTTCCGTTGTCGGGATCGCGCAGTTTATGCCCTGAGGATATCCCATATCCCGGCCTATTTCGAACTCGGCAATGCCCACAATCTGCCCGAGGCCGTTAACAAGAGCTCCGCCGCTTGTGCCCTCGTTCATCGCGGCGCTTGTAAGAATGAGAGAAATCGCAAATCCGTTATATGAAGCGTTCTCGTCCATTGCCGAAATTATGCCGTTCGATATCGCTACGGTGCCGTTTGCCGTATTCCCTATCGCCGCCGCGATGTCCCCCTCCGAAAGCGAGTCGGAGTCGCCGAATACAGCCGGGGTGAGTCCCGAGGCGGAGATCTTCAATACGGCAAGCCTCGTGGCATCGTCTCTGCCGACAATTTCAGCCTCGTATCTTGTCTTATCGGCCGGCACCGAAACGATTGTCCGCGCGCCGTGCGCGGCAATGCCGCTGCTCGTAATGATATAGCCGTCCTCTGTCATTATTATCCCGGACGCGGACAGCGTCTCGTCTTCCTTAGTTGAGGTCACTATTACGATACTCCCGGCGCAATGCTCGTATATCTGCCGAAAAGTCAGCTGCGTCTGACCCGCGCGGTATGGGGATATTAAAAGCGAGGCTTCCGTGTGTCGTACACCGGCGGCACTCTGTCCGCCCGTGCCGTCCGGCTGGAACTGCGGCAGAACGCCTTCAAGCGGAAGTATGGAAAGCTCTTCCTGTGTCTGCGCCGGGTCTTTCTTGCTGAAAACAAAGCTGACTTTACCGTCGTCGTTGGTTACGGCCAGTTCGTATGACATGGCGAATTGAACGATAAAGACAAGGCAGACCAGCGCCGCCAGCAAAGCCGCCGCGATCAATATCGTTCTGAGTATCCCCCTTGCGATCGTCTGCTCGGCATCTGTGGGATTATTCTCATCATGGCCGGAAGCTTCTTCGCCGCGCGCGAGAGCGCGCTTATGCGTATCCGGCGCCACAGAGGAGACGGAATCGTAGTAACCCTCGAAATAATAGCTGGGCTGAACCTGTGCCCCGCCATCGTCTTTTTCCCTTTTCTCTTTTCCGGTCATCTCTGACCTCCTGTTTGGGATGAGAATATAATACCTCCGCCGCCGCGGTTTTGTGTTAATGCACTGTTAATTAGCGCTTCGGGTCACTGCGTCTTCACAAGAGAGAGCGTGAATGTAAATTCGGTATAACTGTTTTCGCTGGTTACGGATATCTCTTCTCCGTAACCGCTCAAAATCGCCTTAACGATATACAAGCCCAGCCCTACGCCGTCTCTGTCAAGACTTCTGGAGTGGTCGGACTTGTGGAAGCGCTCGAATATAAACGGCATATCCTCGGACGGTATCGTCTCCCCCACGTCTCCAACCGAAACAAAAGCCTTTTCGCCCTGCTTCCAGACGCGCAGCGTAACGGATGACCCGGCGTCGGCGAACTTTACCGCGTTATCTATTATATTATATATGACCTGGGTAATCGCGTCCTCTTCGCCGTGTACCATCATCGGCTCCTCGGGCAGCTGTACATCGATGTCAAGACCTTTCCCGTTTATCTTGTCCTCGAGCGCGAGCAGGGCACATCTTGCGACCTCGGCGACGTCAAAGGAGCTTTTCATGATGCTTGCCCTGTCCACACTCTGCATACGCGAGATATCCAGCATTCTTTTAACAAGCCTGGAAAGCCGCCTGGTTTCATCCGAAATGATGCTCAGATAGCGGTCTGCCTGGTCTCTGGGAATTGTCCCGTCAAGAAGTCCGTCGGCAAAGCCCGCGATTGTCGTCATAGGCGTTTTAAGCTCGTGCGATATGTTCGCGACGAACTCTCTTCGGCTCATTTCAGACTTTTCGATAGCCGCTGCCATAATATTAAACGCGTCGGCCAGCTCTCCTATCTCGTCTTTCCTGTCCGTGTGTACTCTTACTCCGAAATCCCCTGCCGCGAGCTTTCTTGAAGCTTCCGCCATGTCGGTCAGCGGAGCCACCTGCCTGCTGGTTATAATGACCGACGCCAGCAGGGCAACGAGCACAACAGCGCACGCGGTCATAAGAGAAAGTGTTCTCGTCGGTTTCCATACATTTGTTATATCCGTTGTCTTTATGGCAGCGAACACATATCCGACAACTTCCTCCGAATAAGCCCCGTAAATGGGCACGGCTGCCGTATACCTCCCGGTATCGTAATAACCCGACAGGTTAGTAAGGCCCGTGTATGTCTTGCTGCGCGCCAGCTTATCGAGCACATCGGCGGGCATTACCCGCCCTATGTGCCCGCAAAGGATATCCTCGTCCGAACAAGCCTGCACTACGCCTTCCCTGTCGCTTATCGATATATGAAAGCCGGAGGCCTTGTCCACCGTGGATATGATCAATCTGAGATCCCAGTCATTGAGTTCGCTTTCCGCCGTCTTCGCGGAGGCTGTCTCGGAAATTACCGACGCGGTGGATATAAGCGCTTCCTTTTTCTCATTCATTACATAGTTTAAGCTCAGTCGCGAGAAACCGGCGAAAAACAGCCCCATCGACAGCAGGGAAAAGCCCACCATTATAAGCAGATTTCGCCAATAAATGCTCTTCATCTTACTCGGTTACCGTCTCGAATTTATATCCGACTCCCCATACGGTTTTCAAAGACCATTTCGGACTTACTCCCTCAAGCTTCTCTCTCAGGCGCTTTACATGAACATCCACCGTCCTCGAGTCTCCGAAGTAGTCAAAGCCCCATACTTCATCGAGAAGCTGATTTCTTGTAAATACCCTGTTCGGCGTGGAAGCCAGGTGATATATAAGCTCAAGCTCTTTGGGAGGCGTATCCACTTTCCTGCCGTCTACCAGAAGCTCGTAGGCATCCAGATTGATAACAAGCTTGTCAAAAGTAAGTTTTTTGCCGTCGGCGGAGCTTTGAGGTCCGTAGCGGCGCAGAACGGCGTGCACTCTTGCCAGAAGCTCCTTTATCTCAAAGGGCTTTACTATGTAGTCGTCCGCTCCCATCTCCAGGCCCGTCACCTTGTCGAAGGTCTCTCCCTTTGCCGTGAGCATAATCACAGGTACGGAGGATATCTGTCTTACTGCCCGCAATACAGCCCAGCCGTCCATAATGGGAAGCATGATGTCCAGGAGTATCAGGTCCGGCTGGTATGCCTTGGCCTCGGCTACTCCGGCAGCGCCGTCTGCCGCGCAGCGCACGGTAAAGCCGTCCTTTTCCAGATAAAGTCTTAATAGCTCCGCGATATTTGAATCGTCCTCAACGATAAGAACCTTTTTGTCCATGGTATGCCTCCGTTCACAAATACACTTTTTCGATTGTAATTGTATTATAAGTGTATTATAGCGTCAAGAGTTAACAATTTGATATGGCGTGATGAACATAGTGTTAACGCGGGTTAAGCTCTGCACGATAATGCGTCGCCCCTTCCGGCACCGAAACAGGAAGGGGCGTTTTTTCGTTATTCGTGTTTCATTCGCAGTGAAGGTCATTGATCATTCAGGCTCTGCGACGGCGGCATGGCCTAAAGGTCATGCCGCCGAATTGTCCTATGCTGTTTACCGAGGGTCGGCCGCGCTTATTACGCCTGTCTGGCTGTAAACTCGTCGTATGCCTCCTGATAGACATCAAGCGCCACCTGTATTCCCGCGTCGTACAGTCCCTCCACGTAGTTGTCCCATTCGGCGTCGATGTTCTTATCGCCCATTATGAAAAGGGTGTAATTCTCGTTCATGAATGTTGATACGTCCGCGATGACCCGGTTGAGACGATTGGTCTGCTCTTCCACAAGACGTGCGCCGGGCGGATAGATATACGAGCCGTCATGATAGGTTTCCAGCCAATTCGTCCAGTACTCACAGACCGCTTGGGCGTTTGCGCCGCCCTCGAAAGCGAAGTTCTTGTAGAGGGTGGTGATACCGGCGTCGGCGAAGTTGTTTATAGCGTAGACTAAAAGCACGTAGGAGTAGGAAAGCCCGTCGGGATGATGAAGAGCGAATTCGGTGGCCTCGCGCTTGCCTTCCTCGTTGTAGTTCCAGACTTCGCCCTCAAGTCCCCAGTCCCAAAGGTCGCTGCCGGTGGGGCTGTAGCGCCAATCCAGCCAGCTGAGGGCCAGGGGTATGTTCTTGCATTTGGCGGAGACGCTGGTGTTGCCGTAGTATATCCGGGGATTCTCACCACCCAAATGGACTATCTGTCCCGGATACCGTACGGGAGGCTGTGTGGGCACCCACCGGCAGTCGGGGTCAATGTTCGATTGTGCGTAGGTGGTGGTCTCGGCGGCGTTCATGGAGCTGTATCCGAATTCGCCGTTGTTGAGCTCATCCACGCAGTCCGCGCCTCTGGAGATGGCGGTCCAGTTGGGGGTTATAAGCCCGTCTGCGTAGAACTTGCGGAAGAGTGAGATCACCTCGCGGTCGTTGTCGTTCATGTTGCTGATCTTCACCTGTCCGTCCACCACATAGTTCTTGCCGATCGCGCCGCTGACTATCAGCGGGATGGTGTCATAGGACATGAAGTTTGGGCCGGTGGTCAGATCAATTGTGTTGCGCAGAACCCAGGGGAACTCTGCGGTGGAGATCTGGGTCTTCATCAGCACCAGCACGTCGTACAGATCGTCCCAGGTGACTATGTCGTCGTTGGTGATACCGAGCTTATCCAGCCAGTCACCGCGCATGCAGTAGGAACTGTAGCGCATCGGCTCCTGCATGAGGGTGTACATGGCGGGGATGAAATCGTCGAAGTAATAGGACTTCTGATAAGTGTCAGTATCCTCGGGATCGTAGTTCTTGGTAAGGTAGCTGTAGTTGGGTATGTACTCGATATAGTCGTAAAAGTTGATGAAGTAGCCGTCTTCCACCATCTGGATGGGAGTGCCGTTGTAGAGGGCCATAGCGCCGGAGCACATATCGGGCACTTCATCCGCCGCGATCAGGACACTCAGGTTCTCCTTTCGGGAGGCGAGAGGAGGAAGGATGTACTCGACATTAATTCCGGTCAGCTCAATGTCCTTTTTAGGCAGAGGCATGGCAGCGTAGCCCTCCTCGGGGATGACCTGGGGAGTGTAGCTGAAGGTCCACAGCGTTATCACTTCGTCAGTGGCGCTGATCGGCAGTTCGTACTCATAGGGCGCAAGTGCCGCGCCGGTCTCGTCGGACTCGAATTTGCCCGCGGCGAAGTTATAAGGTGAGTCAGGTGTGGGTTCGGCGCTTTGTTCGGGTTTGGCTGTCTTCTCCGGTGCGGCGGTGGCGGTTGCCGGAGTCGTCGGTTTTTCAGTTGGTGTGCTTTCCGTACCGGTTTCGGGCTTGGAGCAGCCGGCAAATAGAGCGAAAATCATAATGAGCGCGAGGAGCAATGCCGTTTTTCGTTTCATCATAATACTCCTTTCCGGTTTCGCAATTTGCCTGTGGCGCGAGCCTTCTATATCCGAATTGACACAGATCACCTCGCTTTTATTATAGAATTTTACTATATTATTCGCCGCCACATGTCACGTATTAATAATATTATATTAATACCCGCCGAATATGTCAACGTAATCCGGCGGTATATTGTGCATTTACTTATAATTCATTAAATATTATTGGCCATTTTTCGGCATTTTAGCCCATTTCAATAGTTTCTATTCCATTTTTACTCATCATTTGTTATACCCTGTTATATATATTTTATTAATCCATCGTTTCCCGGCGTTTATCGTCGGGTCTCGTCAGAACGGTAAAAAACCACAGGGCTTCACAGCGAGTATTCGAACTCATACATTACTTTTTTGTTTTCCTGTGATATCATTATGCGGAAAGTAGGTTATATGCTTTTAGACAGGTTCAAGACGTAAGAGGTTGATTCGATGTATGAATTGGTGCAGATTGCGGAAAACAGTTATTATATTCAAAGTCCTGCAAAAATAGGACTCGTAAAGCAGAGCGATACAGAGGTATGCCTCATCGACAGCGGGAACGATAAGGATGCGGGCCGAAAGATACGGCAAATTCTGGACGCGAACAAATGGAAACTGACAGCGATTTATAACACGCATTCCAACGCCGACCACATCGGCGGCAATCAATATCTGAAAAAGCAGACCGGCTGCAGGATTTATGCCCCCGGCATTGAATGCTGCTTAACCCGACATCCGGTTTTGGAACCGAGCTTTCTTTACGGCGGGCTGCCGCCCAAAGAGTTAAGACATAAGTTTTTGATGGCCCAAGAGAGTGACGCGGAATATCTTACCGATGCCGCCTTGTCGGAAGGCCTTCAACTAATCCCTCTGCCGGGACATTTTTTTGATATGACGGGCTTTCGCAGCGCCGATAATGTGGTTTATTTGGCTGACTGCCTTTCAAGCAAAGAAACGCTTGAAAAGTACAAAATAGGCTTTATCTATGATGTGGCGGCTTATCTGAATACCCTTGAAACGGTGAAAAACCTAGACGCGAAAGCGTTTGTTCCCGCCCATGCCGAAGTAACGGACAACATCGTGCCTCTGGCTCAATTCAATATCGATAAAGTAAATGAAATTGCCGAAAAGATTGTGGATTTGTGCGCAATACCGGGTTGTTTTGAGCAGATTTTGCAAAAGCTTTTTACGGAGTTTAACCTGACAATGACCTTCGATCAATATGTCCTCGTCGGAAGCACCGTACGTTCTTATCTGGCATGGCTCAAAGACACAGGCAGAATCAGTGCCGCGTTTGAAAATAATATGCTTCTTTGGGAACGCATTTAAGAATGAGAAGGTACGCGTTTGCTGTTTCTATAAAACTTAACTCTATCGAAAAAACAATAAATCGGCCAACCCTTAAGGCTGACCGATTCATTGTTTTACACAGCGCGTTTTTCAGCACCCGTTTTCACGTTATTCGTGTTTTACGCATAATGAAGGTCGTTCATTATGCGACCCTGATCACTTTAGCTCTACGACAGCGCCGACTTCCTCAAGCTTTTTCTTAAGGGCTTCGGCCTCTTCCTTCGGGAGAGCTTCCTTAATCTTCGCGGGGATGGCTTCGACAAGAGCTTTCGCCTCTGCCAGGCCGAGTCCGGAAATCTCTTCGCGGACAGCCTTGATAACCTTAATCTTCTCAGCGCCGAACGAGGTCATGACTACGTCGAACTCGGTCTTTTCCTCGACAGGCTCGGCGGCCGCGGGAGCGGCGGCAACTGCGACTGCGGCGGGGGCGGCGGCGGATACGCCGAACTCGTCCTCAAGTGCATGTACGAGCTCGGAGAGCTCAAGAACTGTAAGGTTTTTTACCTGATCAATAAGGGCTGTGATTTTTTCGCTGGCCATTTTTTAATTACCTCCGTTAAATTATCGTTTTTGCGGCGTCTCAGGCGGCGCCTTCGGATTTCTTTTCCGCTATAGCGGAAAGTGCGACCGCAAGGCCGCGGATATTGGCGTTGAGGACGGTTGCAAGTCCTGTGATCGGCGCGATCATCGTTCCGAGCACCTGTGCTATGAGCACTTCTCTGGACGGGAGCTCGGCGAGCGCTTTGACTTCGGCGGCGGAAATAATCTTCCCGTCCACGAAGCCGACCTTAATCTTCAGCGTCGAGTCTTTCTTGTCGGCGTATTCGCAAACGATCTTTGCGGCCGCCACGGGGTCTGTTTCACTTACTGCGAGAGCGGTAGGTCCGTTGAGGAAACTGTCGAGTGCCTCATAACCCACCCGGTTCGCTGCGAACCTGGCAAGAGTGTTTTTAATGACCGCGTACTCTACTCCGGCCTTACTCATGGACTGACGCATCTGCGTATCGGCTGACACCTTCGTACCGGTGTAGTCCACGAAAACGCCGCCGCTGGAATTTTTCAGCTTTTCGGCAAGAGCATCCACTATAGCCTGTTTTTCACTCAGTACCTTCTCGTTCGGCATGTATATTTCACCTCCGGAATAATGACCTTGGGGATATAAAAAAAATCCCCGCGTCTTTTAGACACGAGGGCATTAAGCGGCATAATACTGCTTGTATGCTCTCCTCGGCGGGGCTTATTTTTATGCCCGCTGTCTTTGGAACGCCGAGTTATTATATATGCCATCCGGCCTCATGTCAATACTTACCGCGCAAATTTTCGTTTTTTCATCTTGGAATAATTTATGAGCGGTGCTATAATATCGCCGCCTGGTGCAAAGGAGGTTAGCTTTGAAAAAGAGTTCCTTATATATAAACTATCTGACGGGCAAGCTTGATACGCGCCCTCTTATATCACTTTCAATACTTGCCTTGGTCCTTGAGCTCATTATGGAACTTCTGACAAGGCGAAGCTTCATTTCGTCCATATCCTGGATCGCGCTGCGTCCGCATTTTTTCCTATACAACACGCTAATCGTTCTTGTCCCGCTGCTTGTCGCCGCTTTTGTTAAAAGACGCGTTTTCGCGGCTGTTCTCGTGTCCGCGCTTTGGCTGCTGTGCGGCCTGATTAATCTTGGGGTTCTTGTTTTTCGAGGCACGCCCTTTTCAGCACGCGACATACTGTTATTTATGTCCTTTATTCCGCTGGCGGATCTGTATTTTACACCGTGGCAGTTTGTCGGCATGGCTATTTTGCTCATAGCGCTGGTCTTCGCGTTTGTAAAACTCTACAGAAAAGGTCCGAAAGCGCGCGCGCCGATCAGGATACTGCGAAGCGCCGTTTTTACCGCGGCCGTTTGTTCCATCATCACCGGCGGCGCGCTTGCCTCCGGCATCGATCTGTCGGCGGATTACGAGAGCACAAGCGAGGCATATGAGGCCTGCGGCTTCGTCTGCTGCTTTACCAGCAGCATCTTCCATACCGGCATCGACAAACCGCCCGAATACTCGGAGGAAGTCATTGAAGCGCTTCTGACAGACTCGCCCGAAGTGAGCCCTCCGGCAAAGCTTCCGAACATAATCTATCTGCAGCTCGAGTCTTTTATCGACCCGACCCGCATTAAGGGCGTTACATACGAGAAAGACCCGATACCCAACTACACAGCGCTTCGCAAGCAGAGCATAGCGGGAAGTCTTGAGGTGCCGACTATCGGAGGCGGAACCGTCAATACCGAATTCGAGGTACTCACCTCTATGTCCAGGAGCTGTTTCGGCATCGGAGAATACCCGTACGAATCCATATTGTCGGAAACAACATGCGAGAGCGCCGCATATATTCTTAAGGGAAAAGGGCTCTCGGCCCACGCTATACACAATTTCAGCGGCAGCTTCTACTCGCGTAATATCGTGTATGCGAATCTGGGTTTTGACGATTTCACGCCGGTCGAGTATATGTACGGCCTTGAATACAATTCAGAGGGCTGGACAAAGGATTCGGTCCTCACCGGCTGTATAGCCGACGCTCTGTCTTCCACCGAAGGGCGCGATTTTGTCTTAGCCGTCACCGTACAGTGCCATGGGGGATACCCCACGGAAAACGGCGAACCGTTGTCGGCGGTTTCCGACGACACGGACCTTGAGAGCATCGGTCTGGAGGAATTAGATTATTATGTAAGCCAGCTTTCCGAAACGGACGCCTTTTTGGGCGAGCTGGTTTCCATGCTCTCGGATTTTAAAGAGGAAACCGTTCTAGTGGTATACAGCGACCATATGCCCGGTTTGTCGCTTTCGGACGAAGACCTCACCTGGGGAAACATCTACGAAACCGAGTATCTCATCTGGTCTAACTTCGGCCTTGACGGCACCGGCGGGCCGCTTAACGCGTACAGGCTCACTCCTTATGTTTTTAAAACCATCGGACTTGAAATCGGTATCATGCCTTCTTACCACAATCTTAACTGCGGCAGCAGCGACTATACGCAGGGGCTTGAAGCGCTCGAATACGATATGCTCTACGGCGAGGGCATTGCTTACGGCGAAGAGGGACACTTCGCTCCGACGGATCTGAAAATGGGTTTCACCCAAATACGCCTTGACTCCGTAAGCGTATACGAAGACGGCTTAACGCTCTCCGGCGAGGGCTTTAACGAATACAGCGTCGTTTTCGTTAACGGTCGCCGGAGAGATACCGAATATGTTGACTTCAACACGCTTTACTGCGAGGCCGGCATCGAAGCGGGCGACACGGTCACAGTCTGCCAGCTCGGCTCCGACAGAGCTCTGCTTAGCGAAAGCAACCCCGTAGTATACTCTGGCTGAGTCCGTCAGCCGCGCAGGGACATATGTATTTTTTAAAGCGGCATGGGCCTTATAGCTGCCATGCCGCTTTTTGCACCGATATATGGCTGCGAGTCTGCACCGGACGCAGAGCCCAGCCCGATATAAAAAGGAGGCATTAATAAATGGACTCTGCAACAAACAAAGATAAACGCTATTTTGAGTGCTTTTCGTTTGGCGATAGCCCTGAAATGGCAGACGAATTATTGCGGCTGGTGCTTGACGGGGAAAAAACCGCAACGGTCTCGGTTATTTTAGAGGGCGAACCAGCACCGAGCGTCGGCGATTTATCATTGGTACTGGACGGAAGCGGGAACCCGGCATGCGTAATAAAGACGGTTTACCTTGAAATCGTAAAGTTTTGCGATCTTACCTGGGACATGGTGAAACTTGAGGGTGAGGATGAAAACTTTGATCAATGGCATACGGGTAATATACACTACTGGACAAGAGATGCCGAGAGACGAGGTTATATCTTTACGGATCAGATGCCGGTTTACTTTGAGCGCTTTGTGGTTGTCGAGAAATATTAGCATACCAAAAGACAGCGGAAATGCCGCTAAAAATTTCTTATCAGAATGTATTTTCTGTCCTCAAAGCTGTGCTGCAGCTGTGAGGAATAAAACTCGCTCGCTTTAACGAAGCCAAAGCCGCATTTTTCGATGACGCGCCTTGATTGGCTGTTCTCCGCAAAGTGCCCGCAGGTGAAGGCGTCCAATCCGAGTTCGGTAAAGCCGTAACCGATTACGGCGCCGACCGCTTCCGGCATTAGTCCCAGCCCCCAGAAACTCTTCGATAGGACATATCCGATTTCTTTGACTTTGAGGTGTCCGTAAGTTTCGTCATCGTTTGCCCACGATTTATGTAAACCAAGCGAGCCGATAACCTTTCCTTCTTCCTTGTGGTATATAGCGAAGACCTCATTTTCTTCGATGAATGTCCGCAGTATCTGTTTCGAAGCTTCTATCGACTCATGGTGCGGCCAGCCCGCCATTTCACCGACGCCGGGGACACTGGCGTACTCAAAGAAATCGCCCAGGTCAGACTCTCTAAAAGCCCTTAATATCAGCCGATCGGTTTTGATCTCTATATTTGAGGTATCAACGCGTATATCCATTGCATACTCCCTTCGGCGCTCGCGGGCGGCGGTTTCGCTCTTCGGAAATGAATTCCTTTACGCCTGGTCGTCCTTATCGGAATCAAAAAGGCCTCTGACGTCCGCTATCGGTTCTACATACAGCACGCCGTTTCCGGGAGTATCAAGTTTAAGCTCCCGGAATAAATTATCGGCTACCATATCTACCAGCTCGCTGGGCATGAGCATCATAACCAGCTCCTTTTCCGGCTCGATTTCCATGCCGAAGAATTTAGCCGTGATCTCCGAGCCGGTGCCCCTGCCGTGTATGATGGTTCCGCCTTCGACGCCGGATTTGCGCGCTATTTCCATTACATCCTCCGCCATGCCGCGATTGACGATTACCGTCAATTTTTTATACATGCGCTCTTCCTCCGTTTCTTGCCCCGCTTTCCGGGTGTCCTGCTTATTGATTAGTATCTGGCTTGCGACCGCCACATTCGTCGTGTAGGCGATTCCGTGGTTGTGCTCGTCAAGCTGAAACGCTTTGGTGAAATAATCGAGCGCTTTTTCCGCTTTATCTTTTTCAATCAGAATGTTTATCACCTGTTTTTTCTGACTTCTTATTCCCAGTAAATTTAAAGTAACGCTGTTGACCGTGCCCTTGCCGAGCATTATTATCCCTCCGCGGAGACCCAGCTCTTTGGCGATATGGACAAACTTATGGCATTGATTTTCGTTTAAGATGAGTGTCATTATCTGAAACTGCTGCTGAGCCGGAAGAGGCTGCATATGCTTATCCATGTTTCCCTCCTGTTGATTGTTTTTTTATTACGGAACCTTTGGAAGCTTTTATCGATTTAGCCTTATAAATTGCTCCGAGCAGTTCAATTGCTATTATCGGCATCATCGCGACTATCGCTATCATTCCGAATCCGTCCGATACCACATCAGCTGTAGGAACATGCGCGGCGACACCCTGAACAAAAGCGAGGGAGAAGGTAGCCGTCATTGGACCCGAGGCAACACCGCCGGCATCATACGCCATCCCTACAAACAAGTCGGGCACAAAGAAAGCCAATAAGGCAGCCAGACCAAACCCGGGCAGCAGATACATCCAAAGCCGGATGCCGGGTATGAGGATCCTCAGGGCGGACATAAAGATTGACAGGCCGACCGCTACGGAAAGAAAGATCAGAACCAGTCTGCGTCTGACCGAACCTCCGGTGACCTCTTCCACCTGATTTGTCAATACGTGAACCGCCGGCTCTGCCAGAACTGTGGTGAGCCCGAGCAGCAACGCCACAATGAGGACAGGTACATCTGAGTCCATTGCGGCCAGCTGCAGCCCCAGCTGGGTGCCCACCGCCATAAAACCGCCGTTAACGCCCAGTAAAAATACCACCAGACCCGCGTAAGTGAATACGATACCGCGGGTAATATCGATTACCTTTCTCTTTTTTTGTTTAAAGAAAAACAGCTGAAATACTATATACACGATAATTATCGGCAGCAGCGTCAGAAAAGATTCCCACGCGATGTCAAGCAGCTTGGAGCTGTATGTATATAAAAGGCCGGCGGAGGAAATGTCCGCTTCCGGTAAAACACCGTCCAGTTTACCGTTTTTAAGGAAAAAGCCCGCGACCAAAACTCCGAGGATCGCGCCTGTAGAAGAAATGCCCACCAGCCCGAAGCTGTCTGCCTCACTGACTTTGCTGCCCTTTTTCACAGCGGAGACTCCGGCCGCCAATGCCAGCATAAAAGGAACCGTAATCGCGCCTGTCGTGGCGCCGGAAGCGTCAAACGCTATCGCGAGAAAGTCGGGCGACGAGAAGAAAGACAGTATAAAAATGAGAGCGTACGCGCCTATAAACACATATTTGAGCCGGATATTCTTAAGGATGCGCAGCATTCCGAAGGTCATCATGACTCCGATCCCGATAGAGACGGCTGCCACCATAAGCGTGTTATCAAACTGACCCGAAGTCACACTGTCTACCTGATTTGCCAGAATGTGCAGATCCGGCTCCGCGTAGGATATAAAAAATCCCAGGATCAAACTGACCGTAATTATCACCGCGTAGCTGTTTGAATGGGTAATAGCGTTGCCGACACCGCGTCCTATCGGTTCAAGTCCCTGATCGATTCCGAACAGGAATACCGTCAGCCCGATTATTACAAGCGCGGAACCTATAAGGAACGCATACAGCATATTCGGTTCCAAAGGGCTCAGCGTAAAATGGAGTACCAAAACAATAAAAGTAATCGGTAATACCGAAGCCAGTACTTCTTTTAGTTTTCCCGCTAATTCGTTCAAATTATCACCTCTGAAAATATTAAGTGCGTGTCGCCTTCTTACGTCTCATGTCCCTTAAAGGTTCCCGGTCATCAGCATCACCGAGGTCAGAGCGCAGAGGGGAGCGGTCTCGCAGCGAAGTATCCTGCTTCCCATCGAGGTCACCAGCGCTCCGGCTTCCCGCGCCGCTTCAACCTCGCACGGCTCAAACCCGCCCTCGGGACCGGTTATAACCGAAACGGTCTTAATGTCTGCGCACTTGACCGCAAGCGCGTCTTTAATTGATATATCGCCACCGCCCTCGTAGAAAAACATGCACAGCTCTGCCCGCGCGGCTTCCGATATCGCGGCCTCAAAGGACGCTGCGGCGCTAACCTCGGGAATAACTCCCCTGCCGCTTTGCTTTGCGGCCTCCTCCGCGATAAGGCGCCAACGCTCCGTTTTCTTTATCAGTGCCGCCGCGGACGGCTTTGACACGCAGCGCTCAGACGGAAAAAACACGACCGCCGACGCGCCCAGCTCTACACATTTTTGAACTATCGTCTCAGCCTTGTCACCTTTCGGGAAGGCGGCGTAAACCCTGCAGCTCACAGTCGGCTCTCCCGCGCTCGGCTCCGAGCCGATTATCTCCGCTTCCATATCCGCTCCTCCCGCTTTGGAGACACGGCACTTATAATCCGTACCCTTTCCGTCGCAGACAACCACTATCTCGCCCTCGCGCAGTCTGAGCACACGCATATGCTCCGCGTCGCGGCCGCTGATATAGGCCACCCCGCCGAATATGTTAGAGGCGGCGACAAAAAACCTTGCCATAAAAACAGCAGCTCCTTTCACCTCCGAACCGTGTACACATACGATGTATAGGAGGTGTAATATCCTTTGGACAATGAAAATAATAACGAATACGAATTGTTCCGGGAGGTCTGGAAGAGGGTTACGGAGTCACCGGACGATTCGGAGCCGATAACCCTGCCGCAGAAAAAAACCGAGCCCGAACCCGCGGCCGCGGTAGCCGTCAAGCCGGAACTGCCGCGTTATCTGGAGGAACTGATGAATGACGAAGCCTCAGACGAGTCGGCGTACAGAGTTCTCGCAAACAATATGAACTCCAGGCAAGCCGCGGCCGCATTACGGTCATTATCCGCCGACGAGGCAATGCACCTGCGGCGCCTGCAGGCTTTATACTATCTGCTTACGGGCGATACATACACGCCCATGCACGAATATCCGCGCTGCAGACAAAGAGCTACTCTTTCTGCGCTTCGCGACAGATACTGGGCCGAGTCAGAAGGGTCAAGAGCATACGCGGAGGCGGCAAAGACATACTCAGACACGGCGGCGGGGCCTGTTTTCGCCTCTTTTTCTCAGGATGAGGCCCGGCACGCGCGGACAATCGAGTCACTCATCGAGCGGCTTTTCTCCTAAATCAAAGCTGTAGGGCAGGAGCTGCCGAAGTTTGTAACTTACATACCGCCCGTCGCTTCTGGCGCTGAGTATCTCGATATCATGCGCGAACTCAGCTATGAACTGCCGGCAGCTCCCGCAGGGCATGCAGTATGTGTCGCTTTGCGCGGCGACCGCCAGCATAGTAAACCTTCGCTTGCCTTCGCTTATCGCCTTTGTTATCGCGGTCTTCTCGGCGCACACGGTATCTCCGAAGGCGGCGCATTCCACGTTGCAGCCCTGATAAACGCTGCCGTCCGCGCACAGCAGCGCTGCGCCGACTTTAAATCCGGAATAAGGGGAATATGATTTTTCGGACGCCGCGAGCGCGGCGTTTATCAGTTCTCTGTCCGTCATATCTTACCTTCCTTACCGGGCAGCCTGACTGACTGTCAGGATCACTGCCTGTCTTCTCTTTTTCTCTCTTTTC
>JAAYBW010000309.1 GCA_012729975.1 Clostridiales bacterium
CCATGGAGAAATTACGCCAGCTGAGCGCGGGCACCATAATGACGTAGCCTCCGGTGACGTCGCCGCCGAAATAGCCGTAGCGTTCCATTATGATGACTTTCTCGCAGCCTGCGCGAGCCGCGGCCAGCGCCGCGCTGTGACCCGCGCAGCCGCCGCCGACGACGAGAACATCGCACTCATCGTATATGGGAAGGGTATTTGCGGGCTCAAGATATGTTTTTTCCATAGAATACACCACGCTTTCTGTAGATATACTTTTGATTGTATAATTATAACATGAATATATGTTAATGCTACTACCATTTTTGCGACACCGTGAAGCAAAACCGGCACCCGTAAGAAGCGTTTTCGCCCGCGGACGCAAGTGCGCGCATTGGCTCTGACAGCTGATGCATAAATATCCGACATAGATAAATCCGATACGGATTGCGGGATATTGTTGCCGCACGGCAGCCGAAAATCGGCATAAAAACTACAATACTATTGTCAGATCATGCTTGGACCCGAACAACAACATTTATACGATTCCTGTATACAAGCTGAATAAAAGTGTGATATATTAAATTAGTTGGCAATTTGTGATTAAATAACCGCTCCGGTATTCATATAAATTCACTTGACGCGCCAGTTGTTTCCGTCGTTCGGATGGGAGGCCGATAATGAAGAAGCAAAGTATAAATAAAGAATCGCTTTATCTCAAACAAACGGCAAAGACGAGTCCGATAAGGAAGACAGTAAGAATTGCCGTGATTGTTTTATGTGCCTCGGCAGCCCTTATTTACCTGCTGTTTACATGGAACAAATACAAGATAGATTCTTCATCGGAAGCTGTTATACTGGCGCAGTCGCTTCAGGCGATTTTTCACCCGGAAGAAATAGCGGAGCTATCCGGCGGAAGCGAAGATTTGCAAAAGCCCGAATATATTATGATAAAGAACAGTATGATGAGGCTGGTCCGGACGACGGACAAAATTGAATTTGCTTATCTGATGGGCCAAAAAGACGGTAATATCGTGTTTTTAGTAGACTCGGAGCTGCCCGATTCGCAGAATTATTCACCGCCCGGACAGATTTATGAGGAAGCATCGGAAGCTTTAACGAATGCCTTCAGATTTAAAAACACGGTTTTTGAGGGCCCTGTTAAAGACAGATGGGGTTACTGGGTCAGCGTTTTAACACCGGTCACGGATCCGGCAAGCGGGCGGATAATCGCCGTTCTCGGGTTCGATTTTCCCGCCGCGGATTGGTATCGTGACCTGTGGCATCAGATGATACCCGACATGATCATCATATTGTTTTTCATGTTGTCCGTCGCGGCTTTGCTCATTGCCGAGAACCATTATATAGAGCTCAGGTCGGTAAGCAGTAAACTGGCCTTTGACGAAGCGCTGTTTCGCAGTGTGTACAACCAGGCTCCTATAGGGATCGCTATAGTAAACGATAAAAGTTTAGCGATTCAATCCGAGATGGGGATTGACAGCGTTAATCCGATGTTTCAAAAAATCCTCGGCAGGACCGGCAGGGAGCTTGTCGGAATTGATTGGCCGGACATAACCCATCCGGATGATCTGCAAGCAGATCTTGATTTGTTTGAGCAGTTCAAAGCGGGTAAAATTGACAGCTATAGTTTAGTCAAACGTTTCCTTAAGCCCGACGGGACATATATATGGACGTTTATGACGATTTCGCATTTTATGGATGAATTTCGGGATTCCCCCATGCATCTGTGTCTGCTGATGGATATAACGGCGGAGAAAGAAGCCTTGGACGCGCTCGGCGAAAGCGAGCGCAGCAAATCCGTTCTCCTGACAAACTTTCCCGGTATGGCCTACAGATGCAGCTACGACCGTTTCTGGACAATGCAGTTTATTTCCGAGGGATGCCGTGAGCTGACGGGGTATGCCCCGGAAAGCTTGATCAATAACCGGGATATTTCGTTTAACGATATAATCGCGCCGGAGTATAAGGATATCATATGGAAGAAATGGGTATGCGCCTTAGACAAAAATCAGCAGTTCAAGCTGGAATATGAGATAATAACGGCGGGCGGAGAGCGCAAATGGGTCTATGAAATCGGCAAGAGCATACTTAACGAAAACGATGAGGCGCCATACCTTGAAGGTATTATTTTCGACATCTCCGAAAATAAGAAAACGGAGAAAAAGCTCATGTATAACAGTATGCACGACAGCGCGACCGGTTTGTATAACCGCGCTCATTTTGATGAACTTATAAGAAAAGACCATAAGGAGCATCTGACTGTAAAAAGAGCTGTCATCGGTATAAACCTGAATGAACTGATGTCAATGACCCGGACATACGGATACTATTACTCCGAGGAGTTTACCGTAAATATCGCACAGGTGCTCAATCGGTTTGCCTCGGAAACCCGCGTTCTCGGCAGAACATACGAACACCGCTTCGTATATTATATTAAGGGTTATGACAATAAGGATGAGCTTTATGACTTCGCCAGAAAAGTCGCGGATACTCTCGAGCCGATACTGGCCGCGGAGAGAATAAGCGCGGGAATCGGGATCTTTGAGATTAATCCGGAAGAAGAGCTTGATCTGAACAGGATTTCAAGATTGGTTATGATCGTATCGGAAAAAGCCTCGGGACTGGATGATAAGGAAATCGGCATTTGCTTTTATGACGAAGTGATTGAAGAACAGATCAAGTGCGAGGAAGCCATTAAGCGTGAGCTCACCAACGCAGCCGATCTTGAAGAAGACAGCGGCTTGTATTTACAATATCAGCCGATACTTGATCTGAAAACAAATATGATATGCGGTTTTGAAGCATTAGCAAGGCTTAAGACGGAAGAGCTCGGCCCGGTACCGCCTGCCCAGTTTATCCCCATAGCAGAAAAAAGTAGATTAATCATTCCGGTAGGCTGGGAAATTACCCGACAGGCCTTTTCTTTCCTGAACAGGCTCAAAGGTTTAGGATATGACGATATTTACGTGACGGTAAACGTTTCGGCCATTCAGCTTGTGAAAGATGATTTTACGGACAGGCTGTTTGAGATGATATACGAAATGGATGTAAACCCGAAAAATGTCGGTATAGAGATAACCGAGTCCGTATTTGCCTCGGATTACAGTGAAATAAACAAAGTAATGGACAGGCTCCGGTATTACGGTTTCAGTGTGGCTATAGACGATTTCGGGACGGGATATTCATCGCTCTCAAGGGAACATGAATTGAGCATAGACTGTGTGAAAATCGATAAATCTTTTATCGACAGGATTGTGAATGTCAGCTGCGGCAG
>JAAYBW010000045.1 GCA_012729975.1 Clostridiales bacterium
AGGAGACATTACGTTGAGGCTTTTCGTTTGTATTGATCCCGGAAGCGATAACAGGCTCAAGCTCGAAAAGTATATCACCCTTCAAAGAAAGCACGGCGCGCTCGGAAGTTTTACAAGAGCGGGCAACTTGCATCTGACGCTCGCTTTTATAGGCGAGACAGATCGTGCGCAGGCTGCCGCGGCCGCGTTGGATGCGCTGGATTTTGCGCCTTTCACGCTTTTTTCCGGGGAAATCGGAACCTTCTCCGGCGGCGGAAAAGATGTTGTCTGGCTCGGCGTCAAAAAATGTCCGGAGCTTGAAAAGCTTGCGGCCGACACGGCTCAGGCACTAAGGCGCAGCGGCTTTGCAATTGAAAAACGCCCCTTTGTACCGCACCTTACGCTGGGCAGGGGCGTGAGAAACTGGAATGCGAGTCTTCCTCCGCCTGAATTTTCGGCTCTCGCGAACGAAGTCGTGCTTATGGAATCGACCCGCGTTAACGGTGTTATAAAATACATTCCGCTGCACATATTAATGGCGCGAGATTGACACAAACGATAAATGAATGTAAAATCCTGATATGGATCCGGTAATATTAAAGCAGGGAGAGATCAGGTATGATAACTTCAATTAAAAACGCGTTTTCGGTTAAGGGTCTGAAGGTTCTTATAACCGGCGGAACCCAGGGCCTGGGCAAGGCTATGGCCGATGCCTTCTGCGAAGACGGAGCACAGGTATCCTTCATCGGCAGAAATGATAAAAAAGGAGCCGAAGTCGAAGCGGAAATAAGAGCTAAATATCCGGGCTGCAAAATCAAATATTATCAGGGCGATATAGTCAAGCCCGGCGATCCGCAAAGATTGGTAGATCTTATAGCCGAGGAAATGGGCGGCATAAACGTACTGATCAACAACGCCGGCTGTACGCGCTTTTTCGATTCCATGGACGCCGTGGAAAACGATTTTAAAGACTGGCAGGACGTTATAGACCTAGATTTGACGGGCTATTTCAAAATGGCTTCGCTGACCGCGCGCCATATGAAAAAGCAGGGCTGGGGCAGCATCATCAATATCACCAGCAATGCCGCCGACATAGTTAACCTTCCCCAGAGGATGGTCTCCTACAGCTCCGCGAAAGCCGGCGCGAACCGTATGACAAAAATGCTGGCACATGAATGGGCTCCGTATAAAATTCGCGTGAACGCGATCGCACCCGGCTATACGGACAGCGATCTTACGCCGGTAGAAGGTCCGGAGTTCGAAAAACTCAAGGCTTTCTGGACCGAGCACACACCGACCGGTCGTTGGGGCAAGCCGATAGAAGTCGCGGCAATGGCGGTATATCTGGCCTCAGACGCTTCCGAACAGGTCACCGGAGCGGTGTTCACCATTGACGGCGGTTACTCTCTGGCAAACTGACCGACATACTGGGCGATAACCTGATTATATTAAACGGGAACCGGCGCGGGTCTGTGCCGGTTCCCGTTTAATACATATAAAAGGGCACGCTCCCCGGGCAAAGAGCTGCGAGTTTCTCAAGTATTGACAACCGGTGGCGAAAGTGTTATATTTTCATCCGTCCTATTCATTTATTTAAAAGGCAAAAGAATCAGCTCGGAGGTAAATAGAATGCCCATCACGGTTTTTCTTGAAAACAACGCCGAAAAATACGGAGACGAGGTCTGTCTTGTTGAGATAAATCCGGAACAGGCGGGAAAGAAGAATTTCAGGTGGACGGAATCCATGCTTGTGGAAACCGCTCTGGAAGAAGCTTACCGCCGCGAAATGACATGGCTGGATTTTGAAAGGAAAGCGAATCAGTTTGCAAACCTCCTGCTTGCAAACGGAGTGAAAAAAGGCGACAAGGTTGCCATATTGCTCATGAACTGTCTTGAATGGCTGCCTATATATTTCGGCACGCTTAAAACCGGAGCGCTTGCCGTGCCGCTTAACTACCGCTATACCGCGGAAGAGATAAGATATTGCCTGGATCTATCGGATTCTTCGCTGCTGGTTTTCGGACCGGAGTTCACGGAGCGCGTCTCAGAGATACGCGGCAGTATAGGCAAGATCCGCAAGATGTATTTTGTCGGCATAAACTGCCCGGATTTCGCCGACAGCTATTATCAGATGACTTCATACTGTACGGGCCGCAATCCTCATATAGAGATAACCGACGCCTGTGACGCGGCGATATATTTTTCCTCCGGTACGACCGGTTTTCCGAAGGCGATTCTGCACAATCACGAGAGTCTGATGCATGCCGCGTACTGTGAGCAGGCGCATCACGGTCAGCAAAGGGGCGATTGTTTTCTGTGCATGCCGCCTCTTTATCACACAGGCGCCAAGATGCACTGGTTCGGCTCGCTGATTTCGGCCTCACGCGCCGTATTATTGCGGGGGGTTTCGCCGGAGTGGATATTAAAAGCCGTATCCGACGAACGCTGTACGATTGTGTGGCTACTTGTTCCCTGGGCGCAGGATCTGCTCGATTCAATAGAACGTGAGGAAGTCAGGCCGGGCGACTATGAGCTGTCTCAATGGCGGCTTATGCATATAGGCGCGCAGCCCGTTCCGCCAAGCCTTGTGCGGCGGTGGATTAAGTATTTTCCGCACCATAAGTACGACACAAATTACGGACTCTCAGAGTCTATAGGCCCCGGATGCGTTCATTTGGGCGTAGAGAACATACACAAGGTAGGCGCGATCGGAAAGGCCGGTTTCGGATGGGAGGCAAAAATAGTTGCGGATGACGAGTCTCTCATTACCGAGCCCGAGACGGTCGGAGAACTGGCGGTCAGAGGGCCGGGTCTTATGACCTGCTATTACCGTGACCCCGCGGCATCCGCTGCCGTTTTAAAGGACGGCTGGCTCATGACCGGTGATATGGCCAAATATGACGGTGAGGGTTTCATATACCTTGTGGACAGGAAAAAGGATGTAATAATAACCGGCGGAGAGAACCTTTATCCCGTACAGATAGAAGATTTTCTTCGCGGCTGCGAGAAGATAAAGGACGTCGCCGTCATAGGCCGCCCGCATCAGCGTCTGGGTGAGATCGCCTGCGCCGTGATAGAACTCAAGCCGGGAGTCGAATGCAGCGAAGATGAGATACTCCGGTTCTGCATGGCGCTTCCGCGCTACAAGCGCCCGCGCGAAATTATTTTCGATCAGATTCCCCGCAACCCTACCGGGAAAATCGAAAAACCCAAGCTGCGCGAAAAATACGGCAGCGCGTCCATCGTAGCCATACAGACCGGCGACTGAAGCGGAGCGTAAACGGTATGTAAAAAAGCCCCGTACGGCAAACGCCGCCGCGGAAAACAGCCTTATAAAAATCGGAGACGAAGCGAGCGGCGCATGCATACGCTTCGTCTTTGTATTTTTATGGTGGGCAATTAAGCCTGCAATTCACACGAATATCTTGCGGATCAGTATTACTTGACTATTTTCGACATATAGAATAAACTTTCTAAATGTAATGCAAAAAAAGGAAATAGCGCGCGTTTTTTGCGCCGGATAAGGGGTTGACGCTCTTGTTTGCAAAAAGGTCGGCGGTACTATGCGCCGCTGCCGCACTCATACTGACCCTGGAAGGCTGTTTTTTTCTCCCGAAGGAGGCCGAGATGCCGAAGCTTCCTTTGGTTACGCCATACGACGGAACGGGTTATTCCGTTTTTGAGGTCATGCGCGGAGATCTGAAGCTGACGGAGACGATAACATGCTCATACCGCGCAACGCAGACGCAGCAGGCCTCCTTTTCGGAGGGGGGAAAGCCCTTCGGAACCGTATATGTCTCCGTCGGCGACACAGTCCGGCCGGGCGACCTGCTTATAGAGCTTGACGTGTCGGATATCCTCAGGGAAATCGAGTCCTGCCGGTATCGTGCCGATATACTGGAAATTCAGCTTGACGAAGCCCGGGATTCATATCAGATCGCGCTTGAGACACAGCAGCTGACCGGGACGTACACAATAGCGGCGGATACGAAAGCGGCGAGAGTCAGATATCTTGATTCCTCGCTGGACATACAATACTCGCGTTTGTCGGAGCTTGAAAACAAGCTCGCTACCATGCGCCTTTACGCCGAAATTTCGGGAACGGTTACATATGTTAAACGGATTACCGGGGATTCCCGCACAATGAAGGGTGAAAGCGTAGTGACCATATCCGACGACACCTCTTCGGTTTTCGTAGCCTCTACGGAAAAGTATAACCTGTTATCTTACGGCGACAAGGTTGAAATTCTTTCCGGAGGCGTAATATACCCCGCCGTGGTGACCGATCCCGCATTGCTGGGCCGGGAGGAAACAGAGTCCTACTCCGGGATGATGCGTGATATGTATTTCGTGCTGACCGGCACCGAATCCCCCTCCGCTGCCAACGCGCGCGGAGAAATAACGCTGCTTGTCGAAAACCGCGATGATGTTCTGTATATACGCAATTCGGCCATTATGAGCATTGCCGGAAAACCCATGGTGTATGTCCTGGATCAAAACGGGCAAATAAGCGCCAGAGAGATAACCGTCGGCTTAAAGGCGGGCAGGTACACCGAAGTTACAGACGGTCTTTCCGAGGGAGAGACAGTCTTATGGAATTAGGGGGATGCGGCGTATGAAAAGATTTGCACCCGCGCTTCTGGCCGCGGCACTTATTCTGATGACGGGCTGCGCCGGGACGGAGGAACCGGCCCCGCAGCTGATAGAGCCGGCTGTCGTTGACCCGGATACCGCGGTGGTTTATCGCGGAGAAATATACAAGATAAACTGCATTGAGGGTGAGGTTGTCCCGCAGGTAGACGCCTACGCGTTTTCTTCGGGCGGCCCCGTCGCCGAGGTTTTCTCCTATACCGGGCTCGCGGTAAAGGCCGGAGACGTTCTGGCGCGTCTTGATGTATCCTATGCCGAAAAAATGGTCGGTTCATACGAAAGCAGCATCGAGAGAACCCAACTGAGCAATTACTACACAAATGTGCAGTCGCTCTGCGACATCGGGATTGCCGAGCTCACACTCAAAGCGATGGGCGGAAAGGGCGCCTCACGCGATGCCGACCTTCAGGCTTTGCAGCTGCGCAATCTGCAAAGCGCATACAGGGCGCAGCTCGCCGAGCAGGATCTGGCTCTTGCCTCAACACGCGCGGCCCTTGAGGAATATCAGGATATCGTGGACGCTTCCGTTATTATCGCGGAAAGGGACGGCACGGTCGTTTACTGTTCCGTCATGGCCGGCGGATATGCTCCCTACGGTACGGATGTGATCTGGGTCGCCGTGGACGGCTCTTCGAGCATCCGCTGCCAGTATATAAACTCGGAGGACCTCAGAGATGCCGATGAAATATACGCGACGATCGGCACAGAGCGGGTCGAAATCACGAATATCCCCTATGACAGAACAACATACCTTTCATTGCTGGCGCGAAACGCGACACTCGAGTCGACATTCGTATTGAACGGCACGTACAGCGGTGTGGAAAACGGTATGATCGCGTGCGTATACATTATTTCCGACCGCGCGCGGGATGCCCTGATTATTCCTTCGGGTGCGCTTATGGGTTTTAAGGGCGAATATTTTGTATATCGTGTATCCGACTCGGGCGCGCAGGAAAAAGTGCCTGTCGAGATCGGCACGCTCACGGATTCGCTTGTGCAGATAACTGCCGGGCTCGAGGAAGGGGATGTGGTTTATGTCGGGACTTAAAAGGCTGCTTTCCGCCGTCATGATCATGCTTGTGCTGCTGGCCGGCTGTTCGTCCGGCGGGGACTCCGTACGGAAAAGCTCTGAGGGGACGATAGTCACCGAGGATATGCTCGTGAGCCGGGAAACGACCTACCGTACGGCAGAGGTAAAACAAGGCTCTCTTACAAGAACGGCATCTACTGAAGTCAGCTCCGTATATACACAGACAATACAGCTCAATACGGGCGCTAAGGAACTCACGTTTAAGGAGGCATTCGTAAAGCGCGGCGTTTCCGTCAGGGAAGGCGACGTTCTCGCGGTTCTCACGGGCAGGGGCAAGCCCTCCGACGCGGAACAAGCCCAATTGGACCTCGATTATGCCCGCGCCGCTTATCTTGAAACATGCGCGCTTCATGAAGAAGCTATCGCGAAGGCGGAAAGCGGCATTTACCTATCCGAGGATATACGCAGGCTGACCGTCGATAAGCTTGAGGCGGCTTATGCTCTCTACCGGCTGAACACACAGGCAACCCTTGAAGCGATGGAGCAGAAGCTCGTCGAGGCGCAGGCGGATTTAGGAGAAACATACATATACGCGCCGTGCGACGGCGTTGTAAAAAGTGCCGCGAGCTTTTCCGAAGGAGACCTCGTCCCGGCCGGTACCGCGCTTATAACGATAAACAGGGGAGCCTCTCTGGTCCTGTATACCGACACTGCCAACACGGCGGTATTTTCCTATAACACGAAAGTAACGGTTAAGTGGGAAAAGGGCGATGAGCCCATGCAGGGAACCGGACGTGTGGTATGCAGCTCGGATGTGCTCCCGGGATATGTAGGCAAATACGTATACATTCTGCAGGACTCGCCCGAGGAGCTTAAAACCGCGTACGATCCTCAGGCGGAAGCCTTAAAGCTCGTTATGAACACCGCCGTTTTCGCGCCGCGCGCCGCGCTTACTATGGAGGAGGGCCGGGTATACGTAACCGTTCTTGACGGAAGCGCGACGAAAAAAAGGTATGTGATACGCGGCCCGATGGCAGGCACCGACGTCGCCCTTCTTCAGGGAGTGTCGCCGGGAGACCTTGTCATAACCAGCCAGTACACGAGCTGAAGGGAGGAAATAAGAAATGTTTAAATTCGTCCTCCGAAAAATGCTCAATAAAAAATGGCTTGTCGCCGCGCTGCTTATCGGAAATGTTCTGCTCACGGCCATTGCCGCCAGCAGCCCGATGTATACCCGAGCGTCGCTTCAGCGCATGCTTACTACCGCTTTTTCCGACTATGTCGAGGAAAACGGGCGATACGCCTCTACCGCGTACCTTGTTGCTACGCTCAACGAAGGAGCCCGTCCGGAGGGTGCAAACCACACGAATTTTCTGGCCGAAGACGCGCTGGCGCATGATATGGCCTCGAGGCTGGGTATAGAAGCAAGGCACGTGCTCTCCAACATATCTCTTGAAAACGTCTCGCTGGTTCCCGCGGGCATTGAGGAAACGCAGGAAAAAGACGCTGCCGTAACAGCGAGGGTAGGCTGGCTTTCAGGACTGGAAGATCACTCGAAAATGCTAAGCGGGCGCATGTATTCACCGGGAGTGGGAGAGGACGGCGTCATAGAGGCGGTTGTCAGCGAAAGGGCAATGGTAGGACTCAGAGTGTATGTGGGCGAAGAGTTCACGGTAAACAAGCTTACCCTCAGGGACGGCTCGCCGCTGAAGATACGTATTACGGGGGTTTTTGAGTCCGACGGTCTTGACGACAGCTATTGGTACAAATCCCCGGCTACCTTCACGGATAAGCTGTTTATGTCCGAGAGCTCTTTTAAGGCCATCGTCGGAGATTACAGCGGACTGCCCGTTAAAGTAATAGGGCTTTGGTTCGTCATTCTGGACTATAACCGGATAACGGTCGATAACGCCCGGTACATTTATGATTCTGACGCCGAATTTCGCCTGTTCCATAAATCGAGGACCAATGCCAGTTATTACAGCTACTATACCGATATTCTGGAGGCATACATAACGGACTCGGCACGCATATCGGTTACTCTTCGAATTTTGCAGATACCCATTTACGCGCTTCTGGCCGCATTCATTTTTATGGTTTCCGGTCAGATAGTGGGGTTGGAGAGCTCGGAGATCGCCGTAATAAAAAGCCGAGGCTCCTCCCGTCGCCAGATACTTCTGATATATCTGCTGCAGAGCTCCGTTATCGCGATTGTTTCTCTCGCGCTGGGAATACCGCTGGCCGCGCTGATCTGCCAGATACTCGGCTCCGCCAACGCTTTTCTTGAATTTGTTTCGAGAAAAGCGCTGAAGGTCGAGTTTACGTCCGCGGTATTCGCATACGCCGCGGCAGGCGCCGTGCTGTCAGTAGCGGCGATGGTCATTCCGGCCTTCCGTCTGGCGAAGATGAGCATAGTCGGTCAGAAACAAAAAAAGAGAAACTCGGACCGTCCGCTGTGGCAGCGTCTTTTTCTGGACGTTATTTTGCTTGCCGTGTCTTTATACGGCCTGTACACATATAACGGGCAAAAGGAGCTGCTTGCGCTTAAGGTAGAAGAGGGTGCCGGACTTGACCCGCTTTTATTCCTTTCCTCATCGCTTTTTATTATCGCATGCGGACTTATTTCGCTGCGTGTTATACCCGCGGTGGTCTGGCTGATATACAGAATCGGAAAAAAACGCTGGACTCCCGCGCTTTACGCGTCGTTTTTGTGGGTGCTGCGGTCCAAGGGAAGCCAGAGGAACATAATAGCGTTTCTTGTTATAACCCTGGCTATCGGTATTTTTAACGCTCAGACCGCGAGAACAGTCAACTCCAACGAGGAGGACCGCATCAGGTACACCGTCGGAACGGACATCGTTCTTGAGGAGCGATGGAAAAGCAACATTGAGGATGTGGCGGAAGACGAGACGGGAACCGTGCGTCTTACGTATTATGAGCCCGACTCCCGAAAGTATTACGAAATGGAAGGCGCCGAGCTTGTAACCAGAGTCATATATGACGGGAAAGCCTCGTGCGCTTCGGCCGACAATAAATGGACCTCCGTAACGGTGATGGGAATAAACACGAAGGAGTTCGGTCAGGCGGCTTACTTTAAAACAAAGCTTATGCCTATTCACTGGTACAAGTATCTCAACGCGATGGCGCGCAGTCCAAACGCGGTTCTCGTGTCCTCCAACATGGCGAAAAAACTCGGTTATAAGCTGGGGGACACCATTACATACCAGAGCGCGGGCGGATTTAACAGTCAGGGAATCATATACGGTTTCGTTGATTATTGGCCGTCTTACAACCCTACGGTCAGAACAACGGCTTCCGACGGGACCGTTTCGGAAAAGGATAACTATCTCGTTGTCGCCAACTTCAGCTATGTGCAGTCCCGGTGGGGAGTGACGCCCTACAGGATATGGATGAGAGCGGCCGAAGACACGGACTTTATTTACTCATTCATAGCCGAAAACGACATATCATTTACATATTTCCGCGACAGTACGGCAGAGATAATCGAGCTTAAAAACGACCCGATATATCAGGGTACCAACGGCATTCTCACCGTGGGATTTGCCGTGGTGCTGGTTTTATGCAGCGTCGGTTTTCTTATTTACTGGGTCATGTCCATACGCGGGCGCGAGCTTCTGTTCGGGATTTTCCGGGCAATGGGCATGACAATGAGGGAGATCCTCCAAATGCTTATAAACGAGCAGATTTTTATTACCGGCATCTCGGTGCTGCTCGGAGTAGGCGCGGGGCTGCTTGCCTCAAGGCTGTATATCCCGCTTGTCCAGATAGCCTACGCGGACGCGGACACGGTCATACCCCTGGAGATCGTGTCGCTGCCCGGCGATCTGGCGCGTCTGCTTATAGTTGTGGCCGCGGTTATAGTTGTGTGCATGATCCTGCTAGGAACACTGATAAGAAGGATAAAAATATCGCAGGCTTTGAAGCTTGGCGAAGAGTGAGGAGAGCGCCGCGATGCAGAAGCTTAATAACATCATGTATTCAAAGGATTTAAAAAAAGCTTATCCGCTGCCGGGCGGCGATGTATTCTGGGCGCTCAAAGGCATCGACGTCGAGATTCCGGAGTCAAAGCTTACGATACTCAAAGGGCGAAGCGGTTCGGGAAAGACAACCCTTATGAATATGCTTGGCGCGCTTGATGAGGCTACACAGGGGCAGGTGGTTCTTGACGGGCAGGATATCTGCTCTTTGTCGGAGGAAAACCGAACCCTCCTTCGCCGCAGTACGATGGGCTTCGTTTTTCAATCCGTCGCGCTCATACCGATGATGACTGCACGCGAAAACGTTGAGTACGCGCTCAGGCTTTCCGGATGGAAGGGAGACCGCGCCGCCCGTACAGAGCGCTGCCTGGAGCTTGTGGGGTTATCAAAGCGCGCGGCACATATGCCCGCGGAGCTCTCCGGAGGCGAACAGCAGCGTGTCGCAATAGCGCGGGCAATAGCGCACATGCCGAAAATTGTATTTGCCGATGAGCCGACCGGCGAACTGGACACAAACACGGCGCTGCAGGTGGTTAAGATATTCAGGAAGCTTTGTTCGGAGGACGGCGTCACGATACTGATGACTACCCACGACAAGGGCTTTATGGACATAGGCGATAAAGTCTATGAGATGGAGGACGGTGAGATAGTAGGTGGAAGCTGAATACATGGTCGAATGCGATAATCTGGTTAAGATATATAAAACCGATGAGATCGAGGTAATGGCCCTGCAGGGACTGGACGCTAAAATCGAAAAGGGCGAGCTGATGGCGATAATCGGAAACAGCGGCAGCGGCAAGTCAACCTTCCTGAACATGATAGGCGGTCTTGACCGCCCGACGGCGGGAAAGCTGTACGTGGACGGACTTGATCTCTTCAAGCTCTCGGAAAAGGAACTTGTTTTATATAAACGCAGCACCGTCGGCTTCGTGTGGCAAAATAACGCCCGAAACCTCATCTCATACCTGCCCGCCTGGCAAAACGTGCAGATGCCGATGCTGCTGACGGGAAAATCCGGCGGAAAAGAAAGGGCTGTCGAGCTGCTGGATATGGTAGGCCTCAAGGACAGAAAAGACAACCGCCTGTCGGAGCTGTCCGGCGGCGAACAGCAGCGCGTTGCAATAGCCATAGCGCTCGCAAACGAGCCGAAGCTGCTTTTGGCCGATGAACCGACGGGCAGTGTCGACCCGCAGACCTCGGCCTATATTTTCGAAACCTTCCGCCGCCTGAACCGGGAGACGGGTCTGACAATAATCATAGTAACGCATGATATGAGCGTAGCGGGCAAGGTAAGCCGGATAGCGAATATAAGAGACGGAAAAATAAGCAGCGAGCGCATAATGCGAAACGATTACCTGGAGCGTCTGGAGCGGCTCGGAACATTTGGGGCGGATCCGACCGGAGGGCAGGAATCACATGAGGAGTACGCTGTCCTCGACCGCAGCGGGCGGGTCCAGATACCCGCGGAATTTCTGCAGGAGCTTGACCTGAGCGGCAACCGTGTCAAAATGGAGCTTAAAGACGGAAGGGTAGTAATCACACCGCCGGATAAGGACGCGGGCCGCGGCTCTTAAGTTAAATTCATATAATAATCAACGCCTCTCTTCCGTAAAATGGGAGAGAGGCGTTATACAGCGGAGCTATGCGGATTCACTCTGCCTGCCGCTGCGCGTTTAGCTTATTAATAAGCGCGGGCAGCTTTTCGGCGGACAGAAGATCGGGGGCGAACATTGCGGCGGAGCGAAGCGGCATATCGTTCATCATAGCGGCGAACATTGCGAAAAACTCCGGCGCGTCGCTGCGCGCGGTGCTTAGTCTCTCGCCCAAAAGCTCGGCGCCGTACGGCGTTTTAAGTACCTCTCCCAGCGTGCTGTTCGCGCTGAAAGGCTCATCGTCGGGCCTATCGCCCGGGGGAACAGCCCTGCCCAGCAGAGCCTCAAAATCACGGTCCGATACGCCTCCCGCGATGTTGTAATATCCGGGAGCCGTCCGCCTGCAGTCCGGGCCGGGAGCGGGAGAGCCCTTTATATGCAGCGTGTGCCGAAGCCTGATATCCCGAGACGACGAGCCTAGCCTGATTTCGTACTCGCCGTCCTCAACGTGCCAGAAGCCCTCCCGCACATTGTAGTACGAAAAATCGTTATGACTAAGCGAAAAACAGACCTTTGCCGTTTCGCCCGGCTCAAGGCGGACCTTTTGAAAGCCTTTTAGCTCCTGCGGGGCTTTGAATATGACAGGATCTTTTTCGGATATATAAAGCTGAACGATTTCCGAGCCCGCCGTGCTGCCCGTGTTTTTAACAAGGCAGGACACGAAAAGGCCGCCGTCTTCCACGTTTATATCAGAGTATTCGAATTCAGTGTAGGACAGCCCGTAACCAAACGGGAAGCGAGGGGCCCTGTCCGCGGCGTCGTAGTACCTGTAGCCGACATATATGCTTTCTCTGTACTCAACCGTGCGGGTTCCGCCCGGGAAAAAGCCGAAGCTCGGGTTGTCCTCCAGCCTTAAAGGCCAGGTCTCGGAGAGCTTTCCGGACGGACAGATATTGCCGAGCAAAATGTCCGCCGCCGCGCCCGCGCCGGCCTGCCCGGAAAGACCGATGTACAGTATCGCTTTTACTTTGTCATACCACGGCAGCTGCATTACCCCTCCGCCGGAAAGCACGACGCAGATATTGTCGCTTACCTCCGCCAGGGCCTCTATCAGCATATTATGCGACTCGGGCAGCGAGAGCGAAGTCCTGTCAAAGCCCTCCGACTCGTAACTGTCCGGCAGACCGGCAAAGACAATGACTATATCCTTGCCCCGCGCGGCCCGCACGGCCTGCGCGATCAGTGCCGGATCGGGCGAGTCGGAAGCTTCGGGATAGCCCTGCGAATATTCAAACCGAAGACCGAGCTTGCGCAGCTCCTCCCCGACCGTGTCAAGACGGGTTGGGTTTATACGGGAACTTCCGCTGCCCTGGTAGCGCGGCTGTAAGGCGAAATGACCGATTACGGCCGCGTTGACACCTGTCTTCGCGGGAAGAAGGCCTCCGTCGTTTTTAAGTAAAACTATGGACTCCGCGGCCGCCCGGCGCGCGAGGGCGTGATGCGCCCCGGCATCATAGCCGCGCTTTTGCGCCGCCGCGGCCCGCAAAAGCAGCCGGGTAACGTTCCGGGCCGCCTTATCCAGCGCCGCCATGTCATCCGCGCTGTCCTGCGCCGCGGAAACCAGCCTTGCGTCGTTTACCGGGCAGGGGCCCGGCATCTCCAGGTCAAGTCCGGCACGAAGGGCGCTGACTCTGTCGGACACGGCGCCCCAGTCGGACATGACGAGTCCGTCAAAGCCCCATTCGCTCCGTAGGATATCGGTCAGCAGCTTTTTGTTCTCGGACGCGTACTCGCCCGAAATTTTGTTGTACGAACACATTACGGTCCACGGAGAAGCCTTTCGCACGGCCCGCTCAAAGCCGGAAAGGTAGATTTCGCGCATAGCCCGCTCATCCGCGGTCGATTCGATAATCAGGCGCCGTGTTTCCTGATTGTTCATAGCGAAGTGCTTTAAGGAAACGCCGACGCCGCGGCTCTGTACTCCCTCGGTGAAGGCTGCGGCGAGCTCGCCGCTGAGCATGGGATCTTCGCAGAAATATTCGAAATTACGCCCGCAAAGCGGGCTGCGTTTTATGTTCATGCCCGGACCGATCAAAACCGCCACTCCCTCGGCCCGGCATTCCTCTCCGATAGCTTGTCCGATCTCACGCAAAAGCTCCCTGTCGAATGAACATGAGGTAAGCGACGCCGTGGGAAAGCATGTGGCGGGGACGGTCTTTTTCTGCGAAAGACCAAGGTCCGACTCGTTTTGCTTGCGCAGGCCGTGGGGGCCGTCAGTGACCATGACGGGTGAAAGGCCCAGACGCGGTACGCCCTTGAGGTACCATGACGATGCGCCGGAACAAAGGCCGGCCTTCTCTTCAACAGTCATCAGGGCCACAAGTTCTTCTGCTTTGCGCTTATAATCCATTGCGCTCCTCCTGTCATAATGCGCGATCTGTGCCGAAAAATCAGCCCGCGTTACCCCTGCATTATAGCATGTGCGGCCCGGGCAGTAAACGGTTGACCGGGCGGCATTAAATGATATAATAAACGATATTACGACGGAATAATACATATGCGTAGAGGTCCTGCCTGTGAGCCATCTTGAGTACACATTCGCGGCCCGTTGCGTAAAAGGCCGTATACGCGAGTGCAATCAGGACAATTTCTATCTGGACGGAGTAATAGTCCCTCATGAGCTGATGAATACAAATTCCGCTGTTTCGGGAGGCCCTGCCGGAGCGGGCGCGCTTGCTGTATTTGACGGTATGGGCGGAGAGGCTATGGGAGACTATGCGGCATTTACGGCGGCGAGTCGGTTTTTACAGCGGCGGACCGGGCTGTCGTCCTGTCCCGACTCCCGCTCAATCGGTATGTTTATAGACGATATCGCAGATGAAATTAACCGCGATATCCGCGAAGCATCGTTAGCTGAAGGCCGCCGTATAGGCACTACAATGGCGGCGCTCGTTTTCAGAGAAAACGCCGCGCACGCCGCGAATATCGGAGACAGCTCGGTATTTCTTATGCGCAGGACCGAACTTCGGAAGCTTACGCAAGACGATACTCTCGCGGCGTGGCTTATTACACGCGGCATTCTCGGCCCCAACGAGGCCCGAACCGACCCGCGGCGAAGCATGCTTACGCAGAATCTGGGTATGACAGATGCGGACATCAGGCCGAAAGCCCACTTTTTCCCGGATATCCAGGTGCACCACGGTGATCGTTTTCTGCTTTGCAGCGACGGTCTTACCGATATGCTTGACGATAAAAGCATTACGCGCATACTCGGCGCGGCGGCTTCGCCGGATGAGGCCGCGGGAGCTCTTACGGACGCGGCCGTAAAAGCGGGAGGGCGCGACAATATCACGGCGCTGACGCTTTTTGCCCGCAGGAAACGCTCAAAGGCTTAAACGACCGGCCCGGCGGGCCCGGGGGCGGCATATATACATAACCATACGTATATAAACCATACGGGAGAGATATATGGAAAAGCTAAGACGTGTTATTGCCGGACTTCTCGCCGCAGGAGTACTTTTTATATGCGCTCCCGCGGCAAATGCCGTATCAGACGACTTTGCGGATCTTAAAGGGCACTGGGCCGAAGAAACCGTACGAAAAGCCGCGGATAACGGTTTGATTTCGGGCTACGGCGACGGAAACATAGGGCCCGATGATCCGATAACAAAGGCACAGATATGTGCCGTTCTGACCCGGGTTCTGGGCGCGGTTGAAGAAGCGGACACGACCCCGCTCGGCCTTTCCGGAGACGAATGGTATGCGCAGGCTGCCGCGAGAGCTCTGCGACTGGGTATTATCTCGCCGGATGAGACTGACCTGAACAGGCCTTTAACGCGCTTATCCGCGTTCTGTATGCTTGCCGAGGCTTTTCAGTTAGCGCAGGCAGACCCGGACCTTATGCCGCTGAGCGTTCATGAAGAGGCGCAGACACTGACACGGGAGCAGAAGAAAGTGATCGCTTCGCTGCTTTCCGCGGGTTTGCTCAAAGGCTCGGACAGCGGCCTAATGCTTTCGAAAACAATCAGCAGGGCAGAGTTTCTGACCGTGCTCGGCCACTTAACGGAAAGATATGAAGACGGATTGCCGGACGGAGCTCGGATAACCGGCGGGGCCGTCGTTTCATTATCCGGAATACTCAGGAATATATCCGCCGACAGGCTGTGGCTGGGCTGCGGCAGTTCGTCGGTTGAAATGGCTTCTGTAAACGCGGACCTTTTGGTATTGCGCTCCGATTCTCCGGGTTCGGTTTCAATGTCGGGCGCAGCATATGTTGATCGGCTTGTTCTGGCGTCGCGCGCGGAGAAACCGCTGACGCTTTCCGTAAACGGTGCGAGTATGATAAAAACCGTTGTCATCGGTACGGGTTCCGGTGATGTGACTGTCAGCGGCGCGGTCAAAAACGCCGAAGTAACCGGGGATGGCCGAAATCTGACGATCACCGCGCCCTACGGTACCGCGGTGTATGACAAGCTGATCATTTCGGGAGACGGCTGCAGGGTAACGGTGCCCGGAAACGTTACGATAAAAAGCGCTGTCATATCGGGCAGGGACGCCGCTCTGGTCGTGGAAGGTACGATCGAAGATCTTCGGATAGAAGGCAGAGGCGCGTCGGTTTCCGGTTCCGGAACCACAAAGAACGTCAGGGTGCTTTCCTCCTCCGCCGCGCTTTCCACCGGATTTACGACACTGGTTAATAATTCATACATGGGTATTCAGGACGCTGTTGTCAGCCTTTCCGCCGTAAACGCGCCTGCGGCGGGGGAGCCGTTGGCGTTGACCGCCCGGATCGAGGACGCGGGAGACGGCACTTTATGTACGGCTTACTGGTACGAGGACGGGCGGCTGATTTCCCGGCAGGAGACGGAGCTCGCCGACGGAAAGACCGAGCTTGAGCTTCTGCTAGATATTGAGTATAAGTACGGCATGGACACGGACAGGGAGTATACCTTATGCCTTACATATACGACCGAAACCGGGGAAAAGCAGGTTAAAACCGCGTCGACCGGCGTATGCCTTACAAACTTCGGCGAGGAATACTATGCCGCGCGTATGCCCGTGAGCTCGGGATACGAAGGCGATTACACGACGCAGTGGGCGATAGATAACGATTACCCGGCGTTTATTAAGGAAAACTTCGTCAACCGCGGAGGCTGGTCGTCAACGACGGGATATCTTATCTGGATATCCACATCCGGACAGCACGTCAATGTATTTGCGGGTTCCGCGGGGAACTGGAAGCTGGCTCGCAGTTTTCTGTGCTCGACCGGCACGGAGCTTAAGCCTTCGCCTCAGGGAGTGTTCACGGTTTACGGCGTACTCGGCAGATGGGTGTTCAGTGAATACTGGGTCACTTCCATACTCGGATTTTATTTCGGCAGCGATTATGCCTTCCATACGCGTCCGTACAAAACCGGGACGTATGAGCTGTACGACGAGTCTATCGGCTTTCCGTCCAGCCACGGCTGCATACGAATGTATGACGAGGACGTAAACTGGCTTATAAAAAACATACCCGTCAATACAACCGTAGTTTCATACTGATTTGCCCGCGCATATACGGCGAGTGCGGGGAAGTGTCCGACACGGACAAATAAGATCCGGAAAACGGGAGGGATACAGGGATGAATTCACCGGCAGATATCAAAGGGATGGAGCTGTGCCGCAGATACTATCGGGAGGCCTGTCTTCCGGTTATACAAAACGAGTTTCCGGATAAGCTTTCAAGGATGGCGTTCGGACTGGTAGGAGACGGCTCGGAGTGTTACGGCTTCGACGATATGATATCGCGCGACCACGATTTCGGGCCGCGCATTCAGGTCTGGCTTACGGCGGAAGATTATAAGGATTTCGGCGAGCCCCTGCAGGAACTTATCGGTTCGCTTTCGAAAAGCTTCCTCGGGTTTGAGGGGGTTAACACGAGCGAATACGGCGAGGGCAGAGAGGGTGTTTTCACCGTCGGCGGCTTCTACACGCGTTTTATAGGCATGCCGCGCGCGCCCGAAACGCTGCGGGAGTGGCGTTTGCTTCCCGAGGTGAATCTGTCGATAGCAACCAACGGAGAAGTATGGAGCGACCCTCCCGGAGAGTTTTCCGGCATAAGAGCCGTGTTAAAGGCCGGGTATCCCGCCGATGTCAGGCATAAAAAACTTGCCGCCCGCGCGATGAAGGCGGCTCAGTCCGGGCAATACAATTACTCGCGAAGCCTCAGGCGAAAAGAGTCCGTCGCGGCCGCAATGGCAAAGGCCGAATTTATGGAATCCGCCTGCTCGATGATATATCTTCTCAATGACTCATACAGGCCGTTTTACAAATGGATGCATCGCGGGCTTTCCGCTCTGCCGTTTTTGGGACAGGAAGCATACCGGCTCATAAAGCGGCTGGCGGAAACTCCCGACGGAGCGGACGCCGCGCAAACCATAGAGGAAATATCCGCGCTTATTATATCCGGACTGCGGGAAAAAGGGCTGACCGGATCAAATTCCGATTTTCTTTTGGACCATGCTCCGTATATACAGCGGGAAATAAAAGACCCCTATCTTCGCGGTCTGCCCGTGTTTGCCGAGTGACGCGCGCCTGAAAAGGGAGAATATAATATGGATAAGAAATCGCTTGTGAGCGACATAATCAGACTGGAATGGGAAATGTTCACAACCACGCGGAACGCGGGCGGCCGGGCTTCCTGCCAGGATGACAAAACAACCTTTGAAATAATGCGCGGGGCGCAGCATGAGGTTTGGTCCCTTGATACGCTCATATCGTACAGGAACGATCTTGAACAGGCCAAACAACAGGAAATAAATCTCGTGGCGATAAAATACGCGCGCATGATGAAGCTCACGTTCCCCGATGAGTATGAGCGGATAGAGCACCTGCTTCCTCCGGTGACGGAAAACGCCGGGCGCTTGGCCGATGAGATATCCAAACGCCACACGGACCGGTCCTTGGCGGCTGCCAAAGAGTATCCGAAACTGATTTCAATGGGAAGGCCGGTAACTACCGAATCTTCCCGTGCGGGGCACTGGGCGGCGATGGATAATTATCTGCACAGCGAGCTTCTTACATATTCCGAGGCGACACTGGAGCTCTGCCTGAGGGATACTCTCCGGTATGAGTCGCGCGGCGTGAACATGGCGCTGCTCATACTGGAGAACACGGCCGTAAGATACGGCTACCCATCGCTTGACGCGCTTGAAGCCGCTCTCCCGTAAAACGGGAGAACGGCTTCGCCGGCCATGCGGGCGCGAAAGCGCCCGTTTTATTTTCTTATAACTCTTTGGATGTGAATATTTCCAGAAGATTTTTAACGGCGGGATTGCGGTTTTCCTTAAGGTAGCATAAAGCGGTTCTTGAAATGGGAACTCCGTCAATTCCGGAAAGTTCGATGCAGACAGGCCCGTTATCCGTGCCGGGGCGTATCCTTCCGCCTACATATCCGGGCAGTATACCTATACCCTGCCCCAGTTCGGCCATCAGTATAATCTCCTCGAGATTGTTGCCGTAAAGCACTTCACCGGGCAGAAGGCCGAGCTGCATCCAGTCGTTTCTCATGGCGTTTATTGTGTTCGGAAGGTCTTTCGGCTCATAAACGATGACCCGCTCATTTTTAAGATGCTCTGCCGTGACCTTTTCAAGCGCGGCGAAAGGATGCCGTTCGCTGCAAACCGCGATCGCGGGGTCCTCTCGCAGAGGGATCACGGATATATCGGGTTCGCATTCCATATCTTCCGGCGGTCCGATGGCGATATCGATGTCTCCGTTTTTCAGCGAGGAAACCATCTGGCTCGAATCCCTCACGAGCACGCTGAGGTTAACCTTCGGATGTCTTTCGCGGAACGTACGGAGCTGTTTTTTAAACACAAAGCCCTCAGCGGAGCTTAGTACCAAAACGCGCAAAATCCCCTCGGCGCCCGCGGCTATTTCAAGGCCGTTGTGTACGGCTGTTTCATACAGCCTTACGATACTGAGCGCCTGGTGATAAAAATGGTTGCCTGCCCCGGTGAGTTCCACGCCTCTTTTACCACGGTTAAAAAGCTGAAATCCCAGATTGTCCTCCATCTTGCTGATGTGCAGGCTCATTGCGGTTTGAGTAATATGGCACTCTCTGGCTGCCGATGTGAAATTAAGCTTTTCAGCCGCGGCAATAAAATACTGAAGTCCCTTTATATCCATGCATAATCCTCCTACGACGGGCTTCATACTGCTGCCGTTTCATATTCATATAATCAATTGCATTATAGAATAAATCTCTTATTATTTCAATATCAGAATTAGAACATTGATAAATTTTATTTATGGGGCAACATTGACGGTCGGCTCGGTGCAGCTTACCGCGTGTCTGCATAAATATCGTTTTGCAGCGGCTGTGTGGGAGATTTTTCGCCCACGGCCTTAAAAAACATTATACTGACATCCCGCCGAAATAGGGGATATCAGTATAAGCCCAGGTTTCAGGCCCCGTCGGGATGCTTGCCGATAACGGCTGCCGTGACTTCCCGTTTCACTCGAGATTGAGCTTCTTTTTGAGCATGAATCTCGAAAGTATGTAGAAGACCGCGCCGACAATAAGATTCTGAAGAAACAGAAGGCCGGCTCCGGAGTGGATCTGTGTCATAAGATCCCAGCTTAAAAATTTCTCTTCCAGCTTAAGCGCCATGGCGATCGGCACCGCTATGCCGCCGAGAATCTGGCCGACCGTATTGAAAACAAGGAAAGCGACAAAGGAAAACAGGATTCTGTGCTTATTCATCAGAAGGCTGACCGACATGCAGGCGTAGAACATTAAAATCCCGGAAAGAAGAGCCGAAAGCGCGACAACAACCGCTTCGACGATTATAACGGCCGCGGTTATGCCCCCTATGCCTATATCCGCGAGAAACCCGGATACAGCCTCAATGATGCCGCTCAAGCTGATATCGCTGACCGCCATTATACAGACGGCGACTGCAACGATTATGAGACTTAATATGTTCCAGACCGAGGCGGTTATCAGTTTGCTGAATATGAGACTGTCGGTACTCACCGGCAGCGTGAACATGAGGTAACCCTCGTTCGTTAAAAGGTTTTTGTAGAAGCGCTGCAGCGTTATGATAAGTGTGATTACGAAAATCGCTATAATCAATACCACGGAAGTCGCCGTGCCGATAATCATCGGTGTTTTATAGCTCAGGCTTGAAAACAGCCTGTTTATTACGGCGACGATTATAAGAGCTCCGAACATCGGGAGAAATACGCGTCCGGTCGCGCGGAACTCATATTTGATCAGTTTCCCTAACATTTGAATACCTCCCTGAAAAGAGCGTCCACAGACACGCCGTTTTCCCCTCTGATCTCATCTACCGAAGATTTCAAAACAACTTCCCCGTCCTTAAGAAAAATGACGTCATCCAGAATAGGCTCAATATCCGAAATAAGGTGGGTAGAAATTATCACCGCGGCCTCGGGGTTGTAATTTTTTATAATAGTGTTGAGAATATAGCTTCTGGCGGCAGGGTCGACTCCGCCGATAGGTTCGTCCAGCAAATAAAGCTGAGCCTGTCTTGCCATTACCAGTATTAACTGCACCTTTTCCTTAGTCCCCTTTGAAAGGGTTTTAAGGCGCTCCCGCTCGCCGATCTTCAGACTGACCAGCATTTCCGTCGCTTTTGAGGCATCAAAATCTTCATAAAAGTCACGAAAGAAGCTTATTATATCGCATACTCTCATCCAGTCGGCAAGATAGTTGTGCTCCGGAAGGTAGGAAACAAGCGATTTGCTCTTTATACCCGGCGCTTCCCCGTTTATAAGGAGAGTACCCGCGGAAGGCGTGAGCAGCTTGTTGCAGAGCTTTAAAAAGGTGCTTTTTCCGCTTCCGTTGGGACCCAGAAGACCGACGATGCGTCCTTTGTCAATACTCAGGCTGACATTCGACAGTGCTCTTTTCGGTCCGAATGTTTTTGTCAGACCGCTGCAATCCAAAATGGCCATACCGTGTTACTCCTTTACTCGTTTACTGATGAGCGCCAAAGTCTCTTCGACCGTGAAGCCGATTCCGGCCATTTTTTCGATAAACCGGTCAATTTGCTCTGCCGCAAGTTGGTTTTTTGCCTGCTCAATCATTTTTTCGTCCTCCGTAACAAATCTTCCGCTGGTTCTCTGCGCATATACGAGACCCTCGCGTTCGAGCTCCTGCAGCGCCTTCTGCAAAGTGTTGGGGTTAACCGCCGCGTCTGCGGCCATATCCCTTACGGGAGGCAGCCTTGATCCTGCCGGGTATTGCCCCGATATAATCAGCAGCGTTATCTGTTCTTTAAGCTGCAGATATATGGGGCGGTCTGTTTGAAAACTCCAGTTCATTGAATCACCGCCTGTATTATTGTACTAACTGACTAGGACAATAATACAGGCGTAAAAACCGATTGTCAATAGCTTTTTTAAAAAATTTCCGAATCGTGCCGCTTTTTTTACGGGCGCTGTACGGTTATAATATTATTGCTTATCGATTCGGTAAAAAAGGAGCGGAATTCGGCATGTTAAAAAAGCTGCGGCAAAGATTCGGTCTTTTTGCGGAGTCGGTAACAAGATTCCCGGCGGTTATTGCCTGCCTGGCGGCAACGGCAGTCCTGACGGCTATTGCGATAGAGGGCGAAGACGGCCTTACCCGATATATCTGGGCCCTCGCTGTCGGGGCCTTCTCTTCGGCGGCCTTTCAGGCGGCATACGAACGGTTTTTCTCCGGCATCATCGCTCGTATATGCCTTACGGTATGCGCGCTTGCGGTTATGGTTCTGTTTTATCTTTCAATAAGGGATGGCTTCGCCGGCGAAACCGAATTCATGGTGAGATCGGCTGTTACGGCGTTCGCGCTTTTTATAGCCTTTATCTGGATCGGTACGGTGCGCGGCCGCTACGGATTCTGCGACAGCTTTACCGCGGCTTTTAAAGCCCTGTTTGAATCGCTGTTTTTTTCCGGGATTCTGTTTTTGGGATGTGCCGCGGTCATAGCGGCTATCGACCTGCTGATTATAAACGTCGACGGGGACGCGTATATGCACACCGCGAACATCGTTTTCGTTATAATAGCGCCTCTCATTTTCCTTTCGCTTATTCCCGTATATCCCGGCAGAGGTCCCGGGAGAGCGGAGCCCGACTCCGCTCAGAGAGCCCTTATCGCCAGACGTATCGGCTGCCCCAGGTTCCTTGAGGTTCTGCTGTCGTATATTGCGGCTCCGCTGGTGTCGGTTTTCACGGTCATTCTGCTTGCTTATATTTTCATAAATATTGGGGGCGAGTTCTGGACCGACAACCTGCTCGAGCCGCTGCTTGTCTCTTACACGATAACCGTTATCGTGGTGACGGTTCTGACAGTAAAGCTTGAAAACAGATTCGCCGGCCTGTTCGTGAAAATTTTCCCGAAAGCGCTTATACCGGTTGCGCTGTTTCAGGTTTTAGCCTCTGTCGTAATAATGGCGGATACCGGCGTTACCTTCGGACGCTATTATGTTATACTTTACGGCGCTTTCGCCGTGTTCTCGGGGGCCGCGCTGAGCATCAGCCCGAAAAAAAGCAGCGGTATAGTCGCGCTGGTGCTCATAGTATTGTCGGCAATCTCCCTGATACCGCCCGCGGACGCGTTTTCGGTCAGCCGGAACAGCCAGATAAGCGCCCTTGAAAACACTCTGGCCGAAAACGGAATGCTCACGGGTGAAACCGTCGCAGCCAACGGCACAATTCCGGCATCTGAGAAGGACAAAATAATCGCCCATTTGGACTATCTTGAGTCGACACAGGAGCTTGATTATATTAAATGGCTGCCCGAGGGGTTCAGCAGCTACGACGACACGGCTTTTATTGACATTTTCGGATTCAGCCGTTATGAGCTGCCGATCGACGAGTATCGGTATGTAAGCGTATACTATGACATTTCCGAAACTATGCCTGTCGGAGAATATGATGTATTCGTTCAGGTTTATATACCTGATCGTTCTCCTTACGGCCAGGCACCGCAGACCGGCTATTTCGAGACAGACGCAGAGACCTACAGCGTGTACACGAAAGAAGAAG
Organism: Clostridiales bacterium; assembly: GCA_012729975.1. Classification (GTDB taxonomy): domain Bacteria; phylum Bacillota; class Clostridia; order Oscillospirales; family Oscillospiraceae; genus JAAYBW01. The sequence continues at coordinate 23,291 of JAAYBW010000045.1, forward strand.
AAGGACATCATGTCGTTGTGGAAAGCGCCGCCGGTATCGAGATAATACGTTTCGACGCTCGGGCTTTGCGCTTAAGATACGGAGAATATCCCGGCAGCAGGAATATGCTCACACCGGAAGAAGCGACCTTTGAGGTTGAAAACGAAAACGCCGCGCTCAGGGTCATCGTCTTAAATGCCGGGTTCGGCACACAGACGGACAGCACAGACATGAATGCCCAGCTGCTCGTGTTTGTAAATATCAAGTAATACCGATTCCCGTATATAAGATTAATAATTAATACCGATATCTCATATTATCGCGATATCGGTATTAAAAATGCGCTCCGCGCTCCCACTCCCACCGTCTTGACAGAGGAAGGCAGATACGCCCCGCAGGCTCACTGTTCGCTTCAAAATAAAAGAGGAGCCCATGTCAAATGGCGCCGTTAATGTCGGATTTGCTGGACATAAGGCGTTTTTTTTGCTATGCTGTCGCCACTTGATGGCGCGGCTATTATATGCTCCGCCGCGCTGCGGAGGATAACAGATGATTAAAAAACTAACGGCAGCCATAATCTGCTTATGTCTGCTGGTGTCCTTTTCGCCCGCCTTTGCGCAGTCTGATATGACGACCGGCGATGCGGCGGCAGAGCTTATCGCGGGCTGGGAGGGCTTTTCGGCATATGCCTACAAAGAGGGTCCGCAGTGGTATATAGGCTACGGTACAAGCTGCGGCAGCGGTGAGTATCCGGGCGGAATAACCCGGGAAGAAGCGTTTGCGCTGTTAAAGGAGCGCCTGACTGCCTTTGAAAACGCAGTAAACAGATTCTTAAGGTCCTGCGGCGCGACAGTAACGCAAAACCAGTTTGACGCGATGGTTTGTCTGGCGTATAACCTCGGAACCTACTGGCTGAGCACCTCGCGAACCCTCGGTGGATACATAAAAGACGGCGCGGATAATCATACCGACGCCGAGATTGTCAATGCCTTCGGCGTCTACTGCCACGTTCAGGGCAAAGTATCCGCGCCGCTTTGCAGACGCCGCATTGCCGAAGCGAAGATGTTTCTTTACGCCGATTACAGCGGCGACGACTCGGGTTGGGTATGGCTGACTGTCGATGCCGGAGAGGGAGATACGGAAAGTGACGTGTATTTTTATCAGGAGGGGAAGCCTTACGGAGAGCTGCCTTCGGCACAGCTCGGCGGGTACCGGCTGGAAGGCTGGTACACGGCTGACGGAACCCGGCTTCTTGACAGCTCCCCCGCTCTGAGGTCTGTCGCGGTCACCGCTCGCTACCAGAAAGAGGAGGCCGTCGATGATTTTCTTATATTCCCCGATGTCAAACAGGGCGAATGGTACAGCGAATATATATCCTTCCTGGTTGACGGCGGTTTAGTATCCGGCTGTTCCGACGGTCTTTTCCATCCGGAGCGTGACGTTACCTGCGGCGAAGCGCTCAAGCTCGTTTTACTGGCCTGCGGATCCGGCGTGCAGGCGCCCTCCGGCGGTCACTGGGCGGGAGGTTATCTGGATCTGGCAATTTCCCGCGGTTACCTTAATGAAGGCGAAATAACCGACCTGAACGAGCCTATAACCCGCGACCTGATCGCGAAAGTCGCGTCAAACGCGTTAGGGCTTAAGGCGTCCGGCGCACAGCAGCCGTTTACGGACACGGACAAAGAGTATGTGCAGGCGCTTTATGATGCGGGGATAGTCGACGGAATCGGCGGAGGGCGCTTCGATCCCGGAAGCACGCTGCGGCGTTCGGCGGTTTGCGCCATTGTGTGGCGCATAATGAATTCCGGGCTATACTGAAAGCCGGAGCCGCGCCGCTGCCGCAAGCCGCCCGATACAGGGCCTTATAACTTGCGCACCGGTTAACTCCGTGTTATCATTATTTTGTAAAAGGAGGCCGAAGACGCCTTGCACATAAGAAAATCCTTACCCGGCGACATAAAAGCGATAACGGAGATATACCGCGAAGCGA
>JAAYBW010000310.1 GCA_012729975.1 Clostridiales bacterium
CGCAGGGCGCTTTAATGCAATTGAGTCGGTTAACATCGGTGAATCGGTTGATTTAGCCGGGAGTATTTGATAAACTTAAGCAGATGATACGCGGCAGGCTCTTATTGACGCGAAGACATCAGCGAACCGGGGATATCATAAGCGGCCCGAGCGCGCCGGATGCTTAAGCGCAGGTATACTGATCGGTTTTATCTTATCGTCTGCAGGCCGATCGCTCAAAATACGAATAATTTTTAACGGGGGTGTCTTTGTGGCGCAATACAGCGGAGAAATGTTTTACGGATATGATAAACCGCATCAATTTGAAAGAAAAAATCTTGTTACGGCTAAAACGATCGAAGAAGCGCGAAGAGAAGTTAAAGTAATACGGGAAACGGACGTTATAGTGGTAGGCGGAGGCCCCGGAGGCACGGCGGCGGCGGTTTCGGCTGCAAGAGGCGGAGCCGGGACGATACTTTTGGAACGATACGGCCATCTGGGAGGAATGTCTACCGGCGGTCTGGTCAATATCATACCTAACCTGGCGGATATATACGGTGAGCAGCATATAGGCGGTTTTTGCCAGGAGGTAATAGACAGGCTGACCGCGCGCGGAGCGGCAAGCTTCCCCGATAAGAAATATTGGGGAAAAAGCGAGGCGGCCGGAAAATATCTTAATGCAAACATGGCGCATTTCTATGTAAGAAAAAACGGCGAGGGCGAGCGTGTCGTGCTGTATACGGCGGTAATCGATCCCGAGATTTCCAAAGACGAGATGAACAGGATGGTTCTGGAGTCCGGGGCGGAGCTGCTTTTGCATACATGGGTGACTGAGCCAATCATGGACGGCAATACCGTCAAGGGCGTTATAGTCGAAAGCAAATCAGGCAGACAGGCGCTTCTGGGGAAGGTTGTTATTGATTGCACGGGCGACGGTGATCTTTTACCGAAGACAGGGTGCCAAACAACCGATTATATGGTGCCCGGTTCCAGAATAGCGCAATTCGGATTTGTTTACTGGGTATGCAATGTAAATCTGGATAAGTATGATAATTTCGCAAAATCGGAACCGGAGAAATTTAAAGAGGCAACACAGCAGATAAAGGACCTGGGAGGCTCTCCTTTCTTCTGCAGAGGCTTACTCGACAATCACGAGGGCGTTGTTTGGGTGCATCGCCTTATAGGCTCGCTCAACCAGACGGATACGGAAGAGATGACCTACATAGACGTGTCGGCCCGAAAGCAGGCGGTGCTGAATTTCGAACTGATGCGCAAATATATGCCCGGATTTGAAAAAAGCTTTATTATGCTTTCCGCCCCGCAGCTGGGAACCTCCGGCGGACGCAGGATTATCGGCGAATATTTCCTTACCGGTGAGGATATGGATACGGACATTCCGTTTGAGGATACTATCGCGGTATTCGCGGACAATGACCGCGGGGAAAAGTCTCTTAAATACCCGAAGACATTTGTGCCTTACAGGGCGCTGGTGCCGAAGGAAACGGAGGGCTTTCTCGTTGCGTGCCGCGCGTTTTCCGCGGACCACGATTTCAGCGAGTATTTTAACCTCATACCCCATTGCATGTGCTTCGGACAGGCGGCCGGCGCGGCCGCGGCGATAGCCGTAAAAGACGGTGTCAGCGTGAGGAAGGCAGACTATTCAAAGCTTAAAAGCGAGCTTATAAAACACGGCGCTATACTTCCCTGAAAACAAGGAACGCTTAAACATCGGGCAGGGTATAGGATATGTCCGCTGCTGCGCGCCTAACGCCGCAGCGGACATTATGCTTGTGCGCCCGACATGGGCGATAACTTGGTGGTGTAAGTCCACTACGCGCTTGGTAGTAGGAAGCGTTAGCCAAAGGCAAGGGTGTCCGTCGTGAGGCGGAATCTGAAGGAAGCTGGAGGCAA
>JAAYBW010000311.1 GCA_012729975.1 Clostridiales bacterium
GCTCTTGAAATTGGTCTTTTTACGCACAAAGCTATGTGTCGAGAAAAAGTGCTGGAAACAGGCCAAATACAGCATTCCTGCGTGTAATTGACTGATGGTATGTAGCTATCACCGGCCCGCTTACGAGAGCGTACGGTTCGCATCCGTAAGGTCGAGAGTTCGATCCTCTTCGTCTCCACCAAGTTCAGGAAAACCCACTTTTTATGGATTTTCCTGAACTTTTTTATGCGGTTTGCGAACGCAGGGTCGTCAAATTCTCTTCCGCAGATTCATCATTGCAAAAGCTTTGAAATTCTTCGAATGAGACGTTAAAATCAATCTCAATATTGTAATCCCGGCCAACGCGTACTGCTTTGATGAACTGGGCAGCTATCATTTTTTTCGCTTCAAAGGAGCTCTTGTCGTAGAGATCTGCCCATGTCAGAAGGCGGTCATACTCTTTCCGCAGATTTTCAGCGGATTCAAGCAGCTCTGAATAATACTTATCTGCTGCATCCGTATTGGCTCGCGCGTCGCAGATTTGCTCGTTTGCTTCGGCGATCAGTAAATTGAGCAACTCTATACTCAGCTTGCTTTGTCCACGAATGACTTTGAGGGTTTCTCCTTTGTAATCCTCAAGGCCTTTTTCTTTTTCCTGCAAATATGCTTTTGCTTTGTCGAGCTGCATCTTAGCCAGCTTGATTTCCTTTTCGTGTTGATTTGTCAAAATTTCGGACTCGGGTGCCGCCGCGATTTCATCAAATTTCATCCTGATGACAGCCTCCACGATGGAGTCCAACTTCGTCACCGAATAACCTGATTGACCGTCGCACTCGCCAGGATGCCGGACATTATAATGACATTGATACCGTGCCCGCACTTCTTTTTGTATTGTTCCATCAGGCATCCAGGCATCCTTTTATTTCTGCCGCTGGTAGTTAGCGTAAGACGGTTCCCACAGTGAGCACAATAGATGTTTCCGACAAGCAGCGATTTTCCCTTACTGTTGAGGGGAAGCACTCTTTTATCTTCTGACATTAGGGCCACCTCCTCAGCGTGCACCGTCGTCTCGGCTTTTCTGGTTCTTTTCAAAAACACGGTTCATATCCATCGAAATTTCGTTGGACACATCACGGATTGCAGCAAGCTGCCTGCGCATAGCAGGCGCATCCATTTTACTGACCGTTTCAGGCATGTGGTCAAAACGAAAGCTGTCAACAGAGATGCCGTTGCGTTTGCACTGAATATAGGCAGAGCAGTAAGCGTTAAAGCTGCTATCAGAACGCTTGTAATCCCCCTTGTCCATGTGGGCATGTGCAAGCTCATTTGCAAGGCTGCGGAAAATAGTCTGTGCATCCATGCCTTGACGAATCAAGATCGTTTTGCTGTCGGGTTTATATACAGCGTTGACATTATCCGGCAGATTTTCGCTTATGGAGAGCTGACACGGCGCATCGTTAATGAGCGCTTTGAGAAGCAACCGCTCATCACGGGTGACAACAGGCGCAGCTTTTTGCTTGGCATTGGTCTGAGAAACGTCGAAAACCTTCTTGGCATTATAGGAAACGCCAGTGGACCCGTCTTCGCGCTCATACTCGTTGCTAGGTTCCAGAAGGGTGATACCGGTCTCGCCCTTGTTCACATATGCGCCGTCCTCCTTCCACTTATCAAAGTCGGCAAGCTTGGTTGCCTCCGGCTTCTGTGCGGTAATGAGAATAGCATTACCTACAGAATAGCGGTCAAAGCGGGCCTGGACATCCAGATACGTCTGGAACAGCTCACCGTTGCAAGCCATCTTGAGAGCCGTGCCGTCAATGATCGCGTAAGCATCAGAACGCTCCTGCTGTTTCTTGCCAACCCACATTTCGTTGTCAAACGCGGGCATGTCGGTAGTGGCTTCCTTGACCGGAGCCGGAGAACCAAAAATGTCATCATAGTTAGGCATAAATTATCGCTCCCTCTTTTTTGTCTTATTATTTTTAGGTTTAATGTGCATCAAAGGCTTCTGAGATCCGGAACGATCCTTTGATGCGGTGGCTCTCTGCCGCTGCTCTTCCCGGAGTCCTTTCAGCTCCTGTCTTACAGAACGCCTTGGCTGGATTGGTTCATCGCCGGTATCCTTTACGACTCGTCCGTTCTGATTTGAGAAAGGCTCGGACTGATTTGATTTCAAGTTCCGAGCCTCCGTAGGGTTTTTTGTCTGCGCTTCCTCCTTCGTGAGATTGGTTTGCAAAAGCGCGTCGATAAACACGTCTTCCTTGCTCTTTTCAGGTACCGTACGCTCGGGGACCTGCATATCCGCTTTTTTCTCGGCCCGGCTGTGCTCAATTTCGCTTTTCACGCTGCCCATATCTACGGTAGCAAATTCAAAGCGTTCAAAGATACGATTGACCTTGCTGGCGTCTTCGGCACGGACCATGATGTCTGTAATGCCGTCAGATGCATCCTTATCCTTTAGGACACAATAAAGGATGCCATATTTCTTTGCCTCAGTGCAGAATTTCACCAAATCCTTATCATGGACACAAATACTTTCAGTTCCTTTCCGCTGCGGAGCATGTTGGTAAGCCGCATCTTGCCTTTCGTTTTTTTTTGATCTTTCAGCACGGCGTAAATCAGAAGAGCAATCTGCTTTGCACTGGCACCGGTTATTTTAGCCGCAACCTCAGTTCCCTCGAGTGTCATTCTCACGACCTGTTCTGCCGCATCGCCCGAATAGCTCATGTTGTTTTTCCTCCTTAATGTATTTACGATGGTTTTGATAAGAGCACCGTAGGAAAATCTTGTTATATCTTGTTGGTTGTGTGATAATGATCGCTACTGACATAGAACGCAAACTTACCTCCTTTGGGCTTTGTATAACTGGTCTTTCGTTCGTTTTCCTGCTGGTCTACTAACCATTCAAGCTCTTCTCTGGTTTGAGCAGAACGCAACGCTATATCGCCACATATAACCAACCTTTCGCAATATCATCTTTACAATTTTCAAAGAGAACAGACCATACGAACTGAAACTACCAAAGAAAACCAAGGAGGAAACGTCATGCTGAAGGCACCCAAAATCTCATTAAATGGTTTGCTTCCCAATATCCATTGGCAAGTAAGTCTATTGCACGGGTTATGCTTGCTGTTGAACTTCGAGGCTCTGTTATTGGTATGGTCGGTATCGGAAACAAGGAAGAGGTTGGAAATGAAATTGAAATAGCCTACTTCATTTCCGAGGAATATGCAGGCAATGGCTATATCTCTGAAGCAGCACATGCTGTCTCACGTTGGGCTCTACAGAACTTGAAGATGGACTATTTAATTGCCATTGCTGAAACGGGCAATTATCCCTCACAACGTGTGGTTGAGAAATGCGGCTTCCACAAAGTTGACACTCGTATGATTCTCAATTCAGGAGAATCAGAGGAAAAACCGTTCTTCTATTATCGCTTGTATAACACCTGATTTTTTTCGCATTTCTCTATTGACTTTTTATAGCTAATCTTCCGTTCGTTTTCCTGCTGATCGATTAACCATTTTACAATTCTCAAGGAGAACAGACCATATCAGGCTATACCGCCCCAAAAAGACTCAAGGTCAACAAATGAAAGCGAGGAAGCATTATGAACTTCAGCACTATTTCAACGACGTGGGCTTTACTTGAAAAAAACGCGAAGATCCTAATCCTCACAGAATCGGAAAGGGTATCCCTTGCCGAGAAGATAAAAAAGGATAATTTCCCCTTAGTATCAGAAGTCAAAGTCATCGATATAGGCATAAATAGCGAGTATGAGCAGGAGATGTACTCCTTGACGGAAGATGACCTGCTGTTCGTGCTGCTGACCGTGGATGGATATATGAACAAAGGGTATCGAAATACATTTTCGCCCTTCTCGAAGCCGTCCGGCTTTAAGGGCAAGTATATCTTTATCCGCCTGGACATCCCAGAAACCTCTTTGCTGTCGGGGCTGAATACAAGCTTTGCTAAGATTGATGCGATTATCCAGGAATGCAATGCGTTTAGCAGGGGCACTATTATATTGACAACTACACAGCGGCAAAGGAGGACTTCGCTGAACGTGCCGGGCTCGTACCGCGCGAACGATTGTTTACGGACGAGCAGCTCACAGAAATTTAGCGATGTTTGCGGAACACTATGGATTCCGAACATGAACTGACATATGAGCAGGAGAAGTTGATCGAGAAAACCGCGTCGCAAATCGAGTGCGCCGTCCCTGATATACAGGACAGGGTTGGACAAGCAAAAGGAATGGCACAGGAAATAAATATGTAAGCAACATTGGCCGGAGAATCGGGGCGCGAGATAGCCTCTACTCTCCGGCCTTTTATGTTTTCAGGAAAGGAAGCAGACCATGACCGGCGTAATTTACGACTCAAACGTTCTCAGCACGGTAAGCAGAGAGCCGCCGCCGCGAAGCACGGGCCCATTTGAAAGCTGCGGCGACTGCCCTTACGCCTCCGTCGGCTTTGTGTGCCACACTGCGGAGGGAAACTGCCTGAGAACCGAAATGCAAAAAATACAGAAGAGAAAGGACGAGCCCAATGATAAGAGCACTGCTGAATAACCATGAGCGCCCTGAACAGCAACCCGTATCGGTCTGCTTCCCGATTGTTAATCATGACGAGGTTTACGAAATGCTCGGCAAAATAGACGTTGGGAGCGCGACCGGGCGCGATTGCGGCGTTGAGGAAATAGCCGGTGACTATCCCGCGCTTGCACGGCTGGAGGACACTGTCGTCAATTTGGACGAGCTCGATTATCTGGCCAAGCGGCTGGAGAGCTTCGACAAAACGGAAATCGCCAAATTCCAAAGCTGCGCCGAGGCTTTTGATTACAAAGGGCTCCCCGACTTAATTAACCTGACCTTTTGCTGCCAGGAAATCACGGTAATCCAGGATTTCACCGACATAAACGCCATAGGTCTCCTGCACCATCTCGACGTTAACGGCGCGGTGGCGGTCGACGAGCTCAAGTATTTGGATGGGAGCAAGATCGCACGAAATCTTTTCCAACATGAAAAGGGGCTCGTCACGCCCTACGGCGTTCTTTACGATAACAGCATGGAAATGGAACAGGTATACAAGGGACGAGAGTTCCCGCGGTATTGGTACGACGACCGCGTGATGGAGCTTGCCGTGACAAAGCTCAGCGAGCGTGAGGATACCCCTTACATAACGTGGCTGTATCTGCCGATGACGGATAAACAAATCGACCGTTCGCTGGAGCGCGGCGGATTTGAGAGCTGGGGGGATATGCGCCTTGAGCTCTATGATTATATGATGCCGCCAAACGCAGCTAAAATCGTCAAAGGTTCCGGCGAGTGCCTCGAAAATTTGAACGCTCTTGCTAAGACGCTGAGCGGCATGAGCGAGGGAGCACTGAAAAAGCTTGACGCGGTTATAGAGTACGCGGAACCGGACAGCGCGGAGCGGGTCACGCGACTTGTGGAGAATCTGGAATACTTTAAATTTGTCGAGGGCGCGCTTACGCCGGAGGATTACGGCCGCCGCGCGGTTGAGCTGGCCGGTAACACTCCTTTTGCTGACGGCCTCGATGAGTTCATTGATTTTCAAAAATACGGCGAGCGTTTGATATCAAATCTGAACGGCAAATTTGTAAGCGGCGGCCACGTCAGTTATAACGGCCTTAAGCCAATTGAGGAGCTTATGCGCGACGCTCCGGCAGAGCACATGGATATGGGCATGGAAATGTATTAGCTATACGAGCGCCGTTGTGGTATGTTGTGTCCCGCATAATTAAAAAGGAGATGAAGCACTTGCAGAGAAACGCCAGAAAAGAACGATTTGAGAGCGTGGAGCTGTTTGGGAAGCCGGCGCTCTTTATGGTCTCGCGCCTCGACCGGTCGAGCGTTCCCAAGGGCTTTTCACGTTATGAAATCCGAGGGAGCGACAACGATTCAGGAAAGCTGAACACATTGGAAAACAACGTCGGAGTCAACTATGCCGGGAGCGTTCTGTCCCCGAAGCCGATTACCATTCCGAAATCGGGATACAAGTATATCGGAGGCAAGTTAAATTTTCTCGGCGAAAGCCTGACGCTCACGGAATTTTGCGAAAAGCATAAAATCGAGCTTCCGCCCGATCCCCGGCAATATACGCTCCGTCCCGCCACAGAAGATGAGGCGGGACTCTTTTATTCTCAACCCAATGAAGCTGACGCGCAAAACGCGGTCGTTGGCCATCTGCGCATGGATTTCGGAAGCTCCGGCAAGGAGTTCTGGTCGACGTGGTGGCCGCACAACGGCGACGAGTTGAACACGCCCGAATTCAAGACGGAATTTGATGGCCTTATCAACGAGCTTCGTAAATATGGGCCGCTGGAAAATCTGCCGGCAATGGTTTTGTATTGCGCCGACAGGGACAAGGCGAGGCTGAATGGCGGCGCGGGATACGACTATGGCTTCGTCGCCGAGAGCGATAATCACAAATACTTCATCCGCTGCAGGCCCATGCGGGGCGATTATAACGGTTACGTTTACGCCCAGGACAAACGCCGGCAGGAGATGAACATGACGCAAGCGCCCGATCAGGGCATGACGATGGGAGGTATGTGAAATGAACCGGCATCCGAAATGGGTGGAATTTATGAAGGAACAATTCCCGCCCGGCACGCGTATCAGGCTTAACGAGATGAAAGACCCTTATGCCCCGGTGCCGACCGGCATGGAGGGAACGGTCGATTTTGTCGACGACGCCTGTAATATCCATATGCTTTGGGACAACGGCCGTACACTCTGCCTGCTCCCCGGCGAGGACCGCTTCAGCGTGATAGCGCCGAAGCGGTCGGAAATGAAGCTGTACATGCCGCTCTTCGTCGATACTTATGATCGCAATGAATACGGCGGCCTGGAGGAATACCCAACCGAGGTGGATAACCGTATCGCGGCCGAGTACGCGGACACGATCAACGCCGCGATCAAGCGCTTTCGCATGCCAGAGGAAAAGGAGCGCGGCATAATGAGCTGGTACCGCGAGGGCGATGACGTGGATAAAAAGGTCTATTCGGCGGAGTTTTCCGTCGAGAATGTAGACGGCAGGCTTTGGGGCGTCGTCGAGTATACTGTCACGGGTATACTCACGCCGGAGGAAACGGAAAGCTTCGAGGCTTATGTGACCGGACAGGCGGCAGACGGCTGGGGCGAGTCGTTCGAGCAACACCCCATAAAAACGCCTGCCGGAGAGCTGTATGTCCACCTGTGGAGCGGCGACAACGGCTGGCGGCTGTACACCGAGGCCGAGGCGCTGTCATGGCAGGGACAGAGGCCGGAAATGCGGCTCGAATAAAGCTGTTTAAACCGCCGCAACCGGCATTTAGTATTACAGTATTTATGTAGAGACAGGCGCTGCCGGACGATGGCAGCGCTCTTTTTTAAAGGAGGGAATCTATGTTTGAAGTATATCTGAGCAAGCCCGGCTGGGAGACCGACGCGGCGCTGAAGCTCCCGGCCACTGACGCGCAGCTGCTGGACGCGCTCGAAAGGGCGCGTATTGTAAACGAAAGGGACATCTATTCGGTGACGGTCTATCAATGCGAGAAGGACTATCTCCCGCAGTTTATCCCCGTGTCGGCGAACCTGTTCGAGCTGAATCTGCTGGCGAAGCGGCTCACGGAGCTTGACGACTGGCAGCGGGACTGCTTCGAGGGGCTTGTCATGCGTGAGAGCATTGAAACCGACTACGCCCCTATCAAGCTTGAACGTCTGATCAATATGACCTACGGCACGGACGACTGCCAGATCGCGTACAGCGTGCGCGACGACAGGGCGCTCGGCGCTTTCTATCTGGAAAACGCTTTTTATGACGATCGGCTCACCGGCTTGAGCGAGGAAATGATAGAAATGCTAGACACCGAAAAGCTGGGGCAAAGGTCGCGCTCGGACGAGGGCGGCGTTTTTACGCCGGGCGGTTACGTTATTCCCGGAGATATCAGGCAGATATACAGCAGTGATAATATCCCCTATCCGCAAAAGCCGGACTATGTTTTCGCCCTGGATATCGCGAAGCTCCCCGAGGCGGATGAGGAAAACACACAGCGCAGCGTGACGATAAGATTTCCGGCGACCGATGAAGAGATAAGCGCGGCGTTTGAAGAGCTCGGCACGGACGATATCGAGGGCTGCTGCTTTTTAAGGTACGAAAGCGCTATACCCCAGCTGTCAGAAGCCTTCGGATTTTTGGAGGATTTTTATGAATTGAACGCGCTCGCGAAGACCGTCGCCGCCCTTGAGCATGAGAACACACGCAAATTCAAGGCCGTGCTTGAAGCCGCGGATTGCGGCAGCGTTCAGCAGGCAGCGCTTATCGCCGCCAGGCTTGACGAATACAACCTCCTGTACGGCGCGGCGGGAACACAGGACGCGGCGGCGCTCCATCTGCAAAGGCTCCTCTCCCGAAACGAGTATGAGGCTCTGTGCCCACACGTCAATATGCACGCCTATGCACATGAACGGCTGGGAGAGGAAATGCGGCTGACCTCCTACGGGCTGCTCTCCCGTTACGACGGAGGGCAGATTGTTGCGCCGAAGCAGGAAGCGCCGGGCATGAATATGTATTAAGGAGAAAAACCCATGTTGAAGCTATTAAAAAACAGAATATTTATCAGCGCGGCGTGTTTGGTTATGGCGGCCGTGCTCGCGTTTGTTCTGCTGCCCCGGCTGTACGAGACGCGCTCCGCAACCACGGAAATCGTGCGGCTCAATCAGACGGTCGAGCGCGGCACGGTGATCGACGATACGATGCTGACGGTCTCCGAGGTCGGCTCCTATGGGCTGGCTGACGACGTTGTTACAAAAGCGGATCAAATAATCGGGCAGGTTGCCGTCTCGACTGTCTATGCCGGCGAGTATCTCTGGCGCGACCGCTTCGTCGCCATAGAGGAATATGAACTGGAAATCGCGGGGTCGGGTGCGGCTCTCGGCGACGGACAATACCTGCTGACCGTCAGCTTCCCGACTACCTCGTCGGGCGTCGCGGCCGTGCTTCGCGACGGCGACGTGGTGGACGTTTACGAATATTGAACTGACGAATCCGGCAGCTCGGCGGTCAATCTGGCCATATCCTCCCTGCGCGTATATGAGGTGTTAAACGCCAGGCTGCTGTCGCTTTCAGACCTCGATGCGGAGCTGGAGGCCGCGCCGGACGCGGACGCGTCAGATTACGATTTCGCGCCCGCCTACGTCGTGTTCATTGCCGACGGGCAGCAGGCGAAAACGCTCATACGGCTGGAGCGTGAAAAATCCCTGCACTTAGCGTTACGGGAAGCGGGTGAATGACGTGGGCATCCATGCCATATGGGGGGCGCCCCGAAGCGGGAAAACAACTCTCGCCGTTAATCTTGCCCACGCCGTCAGCCGGAGCGGCAAAAGCGTGTGCCTCATTTCACCCGAGCCGTACAGCGAGCTGTCCGCGATATTCGGCGTGAGCATACCACGAAACAGAAGCCTCCCGGCGGCAATCCGCGGCTTTGACAATCTCAAACAGACCATCCTCAAAATCGGCAATCTTTTGTATATCCTCGCCGCTCCGACAAACGCCGATGCGTTTGACGACAGCTATTCGGACGAGCAGGTCAAGCTGCTGCTGGAGCTCTGCGACATCACCTTTGATAACGTCGTCGTCGATTGCCCGTCCGAGGCGAATAGCCTCACGGCGGCTTGGGCTATGAGCAAGGCTTCAAGCGTTCCCCTCTGCATGGGCGGGCAGACCTCCTGCGCCGTCTGGTACAGTGCGAACGCAAGGGCAATAAAGGCTCTCGGTAATAAAGTGTTTTATGTCAGCACGGTGACAACCTCCGACTATGACTACAATGCCATGCACGAGCTGCTGGAGGTCAGCCCCACCGTCACCATACCGCATATTGCCCAAGCGACCCTTTTGCAAAACGAGCGGCGGCTCATCTATGGACTTGTCGGTAAAAAGGGCAGGCTGTATCGTGAGGCGTTAAGTCAGATTTATGAGGTGATGAATACATGAGCATTACATCAACCGAATTTCTGTCCGTCGTACAGGCGACGAACAGCCCCCTGCCAGAGAGCCAGGCGGATAAATTCAGCTATGTCCGGCTTCTGGATATCGTGCGGGCGGTAATTGCCGAAAAGCACTCCAACGAGCTTGCCTCGGCGCTCGACAGCCCGGAAGCGGCAAAGACGCTGAAAGCACTTATCCTTAAATACTGCGTACAGGAGCTTGCGGGACGGGAGTTTGAGCAGGAGGCGCTGGTGGAGAAAATATATCAGGATATGGCGGGGCTTGGGATACTGACCGAATATCTCCACGATCCGAATGTGGAGGAAGTGAATATAAACGGCTATGGTCTCATTGAGATAACCTACCCCGACCATGTCAGATACCTCTGTAACGATGAAGCGTTTCCCACGCCCGAGGCCGCGCTGGATATGGCCAAGCGCATGGTGCGTATGGGAGGTATGCTTTTGGACAATCAGACACCCCGCGTGGACAGCTATATCGGCGGAGGCACCCGTATCTCGGCGATGATCCCGCCGGCCGTGCCGCCGGAGTGCGGCTTGATCGCGTCAATCAGAAAGCAAAGCCGGAGCAGCATTACGAGAGCCCAACTGCTCGATTCGGGCTCGGCAACCGCCGAAATGCTGGATTTTCTTACCCTGTGCCTGTGTAACGGCATTTCAATCGGACTTTCGGGCAGTACGGGCTCTGGCAAAACGACCGATCAGGCGTTTTTGCTCAACGAGTACATCAGGCGGAACGAGGATTACAACAACCGTGTGTTCGTCATTGAGGACAGCCGCGAGTTGAATTTACTAAGCTACGACACCGCAAATGGCAGACCGGCAAGGGTGCTCCACACAACGACGAAGCCCGCGCCGAACCCAATTACTATGCTCGACCTCATCGTCGGCTCCCTGCGGTTTAATCCGTCGCTCATCGTTCCCGCCGAGGTGCGCGACGGCGCGGCGTACCAGGCGGCGATAGCCGGACAGACAGGGCATACAATCCTCACGGCCTTTCACTCCGACAACGCCCGCGACGCGTACAAGCGGCTCGTGTCCATGTGCGTGACAGCGCAGACAGGCCTGTCGGATGAGCGGCTTCTTGAAATCTGCGCCGGCGCGTGGCCTGTCATGGTGTTTAAAAAACAGCTGCGTGACAACAGCCGAAAGTACATGGAAATCTTCGAGGCCACGGGCGTGGATAACGGAAAGCTCATCGGCAGCACGCTGTTCAAATTCGTGATAATGGAAACCGAGCGCGACGGGCATGGAAAAGTCGTGAAGGTTCACGGCGAGCACCGGAGAACGGGCTGTATATCGCCTGTTCTTTTTTCTCGCCTGCGAGACAATGGCGTACCGGAAACGGAGCTTTTGAGGCTGTTCCCAGATGCCGCAAGAAAGGAGCGAGATTATGAATAGTTATTACATCGGCGTGTTCTGTCTGACTGTGCTCGCGCTCTTCCTGCTTTTCGGCTTGGACAGGGCGTTGAGTGGCGCGTATAAGGCGCGGAGGTCAAAAAAGGAAAAAGCCGCTTCCATGAAGCTGCGAAAGCGGAGCATAGTTGCGAAAATAATTCAGCGCCAAAGAACGCTTACAGCGGCAGCGCGGATGCCGCAGGCCGTGTATTACACCATGACCGCGCTCGGTGCCGCCACCGGCTTCGCTCTCGGCAAGCTGTTTTTTTGCGATACCTTTGTCGCCGTAATCACCAGCGCTCTCGGCGCGGTCTCGCCGCTTTTCGTATTGGCCTTGATGATAACAGCGGCAAAAAGCGCCCGCGCGGATAAGCTTCGCTCAACCATGATGATCCTCTCAAACTCATACATCGTAACGGAGGATTTTCTCAAATCCGTGCAGGACAACGCCGACGCGCTGGAGTACCCGCAGCCGTTTTGCGACCTTCTGACCTACACAACCTACATCGACAACAGCGTGGAAAAAGGACTCAGGCGCATGGGAAATCAGGTGGACAACAGCTACTTTTCCCAGTGGGTGGACGCGCTCGTCATGGCGCAAAGGGACAGGAGCCTGAAATACGTCGCCAAGTCGGTGGTCGACGAGATGAACGACGCGCACGAGGTTCAGCAGGAATCCGACACCGCGATGTTCGCCATATGGCGGGAGTATTTCACGTTGCTGATACTCATCTTTTCCGTTCCCATGATTTTCAGAGTGCTGATGAATCCCGCCTACGTCATTCTTGTCACCTCTCCAATCGGCAAGCTGCTCATACTGCTCCTGCTGGCGGCAGTGGTGTTCTCGGTCGTGAAGGCGATGAAGGTAAACAAGCCGCTGCTAATGTAAGGGAGAAAAACCATGCTGATTATACCGACCTTAATACTGATCCTTGCCCTCGTGTTTTATGCGGCGAACAGCCTTTGCATAACGCGGGGGCGTTCGTTTATAGGGCGAAGCACGCTCAAAAAAATGTCTAAATGGCAGCGCAAGCGTCTTGATATCTGGGAAACAGCCTTCGCTAAAAGCTTGTTATCCCGTATATCGAGGCTGGTCTATCTGGATGAAAGCGCCGCCCTGAGGCTGAGCAGGAGGCTTTCCAAGGCGGGGCTTTCTATCACTCCGCGGGAGTATACGACGCAGAAATATCTGATGATCGCCGCCGGGGTCTGCCTCATCGGGATAAACGCCCTTTTTCACTTTTACTTCGGCGTCCTGCTGGCGTTCCTGCTGACGGCCTACGCCCTTCTAAAGCAGCACAGCTCCCTTGGCGAAAGGGTCAAAAAGCAGGAGCAGCTCATCGCGCGGGAAATGCCCCGCTTTATCCGAACCCTCAGCCGAAGCCTGCTAAGCAACCGAGACCTGCTAAACGCGATAGTATCGTACAGAAGGGTTGCGGGAGCGGAACTGGGCGTGGAGCTTGACATTCTGATCGCGGAGATGAAGGCGGGCAGCACCCAGTCCGCGCTGATCCATTTTGAAAGCAGGCTTGGTACCTCGGAGGCGTTCCGCCTATGCGGCGCTCTCCGGGATATGAGCCTGGGAATAGACCAGACGGCGGCGCTTGAGTTTATGGCTGACGACATGGCGCGTCAGGTTAGGGAGGGTATCAGGAAGGAGCTATCGCTCAGACCGGCGAAAATGCGCGGGACATTCATGCCCGCCGTCGCTGTCTGCGTCGCCATCGTTATGTATGTCCTCGTCGTGTACGTTATCAATAATTTCCAAAATCTATATTAAAAGGAGTAAGAACATGAAAAAAATCGCAAACACAATCACAGAAAAGGTAAGAAGTGTCACAGGCAGGGCGGAAGCGCTGCTCCGCGACAACTGCGGAGACCTTGCGGTCAACACCATCGGAAGCATCATCCTCGCTGTCGTCATCGTCGGGCTGCTTATCCTCGCGGTCAACTCCTTCTTCCCCGGCTTTTTCCAGAGCATCTTCGACGGCATGGAGCAGAAGCTCAACGCCAACTGGTAAGGGGGTAGTTACAGCATGGCGGCTTTAGGCAAGATAAAGGGTCTGTTGCGCGACAAGAAAGGCGATGAAGCGGTATCATTTCTGCTTACGACCGCCATGCTCGTCTTAATCTTTCTGGCGCTCATATCGAGCATGATATACATCATGCAATACTACAACGCGAGCTACCTTTGCCGCAGGGTCGTGCGCAGTATCGAGGTTACCGGACTATACGACGAGACAGAAACCATGGATATCATAAGCGGTATGTCAAACGACAACTTAGAGGACATTGATGTTCAGGTTGACGCTGTGTACCTCTCAGGCAACAAAATCCAGCTCCGGCAGGCGTTCAGCGTGACGATGACGGCAAGCTACAGGATCGCCGTCCTACGGTTTGGCGAAAGTCCGATTCAAATCGTCCTGCCAATCGAGGTGAAGGTGGCCGGAATGAGCGAGGTGTATCACAAGGAATGAAAAAGCTGCTAAGTGACAGGTCGGGAGGCCTGCCCGTAATCTTTATCGGGCTGGTGTTTTTTCTGCTCGTCGCAGCCTTTCTGGTCATGGAGACCGGGGCGGCGTTCGAGCGCTACTACGCGGCGGAAACCATCTTGCAGAGAAGCTGTAACAGCGCCGTTGAAGCAAACATACAGGACGAATACCGGGCGGACAATATACTGCGGCTAGACGTGCGGGGGGCTATGGATGACTTCAACGGCTTCATCGCCAGCGACATGCCGGACGGGTATGCCGTAATAATTACCTCAATCGAAGGAACAGAATCGCCGCCCTCCCTTACCGTCACGGGGACTATTACGTTCTCCACGCTGTTTAAGCAGTACGGCTTCGACGACCTGACCATTGACTTTACGTTGAAAGCCACCAACTACAGGGTGATATGACGATGGTGAACACAATAGCCGTAATCCTCTGCGCCGCTGCCTTGATTTATGGCGGCGTTGTCGATTATACCCGGCGTGAGATACCTGATTTCGTTCATATTATCATGGTTTTTTCCAGAATTTTAATAGGCTTTTCCGTGCTTTACGGTATAATGTGTTTGGTAATCCCCGCGGTGCTGCTGTTAGCGGCGGCAAAAATCTCAAAAAGCGGGCTCTCGGGAGGCGACTTCAAGCTGCTGTGCGGTCTTGGCTTCGCGTGCGGGCTGCCGGAGCTGGCGGCAATCCTTTTCCTCGCGCTTGCCGGCGCGATAATATGCGGAGCTATCCAAAGAAAATCCATCAGCCGGGGTATACCCCTGTGTACCTACATCGCCCCGGCATACATCGCCGTCAAAGCGCTTGCGCTTCTCGCGGCTTAATAACAAAACTGGAGGTCATTATGAAGAAAAAAATATCACTGATAATTGCCCTTGCGCTCATGCTCAGCGCGTTCTGCGTGACCGGAGCCTCGGCGGCAGAAAGCACGGAGCTCAGCGTGCGTGTCAACGGTTACATCGTCGAATTTCCCGACGCGCAGCCGTTTGTCGACTCGAATAACCGTACAATGATACCCGTCCGCTTCGCTGCCGAGCAGCTCGGCGCGGACGTAAGCTGGAATAACGAGGCTAAGACGGCGACGATAGAGAAAGACGGCATATCCGTTGCAATCAGCATAGGCGATGCCGACCTCAAGGTTACGCAAAACGGCGAGACAACGACCGTGACTATGGACACGGCAGCGATCATACGCGAGAGCCGCACCTACGTGCCGATTAGGTTTGTAGCCGAGGCTCTTGGCGCGTATGTGGACTATTCAGACGTCTACAGGGTTGTCGGAATATATTCCGATGTCATGACGACGGAGCAGATTGCGACATTAAGAGCATACGACTATACGCAGAGCAAGGCTGCCGTCTCTTATGAAACGGCAAAGGGAAAAAAGACCGCTGAGGAGATGGAATATTTCTACGGTGCCGACCGCGAGAGCTTCAATGGCGAGTTCGGCTATGCCAACGCCCGAGAGCATCTGTACAGCTTCTCTACAAGAGCGGCTAAATATCCCTTTGCCAGCCTTGACATTGTGCTGAACGACAGCACGACTGATGAATTCTTCGATCTGCTGGTACGGGAAGCGAAAGCCGAGGTTGTCTATGTCTCAGATAATATCAGCTTCGAGTTTATTGCTGATTCCTCCTGCATCTATCAGGAGGACAACTACAGCGGCATTACAACGACAGTGCGCGGTATTGTAGCTATGACGTGCTACATCACTCCCACCGAGCTGACCGGTGAAGAAATGGCAACGGCAAATAAGTGCGGATTTACGCAAATTCTCAAAGGCGAAACCGTATATATCGCCGTAGATATCCATATGAACGCTCAGGCGGATTACTACGTCAACATAAAGACCATTGTGCCCCTGGGCAGCCAGTATAAATGATTATGGAGGTAGGTACGCAATGAAAAAACTTAAATTAATATCGTTTCTCGGCACGACGATCCTGATGATCGCCGTGCTTTCTTTTTCAGCCTTTGCCGCCTCAAGCAGCTCGATACAAGATCAAATGGCGGCGAACAGCTCCGCGTGGTGGGTGGCGTATAACGCGGGCGACACCGCGACCATGAATTCGCTCCATCAGGCGAACAACTCCTTGGCAAGCCAGCTCGCGGGTTCGTCCGGCTCGGCAAGCTACGACTCCTCCGCAGGAACCTGGACGATATCCAACTCCTCTGGCACCACTACGTCGTCAGGCTCCTCAAACGGCAAGACCAATACAGCGACATACAGCACAACAAGCTCCAGCGGCAACACGTCTGCCGTCTCGTCGACCTCCTACACGGACTCGTCCATTAACGCGTACATGGCAAGCGGCGGCACAAACGAGGGGCTCGCGAGCTCTTACAATAATGCCGCATCAGCCGTTACAGAGTCCGGTGAATACGGCGATACAAACGCCACGACCTCGGCGGAAAACGAGGTCGCTGTCGCCAAGCAGCTGTTGGGGCTAACCGATGCCCAAGCTTCTGCGCTTAAAGCTGACTTAGAAGCAGCAAAGGCAGAATACGACGCAGCTCAGCGGATGTATAATGAGTCCATCGCCAGCGGCGACACGGCGGCGGCGGAAGCCGCGAAAACGGCCATGTCCGCCGCTCACGATGATGCCCAGGCGGTTCGCGCAACTTATAACTATTCGGGCGATTCAAGCACCGCCGAAGACGGCGGCTATTATTATGGCGACGGCTCGTCCGGCGGTGACTCCAGTGGCGGTTATTTCACCGTTGACATTACCCAGACCTACACAATTTCAGCAAGCGCGGGAACTGGCGGAAGCATATCTCCCCCCGGCAGCCAGAGCGTCGCCAAGGGCGGAAGCAAAGTCTTTGCCATCACACCGGACAGCGGGTACAGGCTTGCGGATGTTAAAGTGGACGGCGCGTCTGTCGGTGCGGTATCAAGCTACACCTTCAGTAACATAACCTCCGCGCATACAATAAGCGCCGAGTTTGCCTCCTCTGCGTCTCTGAGCGCCGGAACACCCACGCTCGGTGACGGCGGCTCCGGCACCCTGAAATCCGGCAACGCGACCAGGAGCGGATACGGCATAACAGTCAGCCTTCCCGTGACCGCGGAACATGTTGAGGACGTTACGGTAACGGCAAGCTATAATTTCACCGGCACAAAAACCGTATCACTCCAAAATGCCGGCGGCACATGGCAGTTCCCCGTCAATTCAGATAGCGTGACAGGCGCGAGAAAAATCTACATTCCTGTCGAAACGTCGGACGGCACATACACCGTTTCCTTCACCGTCAGAGCGCTTGACCCGCAGGCGACAGCACTGACCGGCTCAAACGTATACCTCACCCAGACGAGAACCGTTGCCGTGACCATAGAGGGCAGCATGTATCAGGATGACGCCACGGGCGATTCGTAATTAATAAGCCGCGGCGGCGGGGAAACCTGCCGCCGTTTTCAAAATCCATAACAGACAGGGCCGTTTTTCCGAAAGGGATAAGCGCCCTGTCTTTCTTTTTTCGGGAAAACGTCCGTAAGGAGGTCTTCCATGATTAAAGAATATAGCCGAAGCACGCTACCTCCACCGGGGGAGGTGGTGATAAGTGAATAGCTTTATGTCCTGGATCGGCGGGAAAATGGCGCTGCGGGAGCTGATTGTGACCCTCTTTCCCGTTGAATACGAGCGGTATATCGAGGTCTTCGGCGGGGCGGGCTGGGTGCTCTTTTACAAGAACCCCGGCAAGGATTTCGAGGTTTTTAACGACTTCAATGAGCTGCTGGTCAACCTGTACAGATGCGTTAAGGAATATCCTGAAGAGCTCAAAAGCTCATTGAAATACGCGCTGAACTCCCGTTCGGAATTTAACCGCATGAAGGACACGCTAACCAACACTTACCCCGGCGATCCCGTGGAACGGGCTGCGTGGTTTTACCAACTTATCCGTTACAGCTACGCTTCGGGGCTGACCAGCTTCGGCAGCCAGCCGCACGATATGAGCTCCAATTTCCCGCTCTTTGATCAGGCGCACAGTCGGCTGTCTAAGGTGGTAATTGAGAATAAGGATTTTGAGAAGCTCATCAGGCAGTATGACCGCCCGATGAGCTTTTTCTATCTTGATCCGCCGTATTTTGAAACGGAGGGCTATTACATGAACATCGGCGAAAACGGCTTCACTGCCGCTGACCACCTTCGGCTGCGAGACATTCTGATGCGCATAGAGGGGAAATTTCTGCTTTCGTACAACGACTGCGCCTTCATACGCGAGCTTTACGACACACCCGGTATTCAAATGGAAACGCATACCCGCCTGAATAATATCAAGCAGCGCTACGATAACGGGGCGCAGTTTTCCGAGCTGCTCATCGCCAACTACGATATGCGCGAGCGGAGCAGGCGTAATCCCGCTCAGATGAGCTTATTCGATATATCCAGCGGCAACGAGCTTGTGCTTGCCGAAACGCCGGCGCCGCTCATCAATTATTATCAGGAGGAATAATTTGTGGAGAATAATCAGAAAGAGTCAATGAAGCGTCAGGTGACGCGCATCCCGAGCGATATTTTTGATATCTGCGGCTTCGAGCAAAGTGAAGTGCTTGCCCTTCAAGCCAGGGACGGCGTAATCGTGCTGAGCAGGCAGAAGCCGACAGTTAAAGAACAGGTGCGCCTTATAGCCTCCCTTCTCGACTTGGCGGCAGAGCTGACCACAGCGTTTGGAAGGACAACCGGCTTCTGCGACAACTGCGGCGAAGGCTGCGCGTTCGGCCCAACTGAATGCGTTAAAAACTGCGAGCTGTGCCGGGACATTCTGGAAGGCGTCGGCATTACGCTTCCCGATTATCTATTGGAGGAAGCGGGCATCCCGAAGGACGCGAAGCTGGAGGCCTTCACAGGCGGTGACGGTGAAATCGTGGTGATTGAGTCCGAGAGGCAGTTCGACGTGACCGATTTCCCGCCGCAGGTATTGACCGCGCTCATTGAGAGCGGCGTGTGCATCGCCGCGCTGGACGAGCAAATTATGCTGGAGGAAACGGGCGATGAATGAAGCGTATCTTTATCCGTATTCGGCTGACGAGGCGCGGCGGCTGGGCGAGATTAATGAGTGGCGCGAGAGCTACAGGTTGAATAAAGCCTGCAAGGGAGCCATAGAGGAAGCGATTCGCAATAACTTCGACGGTATGCACCTTAACGCCGACTGTGCAAAAAGCGTCATTGAGGAATACGGCTTCAAGCGCGTTAATTACGTTCTTGCCAACACGGTTCAGCGTCTCGATTGGGACGGCAGGTTCAGCGACGCCAACAAGGAATGGGCAAAAGGTTCGTACATCCCGCACGACAAGGAGCATAATCGTGACTTTGTCGTCGGCTCGCACCCCGCCGTCCTCGACGGCTTTATTAATCAGGCCCGGAGAGCGTATGACGCGCTGGGACTGTTTGAGCACGGGCAGTGCGAGGCGGATTCCAGGGAGCGGGACTACGAGGGAAAGGTGCTTGTCTTATCTCCGAATATTCTCAAGGAGAGAGCCTGGAGCGGTGAGAATCAGCTGTGGCTGGCGACGGGCGGCTTCGGCTGTAATCCGGACAGCTCCGGCAGAGCGGTGTTCGCGACTTGCCTTTCGGACGGCGAAAAAACCCGGTGGAATCGAAGCGATTTCGTTGGCATACTCAAGGACGAGCATTTGCCCGAGTGGGCGCGGGAAAAGCTGGAGCAGCTAACCGCCCAGCAAAACGACGCGCAGCAAATGAACGGAATGGAAATGTTATAACGACGAAGAAAGGAATGACAAAACATGAGCAAAAGCATAAAGCCCGCCGCGGCTCCCAAATCCTTGGAAGAACGGACACAGGCAAACGGCTATCCCGTAAAGTACGATGTGCGGATATATGACCTCAAAGCCTCCGGCACGCAAAGGGCGGCGGCCAATGTGAACATCAACGGTGCCTTCGCCATACGCGGATTCCGCGTCATGGAGGGTACGAATGGACTGTTTGTGTCCATGCCCAGCGTCAAGGTCAAGGACGGCTATAAAGACATCTGCTTCCCTTGCACCAAGGAGGCCAGAGCCGAATTTGATAAGACGGTTATCGACGCTTACCGGCAGGAGCTTTCGCAGCTTCAGAAAACGGGCGAGCAGCAGGCGGCTCCAAGCCTAAGCCCTCAGCAGGAGCAGGGGCAGCCGGCAATGAGTGGGATGTAGCGCGTCGGCAATAATTATCAATCGAGACCGCGGAGAAAATCCGCGGCCTCGAAGCATTAACGAAAGGCGGCTTATATGAGCAATATAAAACTTGTCATTTTTTTAAGCATGGCGCTGATTGTAACCTCGCTGCTCGGAACAAACGCTCTCGCGGCCGGAACCGGCGACGTTGCCGGCGCTATCGAGGGCACGTGGAGCGACGCTTCCGTGCAGATCAAGACCGTAGTGAACAACGTGGTATTCCCCGCGATAGACCTCATTCTCGCAGTATTTTTCTTCGCAAAAATAGGCACGGCGTACTTCGATTACCGCAAGCAAGGTCAGTTCGAGTGGACGGCGCCGGCGATCTTGTTTGCCTGCCTTGTGTTTACGCTGACGGCGCCGCTATATATTTGGAGTATTCTCGGGATGTAGTGATTGTCAATTCAAAATAAAGTTTGATATCATAAATAAAGAATGATATAATAAAAATAAAGTTTGAGATGTCAGGCTTGCTTTGGAGGCATATATGTCAAAACATTCTCGCGTTTGGAATCAAAGCATATTTGAAAAATATTTGCGTGAAGGCCGGGGTCGGGGCGACGGCCCCGGCTATATGCCTTGGATACGGATACAAGATTTTGCTTCCAACGGTGTGGTATCGCGGGTGAAAGGCAGAAAAACGGGGCGTATTCATCATCTGATGTCAAACAATGAACTGGCCTACTTCTATCTGCTGGATTGGTCGGATAGTGTGTTGGATATTCGTGAACAGTATCCCTTACTAGATTTGGATTGTGCAATAAAAGCAGCGACACAAGCCGGAATTAAATATCCCACAGATAACGTAAGCGGATACCCATATGTTATGACTTGCGACTTTTTGATTACAACAGCACAAGGGTTAAAAGCACGAACTATCAAGCTTTCATCTGAGCTTACCAATACGCGGACGGTGGAAAAGCTCGAAATCGAGCGGCGTTATTGGGCTGCGAATGGGGTAGATTGGAAACTCGTTACTGAAAATGAAATATCCTACCGCAAAGCCAAAAACATTGAGTGGATATATTCGGCACAAGATTTTGAGGCATTACAATCTGAATCAGATGCTTTTATCAAGGCAAAAGATTTAACAAGACGATTATTTAATTCTTTTGAATTTTCCATTGTTGAGATTGCCCAAATCGTCGAAGATAAGTTTCATTTTGGACAAGGAATAGGATTACTTCTGTTTAAGGTGCTTGTCTTGAATGGGGAGATTTATGTCGATTTGAATAAGCGGCTTAATTTGAACGCGAAGAAAGTTGCAGTAACGGCATAAAAGACCGAAACCTTTTACTTTAGAATGCTCGGAGATGTCTTAATATGTATATCAAACCCGGTAAATATATCCACTTCAAAGGAAATGAATACGAAGTTATCGGCACGGCTACCAACAGTGAAACGCTGGAGGAAGTGGTAGTTTACCGGGCATTGTATGGTGATGGCGGGCTTTGGGTACGTCCAGCGGAGATGTGGAATGAAATTATCGAGTTGGGTGGACGTCGCATCAAACGATTCACCCACATTGACGAGATTACACAGGAACCGCCGACGGGTATTCATAATTACAGTACGCCAATCGAAAAAGTGGAACTGTTTATATCATTGTTCGCTGGACGTGACGATGTATTTGCAAAACGCTGGGAGAACGCTAAAAAAGGCTCAGCTGGATATGTTCCTGTCTGCCATAACGAATGGTCGCCACTTTGTCCAAAATCCGGCGGCGGCAAGATGAAATGCGGAGAATGCTCTAATCAAAATTTTGCGAAGTATGATGCAGGTGCGACTGAAAAGCACCTTAAAGGACAATTGACCGCCGGGGTGTATCCGATGTTTCCCGATGAAACCTGTCGCTTTTTGGCGTTTGACTTCGATGGCAAAGACTACAACCCCGAGGATTTACGGAGCGATGTTACTGCTATCCGAGAGGTTTGCGTTGAGAAAGACATAAGCATGGCAGTGGAGCGTTCCCGTTCCGGCAAGGGAATTCACTTTTGGATATTCTTTGCCGAAAACATTCCCGCAGGTACAGCACGGAAATTTGGCAGCAGCTTGATTACTCACGCCATGAACAGACATCATGAGTTGTCATTCAAAACTTACGACCGAATGATCCCCAATCAAGACACGTTGCCAAATGGCGGTTTCGGCAACCTAATCGCGCTTCCGCTCCAAAAGATGCCACGCGACCAAGGGAACAGTGCCTTTGTGGATGAAAATTTCAATGCTTATGCTGATCAATGGAGTTATTTATATGGCGTCAAAAAATATACGCTGGAAGAAATAGAGTCATTTATCAAGCAACTATCGCCGTCAGGCGAGCTCGGCGACTTGCGACGGGATTCCGAGGACGAAAAGCCATGGGAAGGCAAAAAGACGGCGCAAAAACCGACAAAATTTGATTTACCGGACACAGTAAAGATTGTCCGCGCAAATATGTTATATATTGAAAAGTCTGGGATTTCAAGCCCTGCGCTTAACGCGCTGAAACGTCTGGCGGCGTTTCGCAACCCTGATTTTTACAAGGCGCAGGCTATGAGGCTCCCTACCTTTGATAAGCCAAGGATTATTTCCTGTTCCGATGAAACCGAGCAATATTTATGTCTGCCGCGTGGTTTGGGAGACGAGATTGACGAACTCTTGAAAGATAACGGTGTAAGCATACAATACAATGATGAGACCAGCAAAGGGCACGAAATTGACGTTATATTCAACGGCGAACTGCGCGGTGAGCAGCAGCAGGCGGCTGACGCGCTTTTGGCGCATAGCAATGGCATTCTGTCCGCGACGACGGCGTTTGGGAAAACCGTTATTGGGGCGCATTGCATAGCGCATCGAAAGGTAAATACGTTGATTTTGGTACACCGTACAAATTTATTGTCCCAGTGGATAGAGCGACTGAATGAGTTTTTGATAATCAATGAAGAACCGATAATCGAACTCACACCCAAGGGACGCAAACGCAAGAAATCCATCATCGGTCAAATCGGCGGGGGCAAAAACAATCCGAGCGGTATCATAGATGTGGCAGTTATGCAGTCTTTAGTATCCGGGGATGAGGTCAAGGAGCTTGTGAGAAATTACGGCATGGTAATTGTGGACGAATGCCATCATGTGTCGGCATTCAGTTTTGAGCAGATACTGAAAACTGTAAACGCCAAATATGTTTATGGCCTGACTGCAACGCCAACGCGACAGGATGGTCATCATCCAATTATTTATATGCACTGCGGAAAAATCCGTTACCGCGTGGACGCGAAGGAACAGGCAGAGGCGCGTCCGTTTGAACATTTTGTGATTCCGCGTTTCACGAGGTTTCAAAAACCGGCTCATCAGGACGAGAGCAAGTGGACGATTACCGATATTTACAATGATATCCAGAACAGCGAGCTTCGCAACAGTTTAATCATACAGGATGTTGCCGCCGCCGTGGAGCAAGGACGTAATCCGATTATCCTCACCGAACGCACCGAGCATGTGAAATATTTGGAATCCCAGTTGAAGCCGCGCATTAAGAATGTGATAGCTTTAACCGGCGGCGAAACCCAAAAGAAAAGCCGATCAACTTTGCAAACTGTCGCCAGCATTGCTGAAGATGAGCCTTTCGTTCTTGTCGCCACTGGGAAATATGTAGGCGAAGGGTTTGATATGCCTCGCTTAGACACGCTTTTTCTCGCCATGCCCATATCGTGGAAAGGAACGCTCCAACAATACGCCGGGCGGCTGCACCGTTTATATGAAGGCAAGAATGAAGTTCAAGTTTATGATTATGTAGATGTTCATGTGGCAATGCTGGAAAAAATGTATCAAAAGCGGCTGAGAGGTTACGCCGCCATAGGATACAAAGCGAAGGGAACGCCACAGCCGTTGGAAGAAGTTCATTCAATTTTTGACAACAATACATTCTTCCCCGTTTATTCCGCTGATATTTTGGCGGCTCGAAGTGAAATTTTGATTGTCAGCCCATTTGTGACAAAGCGGCGGATATTGTCTGCTTTGAATTATGTGGCTGCCGCCAACGCGAAGGTTACGGTGGTTACAAAACCGCCTGAAAACCATGCCGAAAAGGATAAGGCAAAAATTGTAGAATGTATAGAACTGCTCACACAACATGGTATTACTGTGAAAACCAAAGACCGAATCCATCAGAAATTCGCGATTATGGATCAGCGGATCGTATGGTATGGAAGTATCAACCTTCTTAGTTATGGGATGTCAGAAGAAAGCATTATGCGGATTGAGAATGTGGACATTGCGGGGGAATTATTGAGGAGCCTATGAGGGATTTACTGATAAATGATATTCTCAAATCTATGGAAAGTGGTCACCTTATCCGCGTACTTTGGATTTTCGGCAATCCGAAAAGCATTTGCCTTTTTGACATGGATACGATGGCCATGCCATGTTGGGTTGGCTATGCGGAATTGCAAAACCAGCTTAACAAAGGAATATTAACGTTTCAAAACTCTGATCCGTTTTTACCTGTTATGTCCGAAGATTATCTGAGCGACAAAGATAAGGATTTCCGTGATAGCCTCTGGGAATTGATGAAAGATATTGTACTTGACGAGCCTGCAATATTTCATAAAAAAGAGCGCAGCGCAATAATCGAAAAAGCGGTTCAGGACACAGGCAAAACAATGACCACATTCCATCGCTATTTGAAGCTGTTTTGGAAGAACGGGAAAACCAAAAACGCCTTTCTTCCCAACTATCAAAATTGCGGCGGCAGCGGGAAAGACCGCAATTCCAGCGATTCAAAGCGAGGTCGCCCCCGCAAATATGGTGAAAGCTCCGGCAGGAACGTGGACGATGAAACCAAACTGATATTTGAGCAGGCTATCAAAAAATACTATCACAACCGAAAAGGGTATACGCTGAAAGACGCATACGACCTGATGATTAAGGAGCATTATACGAAATTCGTGACGCAGCCGGACGGAGCAACAAAAGCCGAACTGCTGTCGGAAAATGAAATCCCTACAATCGGGCAGTTCCGTTATTGGTACGGCAAAAATCATAATGTACAAGAGACGATTTCCAAACGCAAGGGCGAAGCCAAATACGCTCTTGAACACAGGGCGATTTTGGGGAAATCCGATTACGGCATCATGGGGCCGGGCGCAAAATACCAGATTGACGCGACCATAGGCGATATTTATCTGGTTTCGCGTTTCAACCGCGCCGACATCATCGGCCGCCCGGTCATCTACTTTGTCATCGACACATTCAGCCGCATGGTCGTGGGGATGTATGTGGGCCTGGAAGGCCCCTCGTGGGCGGGAGCCACGATGGCGATTGCCAACGCTGCTTCCGACAAGGTGAAATATTGCGCGGAATACGGCGTTGAGATCACCGATAGCGAATGGCCGTGTCGCCATGTCCCAAACGCGATATTGGGCGACCGGGGCGAGATGGAGAGCAAATCCGTGGAGACTCTCATAAACGCTCTGAACGTGCGGGTGGAAAATGCACCGCCCTACCGCGCCGACATGAAAGGCATTGTTGAGCAATATTTTCGAACCATCAACACCAAGGCGGTGGCGTTCCTGCCCGGCCATGTCAAGCCGGATATGTCGGAGCGCGGCGGCAGATATTACCGCCTTGACGCGAAACTGGATATTCATCAGCTTACCAAAATCCTGATACAGTGCGTACTCCAACACAATAACCATCATTTTTTAGATGGCTATGAGCGCACGGCAGATATGATTGCGGACAATGTGGAACCGATTCCCATTAAACTTTGGAATTGGGGTATCGCCCATTGCTCCGGTGCGTTGCGCTCGTTCCCAGAGGAAACCGTCAAGCTGTGCCTGATGCCAACGGGAACGGCTTCCGTAACGGCAAAGGGTATTCGCTTCAAAGGTTTGTATTATCTGTGCGAACGAGCCGCCGTGGAGCATTGGTTTGAAACGGCACGGGCAAAGGGCAGCTACAAGGTGGACGTCTCTTTCGACCCACGGAATATGCGCGCCATTTATGTGCGGGAGCCGGACGGGTCTTTTGACAGTTGCTTTTTGGCAGAATGGCAGGACAAATATGTGGGTATGTGTTTGGATGAAATCCGCTATTTGCAGGAATCCGAAAAGCTGCTGCGCCGCCAAAACGCTGCAAAGGAAATGGCGACCAAAGCGGACTTGTCCGCAGCGATAGACAGCGTTATCGCGGAAGCGGAGGAAATGGCGCGGCAGACGGCTGTCCCGAAATCCAAACTCGCCAGAACCAAAAACATTCGTGAAAACAGGCGCGCCGAAAAAGAGCGCAACCGCAGGGATGAAGCCTTTTCTCTTGGCGATGACGATGTGTCACAGACCGCCAAGCCTGAACCGCAAGAAAAACCTGGGGCCATCTCTCCCACGCTCGCCATGATTCAAAAGCAATTGGAGGAACGGCTGAATGAAAAATGAACCGGGCAAAGCCTGTTACCTGCCGCAGATTATTGAGGAATACAAGGGAAATCCATTGATAGAGGCGCTGCCGTCCATTTATTCAAGCTATGAGGCAGCGAAGCTCCTGACGGTTGATCCCGGTTACAACGAGGGCGAACGGGAATTTGACGCGCAATACCGTTTCCATTGTATCGGCAGGCTGTTTCGGTATTTCCAACCTCTTGATAC
>JAAYBW010000046.1 GCA_012729975.1 Clostridiales bacterium
AAACCGCGCAAAATGCGAAAAAGCGGCAGACTCACGGCCGCATTCCGCTCCGAAGGCGGCACAGCTGTCTTTCTTCGGTATTATTATACCTTTATATATAAGTCTTTACAACATATGTGCCGTCAGGCTCTGCCGACCTGCGCAAAATATAACCGCCGTATTGACAAGTTAATATCCGCACAGTAATATACTTTAGTTAGAAGCAGCTAACTCCGGCAAGATACAAGAATCGCGGTGACCTTATGAGCGTTGCAGTCTGGGTAGTTATTATTACGGCTATTGCCGGCGTGGGAGGCACAGGCCTGGGGGGAATAGTCTGCGCCTGCCTGAGAAAAGATTCCGACAAGATGGTCAGCCTTTTTTTAAGCTTTGCAAGCGGAGTTATGCTGAGCATAGTCTGCTTTGATCTTATACCCGAGGCAATGTTTCAGTATGACAACTCCCGGCACAGCGGCTTGCTTATCTCCATCGGCGGCATTCTTCTTGGCTATATGATTGTTTTCCTGCTGAACAATATCATAGACATGAGCGCAAACCGTGAGCTCAATCACGTTGACTCAAAGCATCCGAGAACCGCCGACGCGCTTGATGAGCTCATACATTATGACCACTACACGGAACACAAAAAGCGTGACTCGTCATATGACCTTTTTGTCGCCGGAACGGTCATGGCCTTCGCCATAGCGCTTCACAACCTGCCCGAAGGCATGGTGATCGGCGCTTCGTATGCCTCGCATCCGGGCGAAAACCTGTATTCGGGCAGCGGCCTTATACTCGCGGTGGTTATAGGTCTTCATAATATTCCCGAAGGCATGGCTATTTCTGTCCCTCTGGTAAGCGGAGGCATGCCGCGCGCTAAGGCTGTTTTCATCACGGCGCTCAGCGGCGCCCCCACAATAATAGGCGCGCTTATAGGATATTACATGGGGACTATCAGCCCGGCTTCTCTCGCTCTTGCACTCAGCTTCGCGAGCGGCGCCATGCTTTATGTCGTGTTCGGCGAGCTGCTTCCGGAGTCTATACTGATGTGGAAGTCAAAAATTCCCGCCTTCGCGGTCATAGTGGGCATTATTGTCGGACTCATTATAATCTTCGGCGGCTGAAGGCCGCGTACACCTAATAAAAACAGGCACCTGCGATCGGAAAAGTCGGCGGTGCTTTTTTTCGTTTAACCGTTAAGGTTAAAAACGCTGTATATTTCGGGATCCGGGTATACGATATCCGACTGATTAACATCGAGTTCTCTCCCGCCCATCGCGCCGATATGAGCGCGCCCCTCCTGCGTTCCGGTAAGAATCCAGACATTGGGATACGGCAATTCGATCTCTTTCCCGTCCGCGTCGAGGGTACCTTCCGTTATAAAAAGCGGAGCGCGAAGCTGATTTTTTGTTTCTTCCGTATATTGCAGCGCGTCACTTTCAAGGATCCAGTATTGCTGCAGGCCGGAATGCATATAACCGGGCATGACCGGGGAGATAAGAAGCCACATATCGTCTGACCCCGAAGAATTATGCACAGAGTAACGCGCCTGAACGCCAAAAAGATAACCTTTGAACTTGCTCACCGGATGCCCATAATACGGGAACATGCGGCAATCGCCGTTTACGATGATATATCCGTATTCACCGGCCCCGTTTTCCGGACCTATACCGGTTAATCCTTCAACAGTTACAATATCGGGCGGTCCGTCTTCGTTCAATGCTTTCTCAAGGTCGCGGATATAGTTTCTCAATTCATTGTTTTCAGCAGTAAGAGAAGCAATTTCGTCCGTATAGTTTTTCGTTTCAGAGTCAGCAGCCGGCTCAAGGCCGATCGTCCGGTCTTTGTAAACGACTGCGGCGTCAACATCTCCCGCCTCAAGCGCGAAATCCGTGAACGTGCCGCCTGTAAACACGGCGCCGCATAAAAGCAGCTCTCCCTCGTCATTAGTTTTCAAAACCAGGTCGCCGTCAACGCGTGCGTAATCGAATATACCGATCATTTTTTCCGCGGGATCAAAATAACCTGCCTGTGAACGATGCAGGCCCGAACCCCAGGAAAAAGCGAAATAAAGCTCATATTCGCCGTCGCCGTTCATATCGGCAAGTGCCATGGAGGTAACGCCGAACCCTCCGAAATATTCCCCCAGCATGTATGTATTCCCGTCATAGAGCAGGAAGGACGCGCAGGACCGATCGTACTTGAAAACCGAGTAAGCGGAGTTTTCCGCCACATAATCCGGAGTTATGTTGCGGCAGACTTCGTTATCATACGAAGATACAAACCCCGTGTTCAGTTCAAGGAAATCCCCGACGCCCCCGGAAGAGGAGGATATCCGAAAATCGGTCCTTTCGGCCAATACCGGCTTTTCCGGCCGACCGGCTTTCCCGTCACAGCCGACAAATGCCGGAACAATAATGACCGACAGCAGAATGCTTATGAACTTTTTCATTATTCGACAGCTGTCCAATTGACCGGCTCCTTTCCGATGCACGGGGAAGGCAATACCGCTTTTATTCTATAGTACCACAATTTCGCGGGTAATTCGAGCGCCAAAAAACAGTTGTTTAAAAATGCGAAGCGTGCTATGCTTTTTTTAAGATTTTGGTTGAGAGGAGATTCACAATGAAGCAAAGGTACCCGCATGTATTCGAGCCCATCAATATTCGGGGAGTCGACTTTAAAAACAGGCTGGAATTCGCACCGCCTTCCCCCAACAGAGCCGATAAGGACGGCACCGCTTCGCTGGAATTCATAGATTTTTTCCGCCCCTTCGCAATGGGAGGAGCCGCGATTCTGGACGTGGGCAACTCTCTGATCGATTTTCAGGAATCACATGACGAGGAACGCCAGCTCGACCTGAGCCACGACGGCATAATTTTACCTTTATCCCGCTTTTCCGAAATGTGCGAAGGCTTCGGAGCTCACGCCTCTCTTGAAATCAACCACGTCGGCAAGGACGCCTCCTACGATAAATCGGGACGCCCCGCTATTTCTCCCTCGTCGATGCTTACGCCGCTTGAGGCCATGTTCTCCGCCCGCAGGGGCAGAAAGCCCGTATACACGCAGGAAATGAACTACAACAAGATACAGGAAACCATAGAAAAATACGCCAAGGCCACGCTCCGCTGCAAAAAGGCCGGAATGAAAATTTGCCTGATGCACGGCGGCCACGCCAACCTGATCGGCTCCTTTGCGAGCCCTCTTTACAACCGCCGGACCGATGAATACGGCGGCTCCCTCGAAAACCGGGCCCGCTTTCC
The DNA here is from genome assembly GCA_012729975.1 of Clostridiales bacterium. Classification (GTDB taxonomy): domain Bacteria; phylum Bacillota; class Clostridia; order Oscillospirales; family Oscillospiraceae; genus JAAYBW01. The sequence goes on from JAAYBW010000046.1 coordinate 3,243, forward strand.
CATAGAGGTCCTCGAGCGCACGCGCGAACTCGTCGGAGAGGACTTTGTAATCGAGTACCGGATCTCCGCGGACGAGATCGTCCCCGGAGGCATGAAGTTCGACGAGACACTGAAGTTCATCGAGCTTATTCAGGACAAGATAGACATCCTCCATGTCTCCGCCGGCATACACAGCGAATTCGCTTACTTCCGCTACTGGGATCAAAACTACATGATGGACAGAAATTTCAACGTCCATTACGCGGCGGACATAAAGAAAGCCTTCCCCAATCTTTTGATAAACACCGTAGGCTCGATAATGAACATCGAGGACGCCGAGAGAATACTCGATAACGGCTGGGCGGACTTTGTGTCAATGTGCCGCCCGCTCATAGCCGACCCCGAAATGCCGCGCAAATACGCTGTGGGTAAAAAGGAAGACCACCGCCCCTGCCTTCGCTGCAAGTTTTGCACCAGACGCCTGGGAGGCCCGAAGGTCATCGCCTGCGCGGTAAACCCGATGATAGTCAACACTTCCGATTTCCCGAACGCCAGGGTACCGAAAGCGGACGTCATAAAACGAGTCGCCGTGGTCGGCGGCGGACCGGGCGGAATACAGGCGGCGCTTACGCTTCGTGAACGCGGGCACGATGTAACGCTGTATGAAAAAAGCGGCAGCCTCGGCGGAAACGTTATAACCGCGGCCTCGCCTCCGTTTAAAATAGACATGCGCGACTACCTTAAATATCTCGTGTGTCAGGCTGAAAAATGCGGCGCGCGGATACTGCTCAATACCGAGGCGACCCCGGAGCTTCTTGACGCCGAGGGCTATGACGCGCTCATAGTCGCGGTCGGCGCGAGCCCGATAATCCCCACCGTACCCGGTTACGATAAGCCTCATGTGCACTGGGGCCCGGATGTCGAGGCGGGCAAGGCGAAGGCCGGCGAAAAGATAGTCGTCGTCGGCTCGGGCGCTATAGGCGCTGAATGCGCTCTTCACATGGCGATGGAAGGAAAGTCCGTTACGATAGTGGATATGGCTCCCGACCTGAGCAACCTTAACGCGTCCTCAAACGGGGTGGCAAGCGAGTTCGTCGCCAAATTCAAGGAATATAATATTCCGGTTCATTTTAACTGCAAGCTCTCCGAGATAACCGACGACGCGGTCCTGTGCACGGATACCGTCACCGGAGAAGAGCTTTCTTTCCCCGCCGACACGGTATTGTTTGCAGTGGGCATGAAACCGAATTATAAAGAAGCCTGCGCGCTCCGGGGCTCCGTTCCCATGACTGAGGCCTATCTCGTCGGCGACTGTCTGGAACTGGAGAACATCGGCGGAGCGGTAAACGGTGCTTTCAGGGCAGCCGCGTATATCTGACGGCGCCGCAAGGAGGATTTCGGGAGGGTCCCCCTCTTTTCCGGTTGCACACGATAGGGCGTTTTGCTATAATAATTTCACACTGTTAAATAATCGGACATCCGCATTTTCTGTATCCGATCGTGCGTTTATATTCATGCTCCCATTATGAAAGGAGGAGGAAGGCACTTATGCAGACAAAACCCACCGGCGATAAGGCTCACAAAAGAGTTTTTAAAGCCGCGAGCCTCATGGGTCCCCGAAGCGGGCTGCCGACCGTTGTCGACTCGGATGAAGACGGAAAGATCGTCCGCATCCGGCCGCTGTACTACGAAGACTACATAGACTGGGAAAGTCGGAACCCATGGAAGATCGAGGCCCGCGGCAAGGTTTTTGAGCCGCCGAAGCATACCGTTCCCGCGTCCTATTACCTGACCTATAAAAAGCGGGTCTACTCGGAAAACCGCGTGCGCTGGCCGCTCAAGCGCGTTGACTGGGATCCCAAGGGCGAACGCAACACTCAAAACCGCGGTAAAAGCAAATATGTTCGCATATCCTGGGATGAAGCCGCTCAGCTGGTGGCGGACGAGCTTGTAAGAGTTCGTGAAAAATACGGTATGTCCGCCGTTCTTGCCGAAGCAGATATGCACGGCGAAGGAAAGCATGTTGCCCCGAGCCACGGCTGCATGAACAGGCTGCTTTCCCTTATGGGCGGCTACACCGTCCAGATGCGCAACCAGGATTCATGGGAAGGTTACTCCTGGGGCTCCAAAAACGTATGGGGCGGCGAACCCGTCGGCGAACTGCAGCCCTCCGGGAACCTGTGGCCCGATATCGCCCAAAACGCCGAGCTGCTCCTTTTCTGGTCGGCCGACCCGGAAACCACCTCCGTCGGCTTCGACGGCTACATGGCGTCCCGTCTTTCATATTGGATACACAGTCTGGGCATCAAGTTCGTCTATATTGACCCGGCGCTCAACTTTTCTGCCTGCTGCCAGGCCGACAAATGGATACCCGTACTTCCGAATACGGACGCCGCGCTTTATCTGGCGATCATATATACCTGGCTGGTTGAGGATACATACGACAAAGAATATGTTAAAACCCACGCCGTAGGCTATGACGAGTTTTTCGATTATGTTCTCGGAAAAGAGGACGGCGAGCCCAAGTCTCCGGCCTGGGCAAGCGAAAAATGCGGCGTACCCGAGTGGACTATTAAAGCGCTGGCCCGCGACTGGGCAAGAAAAGTAACTTCCATCACCATCGGCAACGGCGGCCCCGGCATACGCGGGCCCTTTTCGACCGAGCCCGCCAGACTTCAATCTATCTGCCTCGGAATGCAGGGACTCGGCAAGCCCGGCCGTCATCAGGCCAAGTGGCTCGAATGGAACCTGCATACAGACATATATCCGGTGCCCTATCAGGGTGAGGCTATAATCAACGTCCCGCATCGCTGTGAGATCGTACGTCCCCCCGCCGGCAGCGAACGGGACGAGGAACTCATCCGCAAACAAAGAGAGCTTATAACCGGGGGCGGAAAAGGCGCGAACAAGCTAACCGGAGACAAAGCCTCCAGCGATGCCGCGGAGTTTTTCACAAAGGGCAAGGAAGAAGGCCGTTACAGGCTCAATGAAGCTCAGAAAAATATCGAGGAACTCGTTGAGCTCTGCAAGACCACCGAAATCGCACCGCAGCAGTCTATACCCAAATGCATGGTTCACGACGCCATTTTGAAAGACAAAATAGAGTGGTACGGCCTGCACTCCTTCTGCGGACCGGCCGAGCAGCAGTGGACAAAGCACGAATTTCCCAGGCCCGGCTGTTCCCGTATACACATGATATGGACTGACTCTCCCTGCCTTGTTACCTGCTGGAATGACGGCTTTAATTTCGTTAAGGCATTCCGCTCCCCCGAGATCGAATGCATCGTAGCTCAGCAGCCCTGGCTTGAAAACGACTGCTATCTGGCGGATATCATTCTTCCGGTGGCGACAAAGTTTGAGATGGAGGATATATGCGACGACACGGGCGGAGGCATATTCACCTCCGTATACCATGAATACCCCGCCTGCCCGCCGATCGGCGAATCCCTCAACGACTTCGACTGCGTCGCCGCGGTCGCAAGGAAGATCAGCGAGGATCTGTTCATGGCCTACACAGGCAACGACAAGGCTCTTGAAAGGGTAATCGAGCTGTTTTGGCAGGGCTCCGGAGTCGCGCATCTGGACAAAGACGATGATTTCCACAAAAAGGACATATTTGTCATACCCGTAAGGAAGGATATACTCGAGCAGCCTGTCGGCATACATCCCTTTGCAGCGGATCCCGAAAATCACCCGCTGTCCACCCCCACCGGCAAGCTGGAATTTACCTCAACGAAAATCAAAGAACACTTCCCGGATGATCCCGAAAGGCCGCCTTATCCCAAGTGGATCGAAAAGGGCCCCAGCCATGACGAATCGCTTTCATCCGAGCGCGCAAATAAATACCCGCTGCTTTGCATGAGCAACCACGGGCGCTGGCGCTTCCACGCCAATCTGGACGATATCACCTGGAATCGTGAGGTTCCCACGATGAAGATCCGGGCGAAGGACGGCTACCAGTACGAACCCATGTGGATACATCCCTCAACCGCCGCCGAACGCGGAATAGAGCACGGAGATATTGTGAAGATATTCAATGAGCGCGGCACTGTGCTGTGCGCCGCCTACCTGACGCAAAGGCTTATCCCGGGAGTCGTATATGTCGATCACGGCTCGCGTTTTGACCCCATCGACGCCGAATCTCTCGACCGCGGCGGCGCGATAAACCTTATCACGCCGCACAACAACATATCAAAAACCGCGACGGGCATGGTTGTCTCGGGCTTCCTTGTAGAGGCGCTGAAGGTAACCGACGAGGAAATGGACGCCTGGAAGAAAAAACATCCCGATTCTTTCGCGCGCAAGGTAGATGAGGCCTGCGGTGTATGCCTGGACGGCTGGCTGATTAAGGAGGACGCTTAAATGTCAAAAGTTTTTGTCATCGACGTAGCAAAGTGCAACGGCTGTTATAACTGCCAGCTCGCCTGCAAGGACGAGCATGTCGGCAACGACTGGTCTCCCTACGCGAAACCCCAGCCGGAAATCGGGCAGTTTTGGGTTAAGCTGGAAGATCATGTGCGCGGAACCATACCCAAAGTAAAGGTGCATTACGTAGCGAAGCTTTGCAACCATTGCGAGAAACCGGCCTGTATTGAAAGCTGCGGCGCAAGCGCGATCTATAAACGCGACGACGGTCTGGTTATCATCGATCCCGATAAGTGCAAGGGTTGCGGGGCCTGTGCCAAGGCATGCCCTTATGATGTCATCTATTTTAACAAGGAGCTTAAAATCAGCCAGAAATGCACCGGCTGCGCTCATCTGCTGGACGTCGGCTACAAGCTCCCCCGCTGTGTGGAAAACTGCCCCACGGACGCTATGCGCTTCGGAGAGGAAGAAGAACTGGCGGATCTTATCCGAGGAGCCGTTGTAATGAATCCCGAAGCAGGGCTCCGTCCCAGAGTATATTATCGCAATATTCCCGGTCAGTTTATCGCCGGCACGGTGTATGACCCTGTGGAAAAAGAAGTCATAATCGGCGCGAAGTGCCGCGCCGTATCCGGCGGCAAGATCATAGAGACAGTCACGGACGAATACGGCGACTTCTGGTTCCGCGACCTGCCTGTTGGAAAGTTCGACGTGTCTATCGACGCTCCCGGTTTCGCGCGGAAAAACTTCTTCGATGTAGACACCGAACAGTGCGTCAACCTGGGCGATATTCCCATGGAGAAAAAAGCGTAATCTTTCCCGGCCTGAATTTTAAAGCGCCTTAAATGCGCGTAAACGAGTCCCGGGGGCACAAAACGCCCCCCGGGGCAGACCTGATAAGCGGCAGCGGCGCTGCGGGTTTATAAATTATATATAACGGGAATTATCATGAAACAGCTTACTTTTTTGTTCGCGGCATTGCTGGTGCTTTTAGTTTTTTCTCTGACCGTTCTGGCGAGCTACGCGCTGCCCGCGGACAAGACCGAACCGCCTCTTCCTTCGTCGAATGTGCAGATAGCACCGCCTGCCATAGCAGCGGACGGCCTTACATATTACGAAGTTATCGCCGCTCCCTCGGATGAACCCACAATATCGCCGACTCCGCAGCCTGAACCGAAACTCAGACTGCGCGCCACCGCTTTCCCGATGTATGTCAATCAGCGGCGCCACATAAAAGCCGATGTGTTCCCCGAGGATCTTGAGCTGATATGGACCTCCGGAGACGAGGTCGTCGCTACCGTCGACCGGGAAGGCTATGTGTACGGCCATACGGCAGGCACCGCGCTTATAACTGCCTGCACGACAGACGGCAATTTATATCAGCGCTGCAGGGTCACGGTCAGTCTGCCGGAGGATTTGTCCTATCTTCCGCAGCGGCTCATCTACCAGATCCGCGTCAACAAGCAGGCCAATGTCATAACCATATACACAATAGACGACGAAGGCCGCTACAGCGTACCCATAAAAGCTTTTTACTGCTCTACGGGCTACAAGACTCCGGATTACACATGCTATGCGGGCTATAAAAAGGAGATGCATGCTCTTCTGGGTGACTACTGGGGACAGTATTCCACCTATATAGCGGGCAACTTCCTCTTCCATTCCGTGCCTTCCTTTGCCAACTCAAAGGATTCGCTCAATATGGAATACTATAACCTTCTGGGCACCTCCGCATCCGGCGGCTGCGTGAGATTACAGGTGATTAATGCCAAATGGATATATGACAACTGCCCCGAAGGTACACAGATAGTCTTTTATTGGGACGAGGACCCCGGCCCTCTGGGCTGGCCTCAATTTGTGCCTATGCCTCTTGAAGGCAACTGGGACCCCACCGACCCCGACCCGGACAATCCCTGGAACAACGGGGAACCGATGATATCGGGCGCCGAGGATATATACATACGCCGCGGAGCCATGGCCGATCTGATGTCGGGGGTTACCGGCACTGACTCCATCGGCACCGACGCAACAGATCTCATCTCAATTGAGACAGACTATCAGTACGATGTCGCCGGCACATATACGGTAAGATACTCACTGACGGACGCATCATATAAAACGGTATACAGAACCTGCCGGATATATGTTGCCGATTAACTCGTTCCGATTTCGGATCGGCCGGAAACGCAAGATATCCGCGGCACTCCGCTTACCCTGTCAATGCGATATTTCACGGGACAGCGAATAATTCGGAGAGGAAGCGCGCAATGAAACAGATCTGCCATAACTGCGGTGCCGAAGTATCCTACAGACTCGGAGATAAGATTAAAAAAGTCGAGTGCAAATCATGCAATCGCCTGCTTTTTGACCCGGTTAAAAAATTTACTTACATTTATCTTGTGATTTCATTTTTGATTGCCGCTGCCGTCTGGTACTTTGTCGACAAAAAGTTTCAGGTGATCCCCTTTGTGTGGGCAGTATATGTTCCGGTGCTCATTGCCATAGCCGTTATGTTCGTTCTCACGATGCTGCATCCGATATTTATCTCAATGTATTACCGAAGCCGGCAGAAAAAACGCTGAAAAATGACGGGAAATCGGCCGGGAAACCCAGGAGGCTTCCCGGCTGTCATATTTTGCAAATAAGAAGCTTTAAGCGTCCACGCCCCGGTCGAAAAACGGGGATTTTCCGCTTATTGAAAGAGGAAGGCCAATAATAAGGCCGCAATCGCCCAGAAGTCCCATCTTGGCGGCTGCTTTCCCGACCGTGAACATTATCCGGTTATCGATTCGCATATCCGCCGCCAGTGCAGCGGCGCTCCCTACGGCTATTCCGAGATCCAGACTGTCGAATACGCAGCCGGATCCGTTTTTTACAGCGTCGGCACAGTCTTTAAAGTGGCACAGTCCGCAGGCTCTGCCGATTCCCCTTGGGGCTTCCCGTATGCCGATAAGGATCACCAGCCCGCATACGTCTATGTTCTGCGCGTCGCGCGCCATGTGCCAGTCACCGTACTCCTCGCTCATATGCCTCATCTCATCGGCGATTTCGGATTTCTCTGTTCCCGTCACTATCGCGGTATCCATGCGGTCGATACCGCAGGCTTTGGGCGCGGTCCGCACCGCGGCGCATATGGCATCGGCTGTTTTTAATAGCGCTCTTTCCTCGGCGGCGGAGGAACGAATTATCATTTTTACTGCCTCCTTTTTGTTCGATTATTTTAAGTATATACCACCGGGGTACGCCCCGCAATGTCCGTGGCAGACGTCGCAGCGGCAAATTTACATGTTCTCGTTGAATGCGATAGTTCTCTTTGTTATAATGAGGCGCATAGCAGCTAAAGAAAATTTACCCGGAGGTGACTTTATGAACACAAAAGCTCTTTACAAGCTGACCTACGGCCTGTTCGTCCTTTCCGCCAATCAGGACGGCAGAGACAACGCGTGCATAGTAAACACGATAGTACAGGTCACAAGCTCGCCCGTACGCATCACCGTCGCTGTAAATAAGGAGAACCTGACGCACGACATGATTGCCGCGACGGGAGTGTTTAACGCTACGATACTGTCGAAAAATGCCCCCTTCGATGTTTTCAGGCACTTCGGAATGCAAAGCGGCAAATCCGCGGACAAGATGTCGGGCATCGACTACAGGCGAACGGAAAACGGACTGGCAATATTCCCGAAGCATGCCACGGCATATATCTGCGCTAAGGTCATATCCGCCACCGATATAGGCACGCACACACTGTTTCTCGCCGATGTGACAGACTGCGATGACTTATCCGACGATGAGCCCGTAACTTACGCCTACTATCAGTCGAGCATCAAAGTATCCGCCCCGAAGCCCAACGTCAAAGGCTGGCGCTGCACTGTCTGCGGCTATATCTATGAGGGCGACGAGCTGCCGCCGGATTATATATGCCCCATATGCAAGCACGGCGCGGAAGTATTCGAACGCATCGTCTGACTAAGAGGGTGTGACCCTTGAAGAGAAGAATACTCTGTACCGCTCTGCCTTTTCTTCTTCTTTTTTCACTCCTCTGCGGATGCGGCAGAAGCTTTGCCGAAAAGGCTTCCAGAAGCTATAACATCGTAGTGAACGCAGTTAACGAAACCGATATGACAATGTTCGCGATCGAGGCAGAGATAAGGTATAACGGAATCAATTCCGGCAACCGCGTACTCGGGCGTTCGGACAAAAAGCGTCTGGAATTCGGCGAGTCCTTCAACTTTGTCTACGAACAGGAAGACCTGCCCCTGGGTACTTCTTTCGACCTTAAATTTTATATTATCGGCGCGAACAACATCGGAACGGGCTGCCGCGGCCTGATTTCTCTTGATGCCGAGTATGGCGAGGTCTACTATGTCCGCTTAACCGGCAACGGTCCGGCAACACTGACGGCAGAGCTGTATACCCCCGAAAAATAGCACCTCCGATATCGGCGCCGGGAGCGAACCATCCGAACAAACAGCACCCATACAAAGCATCCCTTTCGGTTTTTACTGACCGAAAGGGATGCTTATTTACAGGTTCAGTTCATGAATGCGGCTTCTTTGAGCACCGATCTGATCCCCGGCATTGTCAGCCTGCACATCAGTTTTATCAGCTCCTGCAGGGGCATTTTCTCTTCCTCGTCCAGCCAGGCCTTGTATGCGCCCATCATACCTCTGGTCAGGTATTCCGCGCATACACGCAGAATATCCTCATCCAGCCCGTATGTGGTTGAATAGTATTCCGCAAATGCATTCCGGACGCTGCCTTGAACGCCCGAAATCAGCTCTCCGTATCTCTTCAAGTCCAATAACCTGCGCATAAGCTTTCTGTTGCGGCTCAGTGCCCCGGATAACACCGCTCCCGCCTTCTCTTCGCTGAAATCAGCGGACAGAAAGTCCAGTTTTTCGATTATGCCGCCTGCAGTCAGCAGTATATCGCGCCGCAGTTCTTCCATGACGTCGTCAAGCGATGAATAGTGAAGATAAAATGTTTTCCTGTTGATTCCCGCTGTTTCCGCAAGCTCCCTGATGGTCAGCTTTGAAAACTCCTTATCCTCAAGCAGGTATAAAAACGCTGTTCTGATGCTGTTTTTTGTTTTAATAACGCGTTTGTCGGGCATATCCGACCTCCTCTGAAAGCTAAAGAGATTGGTCTAATGATACTGTAAGTTGATTTAAGAATCAACAGTTTTCAATTTCAAATACACATATACGGATGTCCCTTCTGTCTTCTTTTAAGAAACGGCGCAAGAGGATAAACCGCCGCGCAGATTAATATAAAAATTAACTTTAATAATAACGGATTTATATTCACATATTAATAACGCACGCCGCAGACAGCTCGTTTCGCAATACGCGCTTGAGCGCGAAAAAAAATAAAGGAGCAGCGGATTATGAAAAACAAAGAGAGAAGCGAAAAGCTCAAGCAGCTCAAGATGGAAGCAGCGGCCGAAATCGGCATGTCGCAGTTTGTAAAGGAAAACAACGATCATTATAAAGGCGACATTCCATCCAGAATAAACGGCCGTGAGGGCGGTCCCATCGGTGGGCAAATGGTGAAAAAAATGATCCGGGCCGAAGAAGACAAACTGACCGGTATTTGAAAAAGGTAGAAATTATGAACTGCTCATATTCCGAAAAAAAAGACAAAACATCAGATTCTAAGGAAAACGTAAAAAGATATACCCCGAAAAAGCGTTCTCCGCTGCCGTTTGCCGGCGGCGATGCCTCCGCGCCCTCAAGGATGACCGATAATCCGGAGCCTTCTGACGGAATAGCCGAACCGGATGGCGGCGTGACGATGACTACCTCGGAGATCCTGGATTTTTCGGAAGGCACAGACTCCTATTAGGAGGTCAGCGAAGCTCCCGCGTAAGCCTTTACGTCTATGCGGGAGCCTTACTTATCCCGCGAGGGCATATCTGAAACGATATCCGGCAAAATTGTCTTGACACATATGAGCGCATATGTTAAAATTCCCCTACTATAGAAGTCAGAGGTATACGGGCGCATGAATTCAGCTGTCAGAATAGCAGCCGAATATTTCTTTTTTTACTTTTACTTTGCCGTTTCCAAAGTAAAAGTGATTCGTGCTGCATCAAATCCTCTGCCTATGACAGTTTAAGCTTCCGATATGTCATAAAGTAAAGGCCGCACAGAGTCACTTCTGTGCGGCCCTTCATTATTTAAGGAGTTAATGATATGATAGCCGTATTAAAGCAGGGTACAACACCGGAGCAGCGGGACAGTTTATGCGAATGGTTCAGGAACATAGGTCTGGAAGTCCACATTTCGGAGGGCAAGTTTCACACAATCCTCGGTTTGATAGGCGACACGAGCAGGGTTGATATCGGGCTGCTCGAAAGCCTGTCTATAATAGAATCCGTCAAGAGGATCAGCGAGCCTTTTAAAAACGCGAACAGGAAGTTTCACGCGGAGGACTCGGTGATAGACATAGGCGGAGTTTTAATCGGAGGAGGAAACTTCCAGATAATCGCGGGCCCCTGCTCCGTAGAGTCCCGCGATCAGATAATCGGCGTGGCAAAGCGCGTCAAGGAGTCCGGCGCCACGCTGCTGCGGGGCGGAGCCTTTAAGCCGCGCACCTCCCCTTATGATTTCCAGGGTCTTCACGCCGACGGAATCGAGCTTCTGCTGGAAGCTAAAAAGGAAACCGGGCTGCCTATCGTCAGCGAGATAACGAACGCAAACGACCTTGAGCTTTTCAGGGATGTGGACGTCATTCAGGTAGGCGCCAGGAATATGCAGAATTTCGACATGCTAAAGCAGCTCGGCAGGACAAACAAGGTCATCCTTTTAAAACGCGGGCTGGCAAACACGCTCAAGGAGCTTTTAATGAGCGCCGAATATATAATGGCCGGCGGGAACGAGCGGGTCATTCTGTGCGAACGAGGCATACGCACCTTCGAAACCTACACCCGCAATACGCTTGACTTATCGGCTGTCCCCATGCTGCGCGAGCTTACCCACCTTCCGATAGTAGTCGATCCGAGCCACGCCACCGGAATCTCGCGTCTTGTGGAGACTATGGCCGCAGCCGCAGCGGCCGCGGGCGCGGACGGACTCATGATAGAGGTACACAACGATCCCGAGCACGCGCTCTGCGACGGCGCGCAGTCACTTACCCCCGATCAGTTTGACAGGCTGGCAGTTAAGGTGCGGCGTGTGCGGGAGGCGATTTTAAAATGACGATAGGCATTGCGGGTCTCGGGCTTATAGGCGGCTCTCTGGCTAAAGCGTACAAGCGCAGCGAGGGCGTGACCGTTTACGGCTTTGACGCTTCCCGGCAGATCGAGGATATAGCGAAGATATCCGGAGCGATAGATGACGAGCTCAACGCCGAAACGATAAAGTCCTGTGACTGTATACTGATAGCGCTTTATCCGCAGGCTGCGGCGGATTATCTTCGGTCGGCGGCGCCTCTCATCGAAGCCGGTACTCTTGTGCTCGACTGCTGCGGAACCAAGCGCATGATATGCCGGACCGGCTTTAACCTGGCTCGCGAATACGGATTTACCTTCGTCGGGGGACATCCGATGGCAGGTACGCACCGCGCGGGCTTCGCCGGCAGCAGGGCTGATCTCTTTGACGGGGCATGCATGGTGGTAGTACCCGACAAATACGATGACATCGCGCTGCTGGAGCGAATAAAGCGGCTGATTACTCCCGCGGGCTTCGGGCAATTATCGGTCACTACGGCCGAAAACCACGACCGGGTGATCGCTTTTACCTCGCAGATGGCTCATGTCGTCTCAAACGCTTATATAAAAAGCCCGACTGCCGGATCGCATAAGGGCTTTTCCGCGGGCAGCTACAGGGACCTTACACGGGTAGCCTGGCTGGACCCGGACATGTGGACCGCGCTTTTTATTGAAAACCGTGACAATCTGATTAGCGAGCTCGATATCTTCATCGACGCGATGAGCCGATACAGAGCCGCGCTCGCCTCCTGCGACCCAGCTCTGTTAAGGCAGCTGCTCGATGAGGGCAGGATGCGCAAAGAGGAGGTTGACGGCTGATGAGAACAGTTGAAGTCGCAGCACCTGGCAGGACATATAGCGTTGAGATAGGCGGCGGACTTTTAAAAAACGCCGGTAAGCTGGTTTCGCGGGTTATCGCTCCCTGCCGGGCGGTCATCGTAACGGACGACATTGTCGACGGGCTTTATGCGGGAACTCTTGAGTCTTCCCTGAAGGAAGCCGGTTTTGAGACGTTTAAATATGTCTTTGAAAACGGCGAGCGTACAAAAAACGCTGCTTCCTTCGTTTCACTGCTGAACTTTCTGGCGAATAACCGGCTGCTGCGCACCGATGCGATCTTTGCTCTCGGCGGAGGCGTTACGGGTGATCTTGCGGGCTTTGCCGCCTCGGTATATCTGCGCGGCATTAAACTGATCCAGCTGCCGACCACCCTGCTCGCCGCGGTCGATTCCTCCGTAGGCGGCAAGACCGCCATAGATCTGGAGGCGGGCAAAAACCTCGCCGGGACCTTTTATCAGCCGGAGCTGGTCATATGCGATACCGATACGCTGGATACCCTGCCTGCCCCCCGGCTGTCAGACGGCTTCGCCGAGATTATTAAATACGCGATGATCTGCGACAGAGCAATGTTTTACGAGCTGCACCCGACCGACGCTGCCGATCTTGCAGACCTCATCTTCCGCTGCGTAAAAATAAAAAGCGATATCGTCGCAAAAGACGAACGGGACAACGGCATAAGGCAGCTGCTGAATTTCGGGCATACCTTCGGTCACGCGATAGAAAAATGCAGCGGCTACAGTGTCTCGCACGGCAGCGCGGTGGCCGCGGGAATGTCCGTAATCACCGCCGCCTCGGCAAAAATGGGGCTGTGCGGACCTCACTGCCCCGCTTTGCTCAAACAAACGCTTCTGAGATACCGCCTTCCCACAACGACCGCACTGGGAGCGGAGGAACTGTTTGAGGCCGTTTTATCCGATAAGAAGCGCGGCTCATCGCACATAACTCTTGTCGTACCCGAAGACATAGGCCGATGCGTGCTCAGAAAAACAGCGCTCGGGGAGGCCGCAGAATTTCTCCGGCTCGGACTTTGAAAGGAGCGACCTTATGAAAGCCGCTGTTTTATCCGCTCATATAGGCGGTCGGATAAACGCCATCGCTTCCAAGTCTCAGGCCCACAGGCTGCTCATATGCTCCGCTCTTTCCGGGAGCGATACGTCCGTTAATTGTCCCGATTCCTCGGAAGACATAGAGGCCACCGCCGCCTGTCTCAATTCGCTTTGCGCGCGCGTTGCACGCGTGCCCTCCGGCTATGCGACATCTCCGTCCGGCATATCCGAATACATGACCGAGCGTGTGCTCAACTGCGGCGAAAGCGGCTCAACCTACCGGTTCCTTCTCCCCGTCGCCTGCGCTCTGGGTCTGCCCTCTCGCTTTATACTGGGGGGAAGGCTTCCCGAGCGGCCTATGGAGGTCTTCTGGAACGTCCTTGAGGAACACGGTGCCGTTATCGGCGCGAAAGGCACATCTGAGCTTTCTGTCGGCGGCGCTCTTCGTCCCGGCCGCTATACCTTACCCGGGAGCATTTCGTCCCAGTATATCTCGGGCCTCATCTTCGCTCTTCCGATGCTTGACTCGGACAGCGTGATCGTGATAACCGGCGCCGCCGAATCAAAAAGCTATATTTCTCTCACGCTCGAGGCGGTAAGGAGCTTCGGTATAAAGGCATATTGGCGGGATAATACGATAAGCATACCGGGAGGGCAAAAATACATTTCACCCGGCAGCGTAACCGTTGAGGGCGACTGGTCAAACTCCGCTTTCTGGCTGTGCGCGGCGGCCGCAGGCGGCTCGGGGCTCACCTGTCTGGGCCTTTCCGCGGACTCGAAGCAGGGCGACCGTGCCATACTGGAGCTTTTGTCCCGATTCGGCGCCGATATTTCGGCCGGAAAAAGCAGCGTCACCGTCAATCCCGGCGGGCGTCTTAAGGGGATTGAGATAGACGCGGGCGAAATACCCGATCTTGTTCCCGCTCTTGCCGTAGCTGCTGCTTCCGCCGACGGAACAACGATCATCAAGAACGCAGGCAGGCTCAGGTTTAAGGAAAGCGACAGACTTTTATCCGTCGGCAGAACCCTCAAATTACTCGGCGCGAACGCCGCCCAAAGGGATGATATGCTGATCATTTCAGGCCGGAGGACGCTCGCGGGCGGCACGACGGACTCATTCGGAGATCACAGAATAGCGATGATGGCCGCCGTGGCTGCCGTAATCTGCACCGGACCCGTAATAATCGAGCGCGCGCAGGCCGTCGCGAAATCCTATCCGAAGTTCTTTGAGGATTTTCGTGCGCTGGGCGCGAAAGTCGAAATCACGGAGGTATGAACATATGAGCTCAGGCTGGGGGAAAAACATTCGCGTATCCGTATTCGGTCAGTCGCATTCCGAGGCTATAGGCGTTGTAATAGACGGGCTGCCCGCGGGCCGCAAACTGGATATGGACGCGATCGATGCCTTTATGCAAAGACGCGCGCCCGGAAAAACCCCGCTGTCAACCGCGCGAAGAGAACCGGACAGGGTTCGGATACTGTCGGGCCTTTCGGGAGGACGGCTCTGCGGAGCGCCGCTCGCCGCCGTTATAGAAAACAAGGATATTCGTCCCGCCGACTACACGGCCATTTCCGACACACCAAGGCCCGGACATGCCGACTACACCGCGCAGGTTAAATACAAAGGCGCACAGGACAGCTCCGGCGGCGGGCACTTTTCCGGACGGCTCACGGCGCCGCTTTGCATCGCGGGAGCGGTCTGCCTGCAGCTGCTCGAAGACGAGGGCGTGCGCGTCGGCGCTCATATAGAAAGAATCGGCGAGGCAGCGGACAAAAGATTTGACCCTGTCTCGGTCTCCCCCTCGGATTTTAAGGCGGTGTCGGAAAACGCTCTGCCTGTAATTGACGGCGCTGCGGCAGAAAAAATGGCGCTTTTGATAGAGCGTGTGAAATCGCAGGGAGATTCCGTCGGCGGAATCGTGGAATGCGCGATCATCGATCTGCCGGCCGGTGTCGGCGAGCCTATGTTCGAAGGTCTTGAAAACAGAATATCCGCCGCTGTTTTTGCAATACCGGCAGTGCGCGGCATAGAGTTCGGCGCAGGCTTCGCCGGCTGCTTAATGCCCGGAAGCGCTCATAACGACAGCTACACTGTCGCTGACGGGGTGATAAGAACGCTTACAAACAATCACGGCGGAATACTCGGCGGCATATCCTCCGGCATGCCGGTCATTTTCAGGACAGCCTTCAAGCCCACTCCTTCAATCGCGAAAACCCAGAGGACCGTCAGCCTTTCCCGTATGAAGCAAGCCGATATCACTATCGGCGGAAGGCACGATCCCTGCATAGTACCCAGAGCCGTGCCATGCGTGGAAGCCGCGGCCGCCATCGCGGTATACGACTCACTGCTCGAATACAGAAAATATCTATAAGGAGTATTATAAATGGATCTTACCGATTACAGAAACCGTATCGACGCTATAGACAGCGAATTGGTACGGCTCTTCCGGGAGCGTATGGACATAACCGCGGACATAGCATCTTATAAGGCGAAAAACGGCATTCCGACATATGACCCGAAGCGCGAGCGTGAAAAGCGCACCGCGATAGCCGAACTTGTCGGGCCTGAGCTGGCAAACTATACGGACGCGCTTTTTACCTTGATTTTCGAGCTTAGCCGTTCATACCAGAGAAAGCTGTTTCCCGGTGAATCGGAGCTTAAGGACAAGATCCTGCGCGCCATCGAAAACACCGAGCCGCTTTTCCCCGCCCGCCCTCTGGTGGCTTGCCAGGGAGTGGAGGGTGCTTATTCTCAGCAGGCCTGCCAAAAGCTCTTCCCCGCCGCGAGCATAATGTATTTTAACTCCTTCGAAGGCGTTTTTTCCGCCATAGAAAACGGTCTTTGCCGATACGGCGTGCTGCCGCTTGAAAACAGCACGGCCGGCTCTGTAAACAAGATCTACGACCTTATGATGAAGTATGATTTCAGCATTGTCCGCAGCACGAGGCTTAAGGTGGATCACTGCCTGCTGGCCCGCCGCGGCGCGCATATTGAGGGGATAAAAGAGATCTTTTCTCACGAACAGGCTATAGCCCAGTGCGGAGATTTTCTCAAAAGTCTGGGCGGCGTCAGAATAACCCCCTGTGAAAACACCGCCGAGGCCGCGCGGCTGGTTTTTGAGTCGGGACGAAACGACGCGGCGGCCCTTTCCTCCCGCGCCTGCGCCGAAATATACTCACTGGATTGTCTGCGAGAGTCCGTGCAGGACCGGGGCAGCAACTTCACGCGCTTCATCTGCATATCCAAAAAACTCGAGATATACCCGGGAGCGGACAAGACCAGCGTAATGATGGTTCTTCCGCATAAGCCCGGCTCGCTCTACATGGTGCTCTCGCGCTTTTTTGCGCTTGGAATTAACCTTATAAAGCTTGAAAGCCGACCCCTGCCGAACACCGATTTCGAATTCATGTTCTACTTCGACCTGGAAACCTCGGTATATTCGGATGAATTCACACAGCTTTTCAGCGACATCGAGGGAATGTGCATGTCTATGAAATATCTGGGCAGCTACTCCGAAACGGTTTAGCGCGGCGCCCGGCGGACTATAAGAGGCTTCCCCTTACGGGACGGAAAAAGGAGAGAGGGCATGGAAAAATTCGGTCTTATAGGCAGGCGGCTGGAGCACAGCTTTTCACCGCGCATCCACGCCTTGCTCGGCGATTACGAGTACGGCCTGTACCCTCTGGAGCCCGAGCGGCTCGATGAATTTTTTCGTGAAAACGATCTGCGGGGCTTTAACGTGACGATACCTTATAAGCTCGATGCCGTGCCCTACTGCTCCGAGTTGTCCGCTCGCGCGAAATCGATAGGATGCGTGAACACGGTTCTTCGCAGACCTGACGGCACTTATTACGGCGACAACACCGATTATTACGGATTTTCCGTTATGCTCGGAGAAGACAGGCACCTGCCGGCCGGAGAAAAAGCCCTTGTACTCGGAAGCGGCGGGGCCTCTAAAACAGCCGCGGCGGTCCTGCGCGATGCCGGGGCGGACCCGGTAGTAATCGTCTCGAGAACCGGCAGCGATAATTACGGCAGCATTTCTAAGCATTACGACACCCGGCTGATTGTCAACACGACCCCCGTCGGAATGTATCCCGATAACGGTTCTTCTCTTTTGGAGCTCGAAAGATTCGAAAGATGCCGGCTTGTGCTGGATGTGATATACAACCCGGCAAAAACAAAGCTGCTGCTCGATGCGCAGCGGCTGAATATACCGTGTCGCGGTGGTCTTAGAATGCTCGTCGCCCAGGCCAAGGCGGCTGCCGAGCTTTTTCTCGGCAGATCCGTTCCGGATAGCCTGATTGCTCAAATAACGGGCGTATTATCCCGACAGAC
Source organism: Clostridiales bacterium (assembly GCA_012729975.1). Lineage (GTDB taxonomy): Bacteria > Bacillota > Clostridia > Oscillospirales > Oscillospiraceae > JAAYBW01. The sequence goes on from JAAYBW010000046.1 coordinate 21,025, forward strand.
GAAAAATATCGCTTTAATCGGCATGCCGGGAAGCGGAAAGACGACGGTCGGCAAGTATCTGGCGAGGCTGACCGGCCGCCGTCTGATCGATACGGACGCGCTTATCGAACAGGCAGAGGGCACCGATATATCTTCGATATTCGCCTCAAAGGGAGAAAAATATTTCCGGACGCAGGAAACGAACGTGCTAAGAGAGGTTTCAAAGGAGAGCGGGATAATAATCGCCGCGGGCGGAGGCGTCGTCACCGTGCCGGAAAACCGTGATCTGCTTATGCAAAACAGCACCGTCGTGCTGATAAACGCAGATATCGGAAGTCTTACGACAAAAGGCCGCCCGTTATCGCAGTCGCTCGGTACCGAAGAACTCTACCGCCGAAGGCAGCCTTTGTACGAGGCATGGAGCGACTGCTCGTTTTTTAACGATTCGTCCTATGATACCGCCCTGAAGATTAAGGAGGAGCTCGGACTGTGAAGCTGCTTATAATAAACGGACCTAATCTTAACATGCTCGGAGTGCGCGAGCCCGAAATATACGGCTCCGGAACTCTCGCGGAGCTGGAGAAGCTGATCTCGGACTATTGCGGCCGGAAAAATATCACCGCTGAATTTTACCAGTCAAATCACGAGGGTGATATAGTAGACTCGATACAGTCCGCTTATAAAAAAGCGGACGGCATAATAATAAATCCCGCCGCTTACACGCACACGAGCATAGCGATACCGGACGCGCTTAAGGCTGTCGGCCTTCCTGCGGTCGAGGTCCATATATCGGATATTTCCGCCAGAGAGCCTTACCGCCGAATATCCTATGTCTCCTCCGCCTGCGTGGCCACGATAAGCGGACGGCACTTTTCGGGCTATCTCGACGCAGTGGATATACTTGAGTCACGATTAAAGTTCAGCTGACAAGCGGCGCGGAAAAACAGCTGTCGAAAATGAACGCGGTTCAATTTTCGACAGCTGTTTATTTTGAGTGAATTTCAGACCTCGGGAAGCCCGGCCAGGCCCGCGGCTATCTCCTCGTCTGTCGGGCAATAGTCCGTCATTTTCCCGTCATGGTAGCTTTCGTAAGCCTTCATATCGAAATAACCGGTGCCCGAGAGCCCGAAGACGATGTTCTTTTCCTCGCCCGTCTCTTTGCATTTCATCGCTTCGTCAATGGCGACCTTTATCGCGTGGCTGCTCTCCGGCGCGGGGAGTATTCCCTCCACCCGCGCGAACGCTTCCGCCGCCTTGAATACGGATGTCTGCCCCAACGCTACGGCTTCCATATAGCCGTCGTGATAAAGCTGCGAGAGCGTGGTGCTCATGCCGTGGTAACGCAGGCCCCCGGCGTGGTTCGGCGCGGGAATGTAGCCGCTGCCGAGCGTATACATCTTGGCGAGCGGGGTTATCATCCCTGTGTCGCAGAAGTCATACGCGTATTTGCCCCGAGTGAAGCTCGGGCAGGAGGCGGGTTCTACCGCTATTATGCGGCAATCGCTCTCGCCCTTTATCTTCATTCCCATGAATGGGGCGATGAGTCCTCCGAGATTTGATCCGCCGCCCGAGCAGCCTATTATGATATCCGGCTTGATGCCGTATTTATCGAGCGCGGCCTTTGTTTCGAGCCCTATTATCGACTGATGCAGCAGCACCTGATTGAGAACGCTGCCCAGAACATAGCGGTATCCCTCTTTCGAGACAGCCGTTTCGACCGCCTCTGAAATAGCGCAGCCGAGGCTTCCTGTCGTATCGGGATGCTCCGCGAGGATTTTCCGTCCCACGGCAGTCTCCGCAGAGGGCGAGGGAGTGACTGTCGCGCCGTAGGTACGCATGACCTCACGCCTGAAGGGTTTTTGCTCGTAGGAAACCTTGACCATATACACCAGGCAGTCAAGTCCGAAATACGAGCAGGCCATCGACAGCGCCGTTCCCCACTGTCCCGCTCCCGTTTCCGTCGCCAGTCCGGTAAGGCCCTGCTTTTTTGCGTAAAACGCCTGGGCTATCGCGGAATTGAGCTTATGGCTGCCGCTTGTGTTGTTTCCCTCGAATTTGTAGTATATCCTCGCGGGGGTTTGCAGCTTTTCCTCCAGGCAGTATGCCCTGACCAGCGGGGACGGGCGATACATTTTGTAAAAGTCTCTGATTTCCTGCGGTATTTCGATAAAAGGCGTTGTGTCGTCAAGCTCCTGTTTTACTAGCTCAGTGCAAAACACGACTTCCAACTCCTGCGCCGTCATCGGCTGCTTCGTGCCCGGGTGTATCAGCGGGGCGGGCTTTACCCTCATGTCGGCTCTGAGATTGTACCATGCCTTAGGCATCTCATCTTCTTCGAGATAAATTTTGTAGGGGATTTTCCGGTCTTCCATTTAACATTCTCCTTTCGGCATTTTACCTCGACAAGGGCAAATAAAAACGCCCTTGTCTCTGCTTTTTGCAGGGACAAGAGCATTGATCGCTCCTGCGGTGCCACCCGGCTTGACGCGCATTATTCGCGCATCCACTCACGCGTACTACCATACGCAGGATAATGATAACGGAAATCCATCCCCGTCTCCCCTACTTGAGCCGCAGGCTCTTTCGGTTTGCCCTCGCGAGTCCATTCGCTCCTAGCCTCGGTACCGCTTTTCCACCGTCGGCGGCTCTCTGTGCCCTCAGCTGCAAGGAACTACTACTCTCGTTCATCGGTTTATCGCAATATAGCACAGCCAAAATATCTTGTCAATATATGTTTTGCATTTTTTTAACTGATCGGGGAAACGCTTTCATATCTATAACCTGCAGACATTAACGGCTGTGTATCCGTGTATCATTATACGAAATAAGAACCGAAGCGGTTAACGTTGACAAGAACGGTTG
>JAAYBW010000312.1 GCA_012729975.1 Clostridiales bacterium
GGGCGTTAAAAAAGAATACGCGGCAATCGTTTATGCCGCCCGGATCGGGGGCAATGTCAGATACTATACCGGCCGGACGTATTCCGGCATGGGCGAACTCGGCTTCATTCGCGCCAACGCGGTCATCCCCTTCCTTATCCTGTATCTGTTTGAGTCGTTGGCGCAGCGCCTTAAAAGAAGAGCCGGTATAGCCGCATACTTACATACGCATCCGAAGCCTCCCCCGGGATATACTTCAAGGTTTCACTCCGCGGCAGATCTTTTTTTACTTAAGCTCCCGGGTATAAAGGCCGTCTATGTAATCCCTTACGAAAACGGGGAAATGAACAGAGCGGGAAAAAGAGCCGGTGTGTCGACCGACATGTGAGCTCGTGTAAGCGGCCGGGGCAATCAAATTTATCTGTTGTTAATATCCGCGTCGGTGGTATAATATTATCGGTGATCCTGTGCGGGTTTTCGCTGTCATCGATAAATCAGGTGACGCTGTAAAAGTCATTGTCCGTTTATTGTTAAAGCACCCGCATATACAGTTTTCCGGAAAGAAGGTTGAGTATATGGGCAGAGGCGGAGGAGGAGGAGTAAGCAGAGGCGGAGGCGGATCCTTTGGCGGAAGCCGCGGCGGCGGCGGAAGAGTCGGCGGCTCTTTCGGAAGCGGACGGGGCTCCTCAGGCGGTACAGGCTCATTCGGAAGCGGACGCAGCAGCGGAAGCCGCAGCCCCTTTGTCGGCGGAAGCTCATACAGGCCGAGCGGAAGCGGTTCTTTCGGAGGCGCTTTTCTGGGCGGTTATGTCGGCAGCAGAATGGGAAGAGGGTCCGGCGGAGGCAATAACGGCGGAGGCAATGGCGGAGGAGGAAAAGCCGGATGCGGCTGCGCCGCCGCGATCATAATCGTCGTGATTGTTATAATCATTATAGCTGTCATTTTTTCTCTCAATTCATACGGCGATGCCGGTATTAAAATCGCCAAATCAACGATCGAGCGCGAGCCGCTGCCGAAGGGCTCCGTAAACGAGACCGATTACTATACCGACGAGCTGGGCTGGATCGAAAGCAAGTCTGTTCTTGTCAGCGGTCTTAAACACTTTTACGACAAAACGGGCGTGCAGCCCTACGTCTACATTACGGACACCGTAAACGGTTCGCACTACCCCTCATTCACTGAGCTGCAGAGTTTTGCCGAAAGCCTCTATGATGAGCTTTTTACAGATGAAGCGCATATTCTTCTGGTGTTTTTCGAATATTCTCCGGGCGACTATATGGAATATTACGTCACCGGGACTCAGGCCAAGGGCGTCATAGACGCGGAAGCCGGAGACATTCTCCTTGACTATTTGGACACAAATTACTATAACTCGGCTCTTTCGGAAGCCGAAATGTTCGGCGGCGCTTTCAGCGACGCGGCAGACAGAATAATGGAGGTCACAAAATCACCCTGGATTCCCGTTCTGGTGGTTTTGGGCATTATAATCATCGTTGTCATCCTGTTTATCTGGTGGAAGCGGGTTAAAAAGCAAAAGAATCTCGAATCGGAGCAGACGGAGAAAATTCTCAACACACCTATCGAGCGATTCAGCGACAGCGAAGCGGAAGACCTGGCGAAAAAATACGAAGACAAAAAAGACTGATAAAATCTTTAAGGAGGAATTGTTATGGCTATTCTGGAAAGGTTCGGCGACATCATAAAGGCGAATATCAACGCGATTATCGATAAAATGGAAGACCCGTCTAAAATGATCGATCAGTATCTTCGCGATATGATGGATGACATCGCCGAGGTAAAACGCAGCACGGCCGGCATTATGGCCGAGGAAGCCCGCACAAAGAGGCTGGTAGATGAAAATCAGGCCGAGGTAGCCAAATATACCGACTTTGCCAAAAGAGCGCTCGCGGCCGGGAATGAGGGCGACGCCCGCGTTTTCATCGCCAAGAAGCAGGAACTTGAGGCACTGGGCACCTCGCTTATGGCAACGTATACCGCCGCCCATGAGAACTCTGTCAAGATGCGTCAGATGCACGATAAGCTGGCCTCCGATATAGAGACGCTCAAAGCGCGCCGCGAGATGATTAAGGCAAAGGTAGCCGTCGCCAAAACTCAGGAAACCCTCAATGAGGCTTCCGCTTCCATCAGCACCGCGCAGGGCGCGATGAGCGCTTTCAGCCGCATGGAGGATAAAGCCACCAGAATGCTCGACGAGGCAAACGCGATGGCCACGCTCAATGCCGAGCCTGTTGACGAAGCTAAATCTCTGGAGGAGAAATATTCCGCAAAGAGCTCGGCCGCGGTTGATGACGAACTGGAAAGGCTCAAAAGCGAGCTCGGCATCTGAAATATTCAGCTGACAGTATAATTTTGAGAACCTGAGCGCTTATTCGGCACGAATGGCAGACACCGAAGAAGTGTTTGCCATTCGTGCAATGCTTTTTCAAAGACCTGAGGTATTTTAATATATGCGGACTTTCAAAAATAAAGGCAGCCGCGCGCCGCGGATTATTCTGATAGCCGCGGCTTTCGCGCTGGTACTCCTCTTGCTTTCCGGCTGCGGCTTACAGGACATCTCATATAACGGTGCTCCGGATACCAGCCCGACAGTCGCGGCGGCAAGCCCCGCTCCCGAAGCGGACGGCAGCCTGACAGAACCCGAAGAGACCTCCTCTTCAATGATACGGGAAGACGGAACATACAGCTCAAAAGAAGACGTCGCCTTGTATATTCACACATACGGCAAATTGCCCTCCAATTACATCACAAAGAAGGAAGCGCAGGAGCTCGGCTGGAGCGGCGGTTCGCTGGAGCCCTATGCCCCCGGCAGGTGTATAGGCGGCAGCTATTTCGGCAATTACGAAGGCCTTCTGCCCTCTGCCGATGGAAGAACATACAGAGAATGTGATATTGACACCCTGGGCGCCGACAGCAGGGGCGCCAAGAGGATCGTTTATTCAAGCGACGGCCTTGTGTATTACACCGATGACCATTACGAAAGCTTTACCCTGCTTTACGGAGATGATTAATCATGAAGACGGTCGTTATAGA
>JAAYBW010000313.1 GCA_012729975.1 Clostridiales bacterium
ATTGAGGGAGAACTCACAGCGTGTTTCGGATATCAAGCAGGCCGCCGGCTGCGAAGGAATGTGCGCCAGACTGTATTTTGAAGCGTTATCTATGCTGATAGACAGGGACATCTCGTTCTCCGGCAGGTCCCGCAGACCGCCGGAGGACAAATTCAACTCGATGCTCAGTTTTGGATACACGCTTATGATGTACGAAGTTTACAACGCGATAGAACTGCGGGGGCTTAACCCGTATGCGGCCTTCTTGCACAAAGATCGAACAGGCCACCCCGCGCTTGCTTCGGATTTGATGGAAGAATGGCGTCCGGTGATTGTCGACTCTCTGGCTATGTCTCTTGCGAATACACACGAAATAAAACCCGAGCATTTTTATGAAGCCGAAAACGCCGGCATATACCTAACGGATGCCGGTCGCCGAGTATTCCTTGATAAATTTGAAAAGAGAATCCGCAGAGACCACAAATATACCAATAATGAATTCTCAATGAACTTCAGGCAGAGCGTCCTGAGCCAGGTAACCGCTTTGTGCAGCGCGCTGGAAAACAAAGACGCGTCATTGTATAAGCCGGTGATTATCAGGTAACCGATATGAGTTATGATGAAGAAGTTTTTGACTTTTCTTTGAAAACGGATGATAATACCCGTCAGTACCTAATTGTTGTTGTTTATGACATACCGGATAATAAAAGAAGAAACCGAATGGCGAAAACCCTGAAAAGCTACGGCTTGCGTGTTCAGAAGTCCGTGTTTGAGTGTATGCTGACAAACAAACTCTATCAAAGAATGATTCTGGCTGCTGAGAAAATACTGGCCGAAGAAGATTATCTTAGAATATATAAGCTCAGCGCAAGAGCGGATATAAGAGCATACAGCCCGTTGGGCTTGCTGGAGTTTGACGAGGATTATGTTATCATTTAAAACAAACTGCGGGGTATATACAAAAAAACCGGTATTTGTTAAGAAAAACAGGCAGTGCCCCGCAAAGGGCCGATTTAGCCCTTGTGAATACCGGCTTTTTTAGGGGTAGTATTTAGAAGGCCTCTTCCCCGTAAGGGGACGGAAACTTGATATTTCTCTCAATAACGATTTTGTGCTCTTCGTATTTAGCAGCCCTTAAGAATCGCTGCAACAAGCATAAAATTAAGAGTCCGACATGTTTGCACATCGGGCTCTCTGGTGGAATTCTATATGATTGGTTTATATATGAGTGAATGATAGCAGCCGTATGAATCGAGAGATTCACGTGCGGCTCTGTGAGAGCCTTTGGCGAAATTCCCCTTGGCTGCTCGACTGAGAAGTCAGTGACTCAGCGAGCGAGCGGCCACTTACGATTGTAACGGAATACAAAATGTTATAGGTGTGATAGAATTTGTTAAGTATCACTATCATTTCTTCCGACATCATTTTAACGAGGTGAGATTATGGAGCAGAAAGAAAGCAGGAAATACGGCTATCTGGCAAAGGAAATCGGCATTCGGGAAAACGTGGGAAGCATCGAGAAATGTGCCGTTCTGGACAAATCCTTCTTTGGTTGGGACAGCTTTTCAATCCGCTGCGGTCTGATTGGCCAAACCGGTATGATCACGGAGGAAAGCGATAAGCTGCATACCCATGACTACGATCAGATTCTCTGGTTTCTGAGTGCTGATCCCGGTAATATGCTGGAACTGGGTGCGCAGTTGGAAATTGACCTTGGCGCCGGTGCCGGCGGGGTGCGTCAGCGCATGTCAACGCCCTCCGTGGTGCTCATTCCCGCGGGGACACCCCATTTTTCGCCCGTTGTTACTGACCTGGAAAAGAAGTTTTTCTTCTTGTCCGTTAACTGCTCCGGGGAACTCAGAGCCAATGTTTATGATGAAAAAGCAAAGCCGGGTGAGGACTTCGGCGCATGGGGCGAATTTCGCAACGAGTATAAAAAGAATATACAAAGCTTGAAATTTGCCCGCAAGGATCCGTATCATTACGGTTCCGCCCTGGCGTCCGATGCCGGCGGTATCTACACTCATGTTGATGCGGGATCCGCCGCGGTTCCGATCCCTGTTTCCATGTCGTGGCAAACTGTCACGAAAGCCCATCAGCTTGGCCCACGCAGACCCGACCTGACATACGCTCCCCATTCACATACATATGATGAGGCCTTGATTTTTCTGAGCCTTGATTTGGACGACCTGACCGAGCTGCACGCCGAGGCGGAGTTCGGCTTTGGTATACAGGGAGAGGATCAGGAATTCTTTACGATCACAAAGGCCGCCGCTATGCTGGCGCCCGAGGGGGTATACCATCTCCCGCTGGTTTTCAGGAAAGTAGAAAAGCCGATGATCCTTATAACTTTGTCGGTAAATACAGGTCACACCGCGCCGAAGCAGATTGGCTGAGTTCATCAAGAACCCGGGAGCAAAAGGTTAACGAAACATGAAGAAATGCCCGATTAATAAACATCATAAGGGAGAAAGACCATGAAGGTAATGGGAATCACAGCCGGCAGGAAAGGCGGCAACTCTGAAATACTGCTTAAGGAAGCGCTTTCCGTATGCCGGGAAAATGGCGCGGAAGTTCTTATGATCAATCTCACCGACTATAAAATACTTCACTGCACAGGCTGCGAGGCGTGTACGTCCGGATTTACAAAAGGAGTTCGGGTGCCCTGCGTCCTTAAAGATAAAGATGACAAGGACAGGCTTACGATAAAGATGCTGGAAATGGACGCGGTCATCTTTTCCGTTCCGACCTACGATCTGATGCCCTGCTCCGCCTACCTTGCGTTCGCGCAGCGCAATCTGGCGTATGAGGTTTCTTTTTTGCAGCATGTCGGCGCCATCGAAAAGAAGAACAGAATCGCCGGAATCATATCCGTCGGAGGTTCAACCCGCTCCTGGCAGTCAATGGCGCTTGAAGGCATGGGTGCCACGATGTTTACAACATCCTTCCGCGTAATCGACATGATGCTGGCCAAGCGGCTTAACAGACCCGCGCAGGTGTTGCTCAGACCGGAATTTCTCCGGCGGGCGCATCGGCTCGGAGAGAATATCGTAAAAGCTCTCAACACTCCGATTGAGGACAGAAAATGGCTCGGTGATGAGGATTTCGGCTGGTGCCCCGTGTGTCATTCAAACGCGATTATAAAAGGTGAGGAACGCTGGGACGGACTCAGATACGATTACGAATGCCAGGTGTGCGGCTCCGGAGGGACGCTGGAGCCGGACGGAAAGGGCGGTTACAAATTCGTCATAGCCGAAAACGGCCTGGAAAGAAACCGCTTTCTGGGAAACGAAGAGCATTTGACCGAGATCGGTGCCGGAATGGCCTTTTTTTACGAACCCGAAAACCAAAAAATCGTCCGTGAGCAGCTTGAGAAATACAAAGCCATACAGTTCCCGGCTTTATAGCCCGTA
>JAAYBW010000047.1 GCA_012729975.1 Clostridiales bacterium
AAAAGCAAAGCCCTGTAGCTTACCGATCCCTCCGCGTTCACGCGGATAACGCATACGGGATCCTCGGTGTCGTAATACTTTTCACGGTAAAATTTGCGGCAGTCGTCGTCGCTGACCTCGCTTTTCGAGCGCTGCCAGATCGGCACCATGCTGTTTACAGTTATATTTTCCGTATATATTTCATAACGGGTTTTTTTGTTGCCCTTTTCATCGAGCTCGTCGGTTTCCACGGGACGGGATTTCTCCTCGTCCATCTTTATGGGATAGCGGATATAGTCGCTGTATTTTCGTATAAGCGCCTGAAGCCTGTAATCCTCAAGAAACTCGTCGTAATCTTCCTCGGCAGTATTTTCCTTGATGTGCATGATAACCTTGGTGCCGTGGCTCTCTTTTTCACAGGGCGTAATCGTATAGCCGTCCGCGCCGGCGGATTCCCACTTGTTGGCCTCGTTTGAGCCGTAGGCTTTTGAAATTACCTGCACTTTGTCGGACACCATAAACGCGGAATAAAATCCCACGCCGAACTGGCCGATTATGTCGATATCGCTCTCTTGGAGCTTGTCTTCGGCCATGTCGCTGCGGAATTTGAGCGAACCGGATCTGGCGATAACGCCCAGGTTGCTGTCCATTTCCTCGGCCGTCATGCCTATGCCGTTGTCTTCGACGGTGACCGTGCGGCCGGCCTTGTCAATACTGACGGCGATAAAAAAGTCGCCGCGAGTCAGGCCGATTTCCGGCTCGGTAAGCGCCTTGTAGCAGAGCTTGTCTATAGCATCTGAGGCGTTTGATATAATCTCACGAAGGAAAATTTCCTTGTGAGTGTAGATTGAATCAATCATAAGCCCCAATAGACGCTTGGACTCTGCCTTAAACTGTTTTTTTGCCATAGAAGCATTCCTCCAAAAAGTCTAATGTGATTTTATTATAAAGCTCCGGCATCTCGGTGTTAGTGAAATGCGAGGAGCTCGCAAAAACATACAGCCGGCTTCGGGCAATATTGGCGCGGATATAACGTGTGTGTGTGACGCGTATCATATCGCTGCTTCCGGCGGTCACAAGTGTCGGGCATCGTATCGCCCGAAGCTGCGCCTTTGATATGTGCGGCTGCTCGGTCATGAGGGCAAAAAGCTCTTTTTTGATCGGGTCGGTTTCCGCGAGGGCTTGTTTTTCCATTTCTCTTAGTATCTTAAGACGCAGCCCGTGGGGTTCGGTGTTGGCGCCGGATATGACAAGTGCCGAAACAAGCTCCGGGAAGCGGGAGGCAAGCTCGAGAGCGATGTTTCCCCCGTCTGAAAAGCCCAGGACCGCCGCCTGTCCCGATCCCGGCGCGCCGATAACGGCCGCGGCGTCTTCGGCCATCAGTTCAATAGAAAGCGGAGCGTCACCGTGTGTCGAGCGGCCGTGTCCCCGGCTGTCTACCGATATGACACGGAATTTTTGCGAATAAGCGGGAATCTGAGCGGCGAAGCACGATGAGTCTTCGCCGTTACCGTGCAGAAGAAGTAGAGGGGGCCCGCTTCCGGTTTCCTCAAAGAAGATCTCTGCTCCGTGAGAGACGGATATATAAGGCATTATATCCCAACGTTTCTAAAATTATATTTTACAATTAATTTGTTAATTTTTCAACATTTGGGGTTAGCTTGTTTTATGCGTGTTTTATGCGCCCCGGACAATACAACTCTCCGAAGGCCGCGCCTCCGATAATAAGGACCGCACCCGCGATCTGTATGAGAGTCATCCTTTCCCGCAGGAAGGCGGCAGAGAAAACAACGGCCGACAACGCCTCCAGATAACCGCATACGGCGACGGTCTGGATAGGCAGCTTCCCTATAGACGAAAAATAAAAATAGCATCCGACGCCGGTGTTGATAATGCCGAGTATTAAAATCGGTATCCAGTCCCCTGGCTCTATGTTTATGACAAAACCCTGTTTTATAACGACGAAAGCCGCTACCGTCAAAAAGGCAGTCAGCAGCTGCCACATTGAGTTTTCAAGGCCCGATTTCCCGCCGGCTTTTTTATTGAAAATGACCATTATGGCGTATGTGAGGGCGGACATCGCTCCGCAAAACAGGCCCCATGCCGAACTCCCGCCACCCGAGGCCTGCATGTTCACGCAATACATACCGGCGAGAACCGCGAGAAAAGCGGCTGCCTTCGCCCAGGTCAGCTTTTCCCGGAAGAGCAGGGGGGCAGATATCATAACTATGACAGGGCCGCAGTAATAAGCCAGGGAAGCTACGCCGACTCCGAGCTGTGTATAGGCTTCATACAGAAACATCCAGCTCATTCCCATAGCGATACCGGAAGCGATGAGGCAGAGCGTATATTTCCTGTCTTTAAAAAAATGAAGCTTCTGCCTTGAAAGAGCAAATATGGCAATAAGCAGAGCGCTTCCTATAAAAGTTCTGGTAAGTACGATCTCATAGCTGCTAAGGGAGATAAAGCTCGCTACTATGCCGTTCATTCCGAACATGAGCAGAGACGCTATGTGCTTAATATACGCTGCTTTTACTTTCACCGGTATTTCTCCCGTTAAAACATGTTTAATGACTATTTTAGTATCATCGGACACGAAACGCAATGAACTTTTTCGCCGGGCGGCAAAACCCGCGTCTTCCGGAGCCGAAGGCCGGTCCGCCTAAAGACGATACACCGCGTATACGGTGAAAAACACGATGACAATAAGCCGGGGCGGTGCTATAATATGAGGCCGAGTCGACCGGCATCGGTTTTCCCGTAAGCCGGCACGGGATCCATGGAGGTAAAGCTATGATACGATTTGAAAATGATTACGCCGAGGGCGCGCATCCGAAGATACTTGAAATGCTCACGAAGACCAACGCGGAACAGACACCCGGCTACGGTATGGACGCCTACTGCGAAAGAGCAAGGGAAATCATACGCGGTTTATGTAAAAACGAAAGAGCCGGAGTACACTTCCTCGTGGGCGGCACGCAGGCGAACGCGGCCGTCATATCTGCCGGATTACGGCCGTATCAGGGAGTCGTGTCACCCGATACCGGCCATATCGCGGTCCATGAAACAGGCGCCGTAGAGGCGTACGGCCACAAGGTGCTGACGATTCCCTCGCTTAACGGAAAGATAACGGCCGGACAGGTGGAGGAGATGTGCCGCGCGCATCTGGCGGACAATTCGAGAGAACACACCGTGCAGCCCGGTATGGTATACATATCCCAGGCGACAGAGCTGGGCACGCTGTATTCAAGGGAAGAACTGACGGCGTTGTCTTCGGTATGCCGCCGATACGGCCTTTACCTGTTCGTTGACGGAGCGCGCCTTGGCTATGCCGTCGCCGACCGGGGATGCGGTCTCGGTTTCGCGGATATCGCGGCTTTATGCGATGTGTTTTATATTGGCGGAACGAAGCTCGGCGCACTGTTCGGAGAGGCTGTTGTAATCACGAACGAAGCGCTTGATCGCGACTTCCGTTATATAATTAAGCAGCACGGCGGGATGCTCGCGAAGGGCAGGCTGCTCGGGCTGCAGTTTTGCGCGCTGCTTGAGGACGGGCTGTACCTCGAGCTCGCCGGGCACGCGGTAAGTCAGGCTTTGCGCATACGGGATGCCTTCGCGGCAAAGGGGTTTGAGTTCATATGCGACTCGCCGACAAATCAGCAGTTTCCGATTTTGCCGGATGCCGCCGCCGAAAAGCTCTCGAAGAAATACGCTTACAGCCATTGGACAAAAACGGACGAAACACACAGTGTCGTACGATTTTGCACAAGTTGGGCCACAAAACCTTCCGATGTTGATGAGCTTATAGGTGATATCGCGGCATTGTGAGGCTTACGGAAAAGCGGAAAGGCCGAGAACGGGCGTACATTGAACCCGACACACGCATTTGACGCAATTTGCTTAACTGTCGGTGCTGTTTTACGGTTTATAAAAATTTTTACCTGCGCACGCGCGAGTGAACCATAGCGAGTGTGACAGGTAAATGCAATATTAGTACAAATATTCTAATTTGTCGGGAGATAAATTAATATTTTTCATCCGCGCCGGATCCGGAAATAATACGGATCACATATTTGGCGGATATCAATATAAAGTAGTCCGCGGTAAATATCCCGCGGACTGACTTTTTGTTTTGATTCACAGGGCCTCGGCCGCTTTTATCCTGTT
>JAAYBW010000048.1 GCA_012729975.1 Clostridiales bacterium
GTGAATTCCATTGTATTACATTTGCCGGATGTTTTAAAGCCCTTTTCGGACGCGATACGCAGATCGGAGTAAACTTTGCGGATGGCTTTGAGTATCGGATGTATGATGTAAATAATCATTTCGACTATGCTCATGCGAGAGTATATTCGGCACATGCAAGGAGTAGATTGTGCGTTAGTGCTAACGGTCACAATGCGGTTTCAGTATCGGTAATTCAGCGAAGCTGCAACTTTATATTCTGACCACAGTAATTTCAAAGACAATTATTTATTTTTTATATAGAATAGGATAGATAAATGTTATAACAATAAGTAGTGATGTTTCTTATAACAGGAGGTGATGCCCGATGACCGATAACAGAAAACCAAATAAGCTGATTCACGAGAAGAGCCCGTATCTTCTGCAGCACACCTACAACCCCGTAGACTGGTATCCGTGGGGGGAAGAGGCTTTTGATAAAGCGAAAAAAGAAGACAAGCCTGTGTTTTTGAGCATAGGCTACTCTACCTGCCACTGGTGCCACGTTATGGCCCACGAGAGCTTTGAGGACTCGGAGGTCGCGGAAATACTCAATGAACACTTCGTCGCGATTAAAGTCGACAAAGAGGAAAGGCCCGATATTGACGGAGTTTATATGGCCGTATGCCAGGCTTTTACGGGCAGCGGCGGATGGCCGATGAGCATATTCATGACGCCGGAGCAAAAGCCGTTTTTCGCGGGAACTTACTTTCCGAAGCACTCCGGCCGGGGTATGCCGGGATTTACGGAGCTTCTGGAAGCGATAAGTGAGAAGTGGGAAAGCGATAAGTCGGTGCTGCTTTCTTCGGCGGAAGAGATTATAAGCTCGCTTAAGCAGAAAGCTCCAAAGGGCGGGAGGATTGATGAAAATCTGCCCGAAACCGCGGTATCATTGTTCAGGCAAAGCTTCGACAAGGTAAACGGCGGTTTCGGAAACGCGCCGAAGTTCCCGACGCCGCACAATCTGCTGTTCCTTATGGATTATTATAAATCCGAGGGGAGTACCGAATGTCTGCATATGGCGGAGAAAACGCTGACGCAGATGTACAGGGGAGGCATATTCGACCATATAGGATACGGGTTTTCGCGCTACTCTACCGACAGGTATTTTCTGGTTCCGCACTTTGAGAAGATGCTCTACGACAACGCGCTTTTAATGATGAGCTACACCGAGGCTTTCAGGATAACGGGAAAACAGATATACAGGGACGCCGCGGAGAAAACGGCGGAGTATATCCTGCGCGAGATGACGAGCCCGGAGGGTGCATTTTACTGCGCGCAGGACGCGGACAGCGACGGAGTAGAGGGAAAATATTATGTTTTCGAGCGCGATGAAATTATAAACCTTCTGGGCAGACAGACCGGTGAAGAGTTCTGCTCATATTACGGCATTAACGAAAAAGGCAACTTCGAGGGGAAAAGCATACCCAATCTGCTAAAAAATGATAACATTGACGGCAGATTCGAATCAAATCTCCCGAAGATCCGCGAATACAGAAAATCAAGAGCAGGGCTTCACCTGGACGACAAGATACTGACCTCGTGGAATTCACTTATGATTGCCGCCTTCTCCCGGATGTCCGATGTTTTCGGCGAGGACAAATACCTTGACGCGGCAGTGAGGGCCGAAGCCTTCATACGTGAAAAGCTGTCTGCCGGAGAAGGCCTGTTTGTGAGCTTCCGGGACGGAGTACGCACCGGCATGGGATTTTTAGACGACTACGCGTATTATGCTTTCGCTCTGCTCTGCCTCTCTAAAGCCACGGGTGAGGAAGATTTTTTGACCCGGGCACAAGCGGTATGCGGCAAGGCCGTAAGAGATTTTATGGATGAAAAAGACGGCGGCTTTTACCTTTCCGGCCGTGAAAACGACGAGCTCATATTCAGACCGAAGGAAACGTATGACGGCGCGCTTCCGAGCGGCAACTCGGTGATGGCTTATAATCTCGTTTTGCTTTCCGCCCTGACAAACGACATAAAAACGCGGGAAGAAGCGAGCCGGCAGATGGAATTCATGTCCGCCGAAGCGGGCGTGTATCCCGCCGGGCATGCGTTTTTCCTGCTTGCGCTGTCGCTCGATAAGAATCCGCCCGACGTTATTGTAGTCGTGTTAAAGGATGAAAAGGAAAAGGATGAAATAAAAAGCGGACTGAACAGGGACGCCTATGTCAGATTTCTAAACGCGCCCACAGAAGAATACGGGTTTATAAACGGCATGACAACCTTCTATGTCTGCGGAAACGGAATTTGCCGCCCGCCGACCAACACGCTGCCTCAGATATAACAGGTGAATATTCAGCACTGATCCCCGCTCAATGCGGGGATTGGCTTTATATTGGCTTATTTGTAAATTCGTGATACAATTTCTGGTATTAAGTAAGTCTGACTTCCGCATGTCACGGTGAGCGAGATACCGGCTAAATGATAAAGGGGGATATTTATGCCTTTGGAGATTGTCCGCAACGACATAACAAAAATGAAAGTCGATGCTATAGTCAACGCGGCAAACAGCCGCCTTGAACAGGGCGGCGGGGTCTGCGGCGCTATTTTCAGCGCGGCCGGCGCGGAAAAGTTAAGAACGGAGTGCGGGCGTATCGGGCATTGCGCGGTAGGAAGCGCGGTGATCACGGGCGGGTATAAGCTTCCCGCGAAGCATATAATTCACGCAGTCGGGCCCGTGTGGCAGGGAGGAGGGCATAACGAGGAAAAACTGCTGACTTCCTGTTATACAAATTCCCTGAACCTTGCGCTTAAGCATGGGCTAACTTCCGTTGCTTTTCCGCTTATATCGTCCGGAATTTTCGGATATCCGAAGGACGAAGCGTTAAGGGTGGCTATCTCGGCTATCGGCAGCTTTCTGCTTAAACATGATATGACGGTTTTCCTTGTTGTTTTTGATAAAGCGGCTTATACGCTCAGCGATAAGCTTTTTAAGTCCATTAAAACATACATAGATGATAATTATGTTCAAACGCATGCCGCGCGGCAGCGAGGAAATCAAGCTGACGAGGTTTTAAGTCAGATCCGCGAACAGGACTCCGATGCCGGAGGCTATTTCCGGAAGATGGTTTCGGCGTCGATTGCGTCGAGAGATTTGGATAACGTGGTCAATCATATCGGTGAGACCTTTACGGAAATGCTTTTGAGGCTTATTGACGAGAAAGGAAAATCGGACCCCGAAATATATAAACGCGCGAATCTTGACCGCAAGCTGTTTTCAAAGATACGCGGCAATCCAAAATACAAACCGAGCAAGAATACCGCGCTCGCGCTGGCTGTGGCGCTTGAGCTTAACCTGGATCAAACGGCGGATCTGCTGCGCAGGGCGGGATACGCGATGTCTCCGAGCAGCAGGTTTGACCTGATTGTCGAGTATTTCATAAATGAGGGTAATTTCAACATCTTTGAGATAAACGAAGCCTTATTCGCCTTTGACGAGAGCATGCTGGGGGCGTGATGTAAAATGTCGCCGGACGGGCGACCTCGCGTGCTTTTAAATGTGTTATCCTCGGACTGTAAAATCAAAAAAGGAGGATAACAAGATGAAAAAAGGACTTACCGAACTGGCATTTATTCTGGACAGAAGCGGCTCGATGAGCGGACTGGAGAGCGATACTATCGGGGGTTATAACTCGCTCCTCAATAAGCAGAAGAGTGAAGCCGGAGAGTGCGTAATCACAACCGTTTTGTTTGACGACAGGTACGAGCTGCTGCATGACCGTATTAACATCAGGGGAATTGCGCCGATAACCGAAAAAGAATATTTCGTTAGAGGGTCTACGGCCCTGCTTGACGCGGTCGGACGCACGATTAATAAGATAGGCAATGCTCAAAAGCACACGGCCGCGGAAGAACGGGCCGAGAAGATTTTGTTTGTCATTACTACGGACGGCATGGAAAATGCCAGCCGTGAGTATGGATATGACAAAGTAAAGCAGATGGTGGAGCATCGGAAAGAGAAATACGGCTGGGAGTTCATCTTCCTCGGCGCGAACATCGACGCGATCGAAACAGCGGCGCGGTTTGGAATATCGGCTGACAGAGCGGCGCAGTATCACGCCGATTCGGAGGGTACCCAGCTCAATTATAAGGTTGTAAGTGAAGCTGTAAGCAGCTTTCGCGCTTGCTCGGCGCCTCTCGGAGCCGATTGGAAAAAGGACATAGATAAGGATTATGAAAGGCGCAGGGGGAGAAAAAACAAAAGGTCATAGTGATGAAAAGAATATTCGCGGAGCCTGCCGGACCGACAGGCTGCCTTAAATAAAGCTGCGGCGCCCTCCGTAATAAGACAGAGGGCGCCGATTCATTTTACGGGGTGCGGGTCAGCTGAAGGTCGGAGCGGGTGAGGAAAACTCCTCAACCAGCGCTTTTACCGTTCCGAGTGCGTCATCATCGCCTTCGCAAATAAACCAGCAGCCGCCCTCGACCCCGTTCACTCCGCCCGAGGCGGCGATTTCGGCGCAAATACCGAAGGAAGCCAGAGCCTCAAGCTCGGTATAAAGTCTTCCGGGCACGGGCGACATGCGCGGGCCCGTCATATCCGGGGAGTTTATTTTCAACATTATATCGTATAGGTTTCCGGGGACAAGCTTTTCGACCCCGGCGGGAATGAGGATACGCACGCGGGCGCCTATAACGCAGCGCAAAACGGACATGACCGTGCCTCCGGCGGGGTTGCCCACGAGAACCGCTGCCGAGGGGGGAGATAAGGTAATCGCGTTCGCGCCTTTAAACACGATATCTTTGGCCGTGAGCTCGGCTGCGATATCCGCTATGGCAACGCCGCGGTCCCATTTACCGTTTCTTATTACCACATCGCCCGGGAAGATTTTGCCTGCCTTGTTCCAGGACGGGGAGGCGACACCGCGGTGGAAACCCGGCAGATCGAATCCATCGCTGTCGCCGATAAGCGCGAGCAGTTCTTTCGCTGCGAAAGAGTCTGTCGTACCGGCGGTTACGACAACGGTGTGACCGTTAAGCGCCGCTCTTACCTCGGGGTCGGAGGCCAGCGCGCGGCCTATGAGCCGTTTTCCCGCTATGGGAGATATAAAAATAAGTTCTTTCGGCAAGTTAATTACCTCCAAATCAAATAAATAAGTGAATAACGGCAGCAGGAACAGGCCGCTTTGACTGCTTGATTATATCATTTGATGATGTATAATGCTAGAATAAAGAAAACCGGGTCGGGCACGCATTCCGGCAAAGCCGCGGCGGCCTGTCTGAAAAACGGGACATCCGGAGAAAATACAGGGGAGGGGGGTTAGGCGCTTGGAGGAATTTAAAAAACGCGGGCGTTTCATTGTAAACGTTTTCTATTGGGCGATTATATTAATTATAATATACCTGATATTCAAATACTTTCTAAACCTTATAATGCCGTTTTTTATTGCCATAATCTTCGCGTCGATATTGAGGCCTTTTATAAAATTCCTGAATGAAAAGTGCCGCCTGCGAAACGATCTGGCGGCCATACTCAGCTGCGTTTTATTCTTTCTTATCGTAGGCGTGCTGCTGGTTTTAACGGGCGCGAGGATCGTAACCTCAATTCTGGACATCTATTCGAAGATACCCAGGCTGTACGCGCAAAGCATTAAACCGGGGCTTGAAAACGCCGCCCGGAATATAGACGAATTCGTTTCCAGATACAGCCTCGGCGGAGAAGGCGGAGCTTCTATAATCGACAGCCTCATGCCGCAGCTCATAAGCTCACTCGGAAGCGCCGCGACCAGCTTTTCCATGAACGCCGTGTCGAGGATAACCGGGTTCGCCGCGTCGCTGCCGAGCATTCTGCTTTCCGCCGTAATATGCGTTATAGCAACGGTTTTTATGGCCGTCGACTACAGCCGGATGGCCTCGTTCCTTCTAAGACAGCTTCCCGAAAAGGCCGGGGAAATCGCGATAAGGGCAAGGAGCGCTTTTGTTAAGGTGCTCTTCAGATACGGGAAATCATATCTGATTATAATGCTCATAACCTTTGCCGAGATTACCATAGGGCTGCTTATAATCGGAGTGAAAAAAGCCGTTCTTATCGGCGCGCTCATAGCCGTGTTCGACATATTCCCGATAGTCGGAGCGGGCCTTGTGCTGCTTCCGTGGACGATAGTGTCTTTTCTGCAGGGAGCTGCCGCGAGAGGCATCGGACTCGCGATACTCTATGTTGTTGTAATTGTAGTCAGGCAGATCATGGAGCCGAGAATAATCGGAGACCGTGTCGGGCTGCATCCGCTGGTTACCCTTATGGCCATGTTTGTGGGGGCGAGCCTTTTCGGAGGCATCGGTCTGTTCGGCGTGCCTATAGCCGCGGCCATAGTGAAAAATCTAAATGACGCGGGTACAATACATCTGTTTAAACAGGCTCAGCCGGACACGGACGGTGAGGAGCCGGCGGCCAGGTCAGGCAGGCGATATGCCTCCGGCAGAAGGCGCGGAAAGAAAAACGCACCGATACCCGAAAAGAAGCGGGATACGCCGAAGCCGGACATCGGGCAGCCGGAGGGCCGTGAATAAAAAAACGCGCGCAGCAGGATTTGCTGCGCGTATCGGGAGATACAGATAGATGCAAAATACCAAATTGGCAAGATGCGAGGGAAGACCGGCGGACGCGGCCAACAGGCTGCCGTCGGAACAGGCGTGCTACGAACTGCTCGATAAACTCGGCATATCCTACGAGCGCGTAGACCATGAACCGGCCTTCTCGATTGAGATGTGCGCGGACATCGAGGAAGTAATCGACTGCGAAATAGCAAAAAATTTGCTTTTGTGCAACAGACAGAAAACGGAGTTCTGGCTGCTTGTTATGCCGGGCAGAAAGCCTTTTCGCACCAAAGATTTTTCTAAAATAGTGGAGAGCTCCCGCCTTTCATTCGCGGACGCCGACGATATGTTCAGGCTGCTGGGGCTTTCGCCCGGAAGCGTAAGCATACTGGGGCTTATGAACGATAAAAACAAGACCGTCCGGCTGGCTTTTGACAGAGAAACGGCGCAAAGCGAGCATTTCGGCTGCCATCCCTGCATAAATACCTCATCGCTGCGCCTGCGGACATGTGAGGTTTTCGACAAGCTGCTGCCTGCACTCGGATACAGCGCGCGAATAGTTGAGCTTCCCTTACCCTGTGAGGGAAGCTCCGCGGAGTGATAAAATGCCGAAATTAAGTGTAATAATACCCGCGTATAACGCGCGGGCGTATATCGGAAGGTGCCTCGACTCCGTTCTTGCGCAAACCTTCGCGGATTTTGAGGTGATCGCGATCGACGACGGCTCGACGGACGACACCGCCGGGATCATAACGTCATACGCGGAAAAAGACGAGAGGGTCAGGCTTCTTCGCCGTGAAAACGGGGGAGTATCCGCCGCGCGAAACAGCGGTCTTGAAAAGGCCCGCGGCGAGCTTATCGCCTTCGCGGACGCGGATGACTGGCTCGAGCCCGATACATACGAAATACTGGTCGGCGAGCTCCTGCGCACCGGCGCTTCGACGGCCGCCTGCGCGGACATGAAAATCTACGACGGCGGCAGGACGCAGCCGGAGGCCGCGCCGCTGCCCGAGGGCTTTTACACAAAGGAAGAAGTCGCTTTAAAGCTTGTGCTTCCGCTTTTGCAGGACAGGCTGAGCGAAAACCCGGTTAACGGGTACGTATTCAGATTTGTCTATGACCGGAAGGTTATAGAGCGCGCCCGTCTGCGCTTTGAGGGAGCATATCTTGAAGACGAGGTCTTTCTTATCGAATACCTGCTTGAGGGCGGCTCTCTCGTATGCGTTGACAGGCCATTATATAATTATTATCAAAACATGTCCTCGGCAACTCGCAGATACATGAAGGATTATACCGAAACCTTCCTCTCGTCGTTTAACAGGAAAAAGGACATTGTCCGCAAGTACTCGCCGCCCGTCTCAGAGGGCTGGGAAAACAACACCTGCTGGGCCGGGCTTCTTATCGCCGTATCAAACGAGTGCGCTCCGGGAAATCCCGCGCCTTTTTCCGTTAAGCTCAAAAGGATCCGCGAGATTTGCGCCGTGCCCGAATTCGCGCAGGCGGTGCGGGAGCTAAAGCCGAGCGGCATGTCCCGCGGAAAGACGGTGGTAGCCGCAATGATAAGGCGCAGGCTGTTTTTGCCGCTGGCGCTTATGTATGAGGTCAAATACTCGTCGAGAAAGCAAAAAGATGACTGAACTGCGATATAAGAAAGAATACGAACGTAAAAATCCGTTCCGACGTGAAAGCTGCCGGAACGGATTTTTTA
>JAAYBW010000314.1 GCA_012729975.1 Clostridiales bacterium
ATTCGCCATTAATCCTGGGATATCTTAAGGGAATATTGCATCATGTTGTACTCTCTATCCAGAAGTGTGCCTTCGGTTGAGCGATCAGCCGTCCAAAAGGAAATCTATCAACTTAACAATCTTAATACCGTCCTGTGTTACGGGATGGCCAATGTCGCCGGCAATGACAACCTTTTCATAATTATCCCGTATGCCGCGAAGCGGGGCAAGTTCCCTCTCCCTTGTGTTGGGATCGTTCATGGATTCGGTCACCTGAATATACTTCTTCTCATCGGCACTGGTGGCAATAAAGTCCACCTCCTTGTCACCGACCTTGCCGATTGCCACATCATAGCCACGGCGCAGCAGCTCAAAATATACGATGTTCTCAATGATATGTCCTGTGTCCATATCGCGAAAACCAAGCAAACAGTTGCGCAGCCCGATATCCACGATGTAATACTTCCCAAGAGTACGCAGATACTCTTTCCCTTTAATGTCAAAACGCTTGATTTCGTAAAATACATAGGATTCCAACAGTGCTCCCACATAAGCCTGAATGGTGTGAACGGACGGATTGCCGTTTCGGTTGCTGTCGAGCAGCTTTTCATGGACAAGTTTATTGCTTATAGATGTGATAGACGTTATGTTGCCAATATTGTCAGCAAGGAACATGATGACCTTTCTCAGCAGGTCTGGGTCTGTGATCTGCCGCTGACCTCTGCGCCTCTCGCGCTCCAGAATATCACGCACAACCACAGTAGAGTATACACCGTCCAGCAGGGTCAGAGCCTTATCTGTGTCCAACCCAACATCAGCAATTCCGGGCATTCCACCGAACTTCAGATAAGCCTCCAGCAATTCCTTTGGCTCGTAGCTTTCTCCGTCCGCGTCATATATGCGCTTGCTGATTCCGTCCGACGGGCTTTTCCGCTCACGAACTGTATAGCCATGAAAGTCAAGAAACTCGCAAAAAGAGAGTGGAAGCATTTTAATTTCAACGCTTCTCCCGGCAAGATAAGTGGCGTACTCCGAAGAAAGAAGGTAAGCGTTAGAGCCAGTCACATAGATGTCACAGTCAAAATCAACGCGGAAAGAATTAACTGCATCCTGCCACTGATCCACGCGCTGGATCTCGTCAAAGAAGAGATATGCGCGTTTTCCGTGTGAAAGGCGCTCCTTTACATACTGATACAGCGCTTCCGCACCCATTCCCCGAAATTCCATCGATTCAAAGTTAAGCTCGATGATCTGCTCATTCGCAACACCGCTATTGCGCAGATGCCTCGCCATCAACTTCAGCAGGCTGGATTTACCGCAGCGTCGGATTCCCGTTATGATTTTGACGGGCTCGGTATCCTGAAATGCAATCAGTCGATTTAGATAAAGGTCGCGGCTTCGCAGTTCACTTACACTATTAAGCATAGAACCACCTCCGCGAACAGCATAGCATAAAAAATTGCAGAAATCAAGTTTGTGCTGCCGATAGCACAAATAAATCATATTTCGACTTTTTATGCTTGGTTTCATTTTGCCAAGCCGCGTATTGATAGTGTCGACATGTTCATAGCCGGTGTTCTGTACACGGTATTGGTTGCGAACGCTCCGCTCCCCACGCGGTTCACATCCTGCATCAAAATGAGGGTATATACTCACGCGGCAATCGTCATATTCGCATTCTTTACCTTGCCTTAACGCTTCTTCATTAGTGCCTTCTCTAAGAGAGTGCTATAAGCAAAGAAAACAAGCTGTTTTTAGCATCTTTCAAACCATTTTTTGTAGTTTGAATTGTGCTAAAACCTGACCGCTTGCGAGAGAGTATGGTTCGCATCCGTAAGGTCGAGAGTTCGATCCTCTTCGTCTCCACCAGGGGCTGTAGCAAAACAGCCTGAAAAAAAGCAGAGACGAAGTGACCTGCGAATGCAGACACTTCGTCTCTGTTTTGGTATACTTAATTTGTGAAAAAGAAATATAACCATCAGAATC
>JAAYBW010000315.1 GCA_012729975.1 Clostridiales bacterium
AAATGCTGGACTAAAACAGAAAACAAAGAATCTAAAATTCCGGCTGTTCTTCTAGAAAGAATGCAGGAAAGACTAAATGATATTGTTTGAAATGAGGCTGTATAACGAACCGTGTAAATGGCAATAATCTCCATTAGAAAAGGAGATGTGTCAAATGCACGAAAAAGCAAAAGAACTGGTAGCTTTGTTAAGTGAGGAATGCGAGAACCTGGAGGATGTCCAAGCGCTGCTGAAGGGTCTGTTTAAAGGGACGATAGAGCAGATGCTAGAGGCGGAAATGGATGAGCATTTAGGTTATGAAAAGCACGCTGTTATTGGAAATAACAGCGGGAACAGCCGCAATGGGTACGGAAAAAAGGTCATAAAAACCGAGCTTGGAGAAACAGAAATAGAGGTGCCGCGCGACCGAAACGGTGAGTTTTCGCCTCACGTGATTGAGAAAAGGCAGACGCGTTCGGATGATTTGGAGAATCGAATATTGGCGATGTATGCCAAAGGGATGTCGAACCGAGATATAGAGGACCATCTTCGGGATATCTATGGTGTAGAGGCATCAGCAAGCCTGATCAGCCGGATAACGGATAAAATTCTGCCGGCTGTGCAAGAGTGGCAGAGCCGACCCTTGGACTCTGTGTATCCGATAGTTTTTCTCGATGGAATTGTGTTCAAAGTTCGGAAAGAGAATCGAGTAATCAATAAATGCGTGTATTCTGTTTTGGGAATCAATATGGACGGGCACAAAGAAATTTTAGGCATATGGATTTCGGAAAATGAAAGCGCCAGCTTTTGGACCTCTGTGTGTAACGAACTGAAAAACCGGGGCGTGCAGGACATCTTAATCGCTTGTCGCGACAATCTTTCCGGATTTTCGACCGCAATCGAAACTGTTTTTCCGAAAACCGAGCAGCAGTTGTGTGTTATCCATCAGATTCGCAACTCCACAAAGTATGTGCCTTACAAGGACATAAAAGCGGTAATGGCGGATTTGAAAAAGGTTTACGGCGCTCTGACAATGGACGATGCAGAGTTCCGTTTGGAGGAATTCCGGGAGAAATGGGGCAAGAAATATCCTCAGATCCTCAAATCATGGGATGTCAATTGGGCAGAGCTTACCACTTACTTTAAGTACCCCCAGGAAGTGCGGACGCTTATCTATACAACAAATGCGGTGGAGGGTTTCCATCGGATGCTTCGCAAATATACTAAAACGAAGACCATTTACCCCACGGACGACGCTGTCAAAAAATCAGTTTATCTATCGATTATGGAAATCTCCAGGAAATGGAGAATGCCGATTCGTGACTGGGGAATCATAATAGGACAGTTGCTTGTCTTTTTCGAAGGTAGACTGCAGCCCCAGCAAGCCTCATGAACCGGCTGCGGCCGGGAGTGAGTTTATCGCTTTTGTTTTCCAGAGCGGCAATGAAAACGGCGATATTCTTTTCGAAAATCGCCGCTCCGCCAAACCTCATCCGGCGCTCGGGTCGCACTCCTGCGTTGCCCTATCCTCCGTGAGAGTAAAAGCATTATTAGTATCGTCAATTTATTGAAGGATTATTCCATTTACACAGTTCGCGGGACACTCCCATATGTTGCGGCTGAATTGAGCCCCAGCGCTCTGCCCCTTGTCTCCGGCGGAATCACAAGCCATGGGATAGCGTTCAGTTCTGAGCCGATACAGCTTCTCCTTTTTCAGTGTGGCGAAGAAGCTCTCCATCCTGGCGTTATCATAACAGCGCCCTGTACCGCTCATACTTTGAACCGCGCCATA
>JAAYBW010000316.1 GCA_012729975.1 Clostridiales bacterium
GCTATAGCCAGGATGTTGAACAGCCGGACGCGAAAGTCCAGCTTTTTGCTGAAAAATTTATCCCCTAAAAGAGAAAACAGGCTTTTCATACGCGGCTACCTCACACGACTTCATTATTCGCCGGGGCGGCCCGGCAATCCGGACGGGAATTTGGAATCAATCTACTGGTTCCTCTCACCATTGTACTCAATATAAGGGATTTCGGCAATATCCTTACCCTTAGGGGCACTTAAAAACCCCATCCGTTAGTCCGTTGCCTCGCCGCGGCCTACTTCCGCGATATGCCAACGGGATAAAACTTCATCAAACATGCGAATCGATAATATTTGTGTGGCAGGGTCAAATTCGTACCAGTGATCTTTTAAATGCCCGCCGTCCAGGAACAACCTGATTATATTCCGACGGGTTTCATCCGTTTCTGAATAGTAGAAGAATAGCCCCTCATATTCGTCAGGCCATGCGTCGTTGATTTCGGTAAACATTTCCGGATCGAACGTCATGATTTCCCCGGTGTCCGTATTCACCCATTCGCTTGTAAACAACAGGTTAAGAGACAGGTTATCACCGGGGTCTGACCAATGGGCTTTGTCCGTGGTGATTGTCACTGTCCGCGCCGCGCCGTCCCAGCCTGCTACCGCACCCATACTTTCCGAAATAAAACGCAGCGGTACGAATATCCTGTCTTCAAATATCTGCGCGGGTACATCCAACAGCCGGTTTTCCTTGTTTACCTTCGCATGAATATTATCGATCACGAGCTTTACAACCGAATCATGCCGCAGAACCGTGACGGTTTTAGAGTCCCCGTTCCACAGCACTGTCGCGCCCATAGCCTCCAAAACCCCATGCAGCGGGACTAATGTTTGATCACTCACAATGCGCGGCTGCGCGTCAAGGGTTAGCTCCGTGCCATCCAAAATAACGCGTATGGGCCGGCTCGCTGCCGTGATGAGTACGAGAAACGATACGACCGCCAGGATTGCGGCAACTATCAAACAGATTGTCCATTTCTTTTTCATTGTTTGTTCCCTCCTATCGCCGTAATCAAGGCAACAGTTTTTTTCATTTCTTCTTTGTTTTACGCTTCCCGGCCTGCTTCCTCTTTCCCCGCCGGCTTCATTTGATTGAACAAAGCTTACCGTTTCTTACTCAATCCCATAATAACCAATCATCGCTGAAAACATCATATTCCCATAATTCCCAAACGCGGGAAACCACGAAACGCTTCTCCGCCACAAATAATTCCTCCGTATTTTTACCCCAGATGATGAGCGTTACCTCCGTTTCTCCAAACCGGGCGGAATCGTAATACGACTCTGTCATAAAAGAAGACCCTTCCATGTCATATCCGGCCTCAGCCAGTTTATCAATCAAAAAAGAAAGCACTTCCTCTTCATTGTAGATTCCCGGCCCGATTTCATCAGCGCCGGCGGGTATATTCCGATTCTCGTTATCCTGCGATGAATCGGGATTATTCCGGGGTTGGACAGGTGTTGACGTCGGTGTGTGTCCGCCGCCCCCGCCCTGTGACGCGACCGGAGTTTTGCTGTTTCCGGAGTTGCTGTTGTTCTTGTCTCCGCCGCAAGCGGTAAGCAGCAAGGCCAACGCCATGCACACCGGGAGCAGCAGACTGCTGATTCGTTTTCCTGTTACATTCATCCTTTTTTCTTCTCCTTCATTCCTTGTTTGTTTGCATCGACAGCCAGCGCAGGATATTCTCCAGAGAAATCCGGGGACCCTCCCGCCAGAAAATGCTTCGGCCATCGGTATTCGGGCGGGGGAGAACCTCCATATCCCGCAGGCTGTCATAGGAA
>JAAYBW010000049.1 GCA_012729975.1 Clostridiales bacterium
GCAAACGCGGTTATACTTGCCACCGGCGCTTCTCCGAAAGAGCTTGGGCTGGAAGGGGAAGCACAGCTTCGGGGGAAGGGGATTTCTTATTGCGCCACATGTGACGGCATGTTTTTCAAAGGAAAAACCGTCGCTGTCGCCGGAGGCGGAGATACGGCCGCGGCGGATGCCTTAACGCTCTCAAAACTTTGTAAAAAGGTATATATAATACATCGCCGCGATAAGCTTCGCGCTTCGAAAAGCTATTACGAACCGCTCGAGAAGGCCGAAAACATTGAATTCATCTGGAACGCGCAGATAAGCCGGCTGCTTTATGACGATAAGCTGACCGGACTTACCGTCACGAACAAAATTACGGGCGAGTCGTTTGATATCGCCTGCGACGGTTTGTTTATCGCAATCGGGCGAATACCGGATACCGCGCTTGCGGCCGGGCAGCTGGACCTTGACCCGAACGGTTATATTATTGCCGACGAGACTACGAAGACCAATGTGCCGGGAACCTTTGCGGTAGGGGATGTGCGCACCAAACCGCTTCGCCAGGTTGTGACAGCCGCCGCTGACGGCGCGCTGGCTTCGGTATTCGCTGAAGAATTTCTGATGACTTTAGAGGATTGATTTGCATCCGTTTACGCGGGAACTCACTGAAAAACCCCGGGCCTGCGACCCCGGGGTTTTTCTGCGAACAAGATAATCTTTCATTACAGACCGGCATATTTTTTGCGTCTTATTCTGCTCATAATGAGTCCGACGGCGCCGAAAATAAAAAACACCAGAATATTTACGCATACGACAGTCGCCCCCACCGGCGTGTCGTATATATATGAAGTGAATATGCCGATGAAAAAGCACAGGACCGAAGTCACCGCGGCGCTGATAACGACGGAGCGGAAGTTTTTGAATATACGCATTGAGGTCAGCGCGGGGAAAATGATAAGGCTGGAGATTAAAAGAGAACCCATAAGCCGCATACCCAGAACAACGGTAACCGCGGTTAAAACAGCGAGCAGCATATTGTAAATGCCGGCCCTGATACCGGTTGCCCTCGCGAAATTTTCATCAAAGGTAACAGCGAAAATCTTCGTGTAAAAGAGGATATACAGCACCAGAACGACGGCTGAAAGAACAATGCTTATCAAAACGTCGCCGCGGCTGAGCGTGAGTATGCTGCCGAAAAGATAATTATACACGTCAACGTTCATGCCGCTTGTAAGAGAAATAACCATTACGCCTATGGCTATTGAACCGGAGGATATGAGCGCAATAGCGGCGTCACCCCTGATTTTGCTGTTCTCGCTTAAACGCAGCAGTAAAAAAGCGGCAGCGACGACAACCGGAATAGCTACCTGAAGCGGCGCGGCTCCCATTGCCGTGGCAACGGCAAGCGAGCCGAACCCAACGTGAGACAGTCCGTCTCCTATCATAGAATATCTTTTTAGTACAAGGCTCACGCCGAGCAAGGATGCGCATAAGGCAACCAGAGCGCCGACCGCTACGGCTCTGAGCAGGAAGGAAAACGAGAGCATTTCGGACAAAAGCTCAAGCATTGATCGCACCTCCAAGAAAACGTTTCCCGGCCTCGCTCTTTATATAGCCGGCAGTATCTCCGAAATACAGTTGGTGCGTATGCAGATGAAGTATGTGGCTGGCGCAGAAAACGGCGCTTTTTACGTCGTGTGAGACCATGATAATTGTGATGCCGCTCTCGTTTAATGTTTTTATTATATGATACAGGTCGGCTGACGCTATAGGATCCAGACCCGCGAAAGGTTCATCGAGTAAAAGAAGCTTCTTCGCGGAGCACAGCGCTCTTGCAAGCAGGACGCGCTGCTGCTGGCCGCCGGAGAGCTCGCGGAATGAACGGCGCACTAACGGCGTCAGACCGAGCGCGGCTATATTTTCGCGCGCTTTGGCTCTGTCGGCCTTTGAGTAAAACGGAAGGATCCCCCGTGCGTTCAAACAGCCCGAAAGCACAACTTCGCGCACACTTGCCGGAAAGTCTTTTTGCGCGTCCGTCTTTTGCGGCAGGTAACCGATCTCACGCTGTTTGAGACCGTCGCCGAATGTAAGCTCGCCGGAATCTATGTTTTTGAGAGATGCCAGAACCTTCACGAGCGTGCTTTTACCGGAACCGTTCTCGCCTACGATACAAAGACTGTCGCCGGTGTTTACCTTGAAGTTAAGATCCATTATGACAGGGTTCCCGTCGTAAGACAGACTGACGCCTCGGCAGGTTATAAGAGCCATATTATGACATCGCCCCCTTCAACATTTCCAGGTTATTGCGCATGAGGGATACATAGGTGGCTCCCGAGGCAAGCTCTTGTGCCGATACATTGTGACATGAGTGGAAGAGCGCCGTATTAGCCCCTGTAGCCTCGGCAATGCTGTCTGCCGCGAGATGGTTGGAAAATTCTATATAATACACCGTGCCGACGTTTTCCGCTTTAATTTTATTTATAAGAAAAGCTATGGTCGCGGCACTCGGTTCTGTATTGGCACTGCATCCCGGAAACGCGGCGTAGTAGTCAAGACCGTAGGCGTCGGCGAAATAACGCAGCGGAAAACGGTCGCCGAAAATAAGCGTTTTGTTTTTAACGCCTGAGAAAAAATCGGTGAAATCATTGTCAAGCTCGGTAAGCAGGGCGGTATAAGCCGCACAGTTCTCGGTGAACAGATCGGTGTATTCCGGCGCCGCTTCGCATAAAGCGTCTTTTATGCCTTCCGCGATAAGTATAACATTTTTCGGGGATGTCCAGACATGGTAGTCGAACTCCCGCTGTTCGTTCTCATGAGACTGTTCACTCTCATCCGCTTCCATACCCTCGGTGAACTCTTCTTCCACTATTTCGACATAGTCCATCATGCGCAGGGCATTTACCGGGGCATCGAGCGAGGCGAGGATGTCTTCTATCCAGGTATCGTTTTCACCGCCTGTGTAAATAAACAGATCGCAGTTTTGTATCTTAATGATATCCTGCGCGGTCGGCTCAAATGAATGGCTTTCGACGCCGGGAGGAAGAAGCATTAAAACCTCGGCGCTGTCCTCGCTAATTTGCCGGGCGAAATCAAAACACGGAAAAATCGTACAGACGACCGAAAGCGTTCCGCTATCCTCGCTCTGCCCGTTTTTTGAAGGACCGGTACAACCCGCAAAAAAGAGGGAGAGTATGACGGCTACCAATAGTGCCGTGAGCTTCTTCATTAAATGGCCTCCGATTTTAACAAAATAAGTATTATCCGGACAGACGCCTCAGGCAAAGCCTGACCGTTGGGTACGTCTTGTACCCTGTTTTACTTAAGCCGGCTTTTGTCTTCATGGCAAACACCGCAGACACCGTAAAAAATCGGCTTTTCGGGACTCATATAAAAGCCGTGATCATCTCCGATATGCCGTTCCAGCTCGCCGAGAACACTGCAGCTTGCGCTGACAGTCTCACCGCACCGCACGCACTTTAAAAGACAAAACGCTTTTAGGGGGCTTGAAGAGCTTAAACGGTAACGCGACGCCCCGCCGTTATCGGCCGGCAGCTTTTTCAATATGCCCTCCCGGGAAAGCCCGGCGAGCAGACGGTATACGGTGGCTTCTCCGACATTGAGCGCATTGTCGGCGATAAGCTCACGTGCCGAAAATACTTCATCCGGGTGGTTTTTAAAAAAGGAGATTAGCGATTCCCTCTGGCGGGTGTTATATTTTCGTCTGGATGACATATAATCACTCCTCCAATTTGATAGATACTATCAAATTCAAATATAACACAGAAAACATTCGGTATCAAGTGCTTGAAATAATTATTGTTGTCTGTATAATAACAATATAAACGGTGATTAAGTCACGGTGCCGTATATGATCTTGAGCTGTATATTAAGTATAATAACGCTGAAGAATAATTAAGGAGGCAGAAAAAATGTGTGAAACCCGTTTCTTTATTTGTAAGCATTGCGGAAATCTTGTAGGTAAGATTTTTGATTCAGGCGTATCCATGATTTGCTGCGGAGATGAGATGACAGAGCTTATACCCGGCACGACCGACGCCAGCCTTGAAAAGCACGTTCCCGTTATAACGGTAAGCGGAAACATCGTTACAGTTGAGATCGGTTCAATACCGCACCCGATGGAAGAAGCTCATTATATACAGTGGGTTTATATTCAGTCCAAGAAAGGCGGACAGCGCAAATGCCTCAACCCCGGAGAAGCGCCGAAGGTTTCCTTCGCTCTTACCGAGGATGACGAAGTGCTGGCGGCTTACGAGTATTGCAACCTCCACGGCCTCTGGAAAGCGGAAGCGTAAGTTAAAAACGCCCCTTAGGGGCACCCTTCGTAAGGAAGGTGCCCCTAAGGTATTCTTTTATCTGAATTAGATATTGCTGATTTTATTCTGCGGTGCAGCCATTTTGGCTGCGCTTTTTTTGATTCCCGGGCTTCAGGCGTTTTTAATAAATGACAAACCATGCTTATTTGAGTATAA
>JAAYBW010000050.1 GCA_012729975.1 Clostridiales bacterium
ATCTAATTTTACCGTTGATAGCCATTTCCTTGATAGCCAAATGATAGCAAAAGTTCGGCAAGCCCATAGGATAAGGATAATAGGTATCAGGAAAAATCAAATGATATCAAATCTCCCAAACAAAAGCGTTTAGAATTAAGTTTCATTTTGCGAGTGGGAATAAGCAAAACTATCCCGGAAACTCGCTATTTAAGCGGCTTTCCGGGATTTCTTTTTGCCTTTTGATAACAGTTTGATAACAGGAGCATTTAGGCACTTATTCTGTGCCGCAGGTGGTTTGCAGGTGTTTTACCTGTTGCCATTCTGTTGCCACTGCTCTATCCATTGAAAACGGTCTTGCTGATTCGCTGTCAGCAAGACCGTTTTTGTGTTCCGAAAAGGTGCTTATTTCTTGTCTTTCAGGTCGCTAAACAGCCAATCGGTAAGCTCCTGAGATGGAACCTTAACCCACCGCTGCGTGGTGTCAAATTCGGGATATCTGTACCGCCACTGGTCATATTCCTCTTTAGTGATTTCCCCTGCGTCAAGCTTCTTTGCCTGTTCAAGCCACGCAAAAAGCATCTGGGACATCTTGTGATAGGTTTTGCCGTTGCTCTTACCCAGCTTAATACAGACCTCGCCATCGACCTCGGTCACACGCAGGCCGCGCAAATCCTCAAGGGTGAACAGGGTGTGCATCAACCCTATGTTGCTGTCGATGTCAGGCACATCAAGTGCGTGCGGCGATACATCCAGTGCATCAGCGAGAGATTTCGTCAGGTCGGCTTTCGGTGTCCGTGTGCCGGATTCATATTGCGCCATGCGAACATCGGCGGTCTTCTCCGGGAAGCCCACCACCTGTCCAAGATATTTTTGTGTCATCCCGCGCAAATTGCGAAGGAAGTGGATTCTTTCACCAATCGCCATACTGCCATCTCCTGTCCGTACTACGTTGAAACCAGTATAGCATATATGCTTAGAAATAGTCAATAAAAACTTTAACAAAATTGTTTATTATTTTCTTGCCAACCACTTGACATAAGCAAAAATGTTTAGTACAATAAAGCTGTCACTAAGCAAATGTGCTTAGTGACAGCCGTCGCACATCACGGTAATGGTGTGTATCGCCCGGGCAAATCGGGTGGCGATTCAGAAAATACTCCCGACACGAAACCTGTGGCGTGGGCTGCCACAGAACGCAGGGGGCATCTGCGGCATGTCCAAGACAAATCAAAATAGGAGGAAATAATTTGGCAGAAAAAATGTTCATGCGGGTAAACGAGGTTGCAGAGGCTCTGGATGTATCGGAGCCATACGCATACAAGCTCATTCGCAAGTTGAATGAAGAACTCAAGCAAAAGGGCTGCATCGTCATTGCCGGGCGCATTGACCGCAGGTTCTTTTATGAGAAATTCTACGGTTCAAACACAAAAAATTAAGGAGGTACAAAAATTGCCAATTTTCAAAAACGAGGACACAAAAACGTGGTATGTCATGGCGCGATATACCGACTGGAAGGGAGAACGTAAGCAGAAGTGCAAACGAGGCTTTGCCACTCGAAAAGAAGCGCTTGAATGGGAGCGCGAGTTTTTGCAGCAGAAGCAAGCCGATGTGGAAATGCTTTTTGACAGCTTTGTGGAGCTTTATACCAAGGACATCAAGCCCCGCTTGAAAGAAAACAC
Organism: Clostridiales bacterium; assembly: GCA_012729975.1. GTDB lineage: Bacteria > Bacillota > Clostridia > Oscillospirales > Oscillospiraceae > JAAYBW01. The sequence goes on from JAAYBW010000050.1 coordinate 1,662, forward strand.
ATGGTTGACGAAAGAGAGCATTATTCAGAAGAAAATTCTTCCCTATTTCGGCAAACGCAAGCTGTGCGATATTACAGCGAAGGATGTTATAAACTGGCAGAATGAAATCCGCTCGACCAAGGATGCCAAAGGCAATCTGCACTCTGCAACATATCTCAAAACCATCCATAATCAGCTCAGCGCTATTTTTAACCACGCAGTTCGCTATTATGACCTCCGGCTCAATCCGGCGGCGAAGGCTGGCAACATGGGCGTTGAGGAACGCAAAGAGATGCTTTTCTGGACGAAGGGAGAATATCAGCAGTTTTCCGATGCAATGATGGATAAGCCTATGTCCTACTATGCGTTTCAGGTGCTCTACTGGTGCGGCATTCGGGAAGGAGAACTACTGGCGCTCACTCCCGCCGATTTCGATTTTGAAAGAGGGATACTCTCCATCTCAAAATCCTATCAGCGGCTCAAAGGGAAGGATGTCATCACCACACCCAAGACCAAGAAAAGCAATCGCAAAATCTTAATGCCGGATTTTCTCTCCCAGGAAATGCAGGACTACATTAAGATGCTCTACGGCGCAAAATCCAATGACCGCATTTTTCCTATCAGTAAGCACTATCTGCATCATGAAATGGACAGGGGTAGTAAAGCGACTGGGGTAAAGCGCATCAGAATCCACGATATTCGTCACAGCCACGTTAGTTTGTTGATTGATATGGGATTCTCCGCTCTGGCAATCGCTGACCGTGTCGGTCACGAGAGCATAGATATTACTTACCGCTATGCTCATCTTTTTCCCTCGAAGCAAAAGGAAATGGCAACTCAGCTTGATTTTCAGGCTACAACGAAGGAGTGAATGATATGTCATTAAAAGTATACGATGGACAAGGCCGCTGGCGCAATAAGACCGTAGCATTCCGCATTTCGCCCGAAGAGGATGAGCAGCTTGAAACCGCCGTGCGGCTCTCTGGTCTCACCAAACAGGATTATATCAACCGGCGGCTGCAAGACCGCGAGGTGGTGGTGCAAGGCAATCCGAGAGTCTATAAAGCACTCCGCAATGAGCTTGCGACAGTTCTGGTAGAGTTGGGGCGCATCGAAGCCGGTGCTGGTGTGGATGAAGATTTGCTGGACACCATCCATCTGATTTCCGCCATTATGGATGGGATGAAGGAGGATGCGGATGGCATTTGAAGAAAAAGCGACTGCCCTAATTCCATCTGTTGGCGCAGACGGAGGACAGCCGATTTCAATAAACACTAACCAAAGTATAGCAGACGCTTCCGCCGAAATCAACGAAAATTTTGGTTTTGAAGAAGTTGCTCAGCAGATGCGGCAATACAACTCGCCGGGATATATGCGTACTTTCTCAATGAGCGACCTTTATGAGAATGTATACGACAGCAGACCGCCCATCGTGGACGGTCTGCTGTACTCTGGAACTTATCTGTTCGTGGGTGCACCCAAGGTTGGCAAATCTTTCTTCATGGCACAGCTTGCCTATCATGTCAGCATGGGAATTAAGCTCTGGGATTATGAAGTGAAAAAGGGTACTGTGCTCTACCTTGCGTTGGAGGATACCGAGAAGCGATTGCAAGAACGTCTCTTCCGTATGTATGGCACGGATAGCGCCGAAAATCTGCACTTCACCATCTGGGCAAAACAACTCGGCAGCGGATTGGATGAACAGCTTCAACGGTTCGTAAACGAGCATCCCAATACCAAGCTCATAATTATAGACACCCTGCAAAAAGTGCGTGAGGCTGGGGGCGATAAATTCAGCTACGCAAATGACTATGAAATCGTTGGCAAGCTGAAACAGTTTGCGGATAAAAATCACATCTGCCTGCTGCTGGTACATCACACGCGAAAGCAACAGGCGGAGGACAAGTTCGACATGATTTCCGGCACAAACGGCTTACTTGGCGCTGCCGATGGAGCGTTCCTGCTCCAGAAGGAAAAGCGCACCAGTGATGCCGCTACGCTGGATATATCCGGGCGTGACCAGCAAGACCAGCGGCTGCATCTTAGGCGAGATGCCGACCGCTTGATATGGCAGTTTGAAAAAGCTGAAACCGAGCTTTGGAAAGCACCGCCTGACCCACTGCTTGAAGCTGTGGCTGCACTGGTGACACAGGAGCGGCCAACGTGGAGCGGAACCGCTACTGAGCTGGTTGAGCTATTGTGTATGGATATGAAACCTAACACACTCTCCATGCGGCTCAATGTCAATGCCGGGCGATTAATGGATGAGCGCAATGTTCGTTATGTGAATGAGCGCAGTCATGCGGGGCGGTGTATTACACTAACGTTGCTCTCCGAAGCGTGACGATGGTGACGGTCGTGACGGTCTTTTCGGTAGTGATGTTGGTGTCAAAATCATCGTCACCATCGTCACGACCGACACGGGGAGCGGAGAAAAAGTCAATGGGGCATACCTGCGGGTGGAAATTGTCGCAGACAATACAACCCGAACCCATTGATTTTTACTCACGGATAACACTCGACAGCGGAGGAAGGGCAACGCCATTCCTCCTGCCTAACGGCGAGTGAATAAAGTTTAGGTTAGCCGTGCGGCCACCCTTTTCAAAGGGTGATGAGCACTGGGGAGCCGTCCGCAGGCGGCGGGGCAAAGCCCCGCACGGCTTGCAGCCGTGCTACCCCCTCGGAGAGCGCAAAGAGCATCTTTTGATGGCCGCAGGCTGTCAAAAGTGCTTTTGCGTTACTTTTGACAAAAGTAACAAAACCCCGGCTCGCGCCGGAACGAAATTGAAAGGAAGGGAATGCTTATCAAACGTACAATCAGCGTTATGTTGGGCAAGGGTTCTGTCAGCCATAACAGTCGCAAATTCAAGGCTGAAAATATAGATGGCGAGCGCACCTCGCAAAATATTACTTACTGCAACCAACCTATAAAAGAAGTATATCATAAACTTTTTGATGATGCGCTGGAAAGGTACAACATAAAGCAAAAACGGTCTGACCGCCGGATTGATAATTATTATGAAAAAATCCGTACTGGCAGGCAAGAGAAACTTTTCCACGAGGTTATCCTGCAAATCGGAAACAAGGATAATATGGCGGCTATTTCGGACGATGGCCAGCTTGCCACCAAGGTGTTGGATGAGTATATGCGAGATTTCCAACAGCGTAACCCAAATCTCCATGTATTCTCAGCGCACATTCACATGGACGAAGCTACGCCGCATCTGCACATAGATTTTGTGCCATTTGCAACAGGCAGCAAGCGCGGGCTTGATACGCGCGTCTCTCTCAAACAAGCTCTTGCTGAACAGGGATTCGCTGGCGGAGCCCGTGGTGATACCGAGTGGAGTCAGTGGGTACATTCGGAGAAAGAGCAGCTTTCACAGGCCATGGCGCGTCACGATATCGAATGGGAGCAGCTTGGCACTCATGACGAGCATTTAAGCGTGATGAATTATAAGAAAGAGCAGCGTGCGGCAGAAGTCAAGGCACTGAATAAATCCATTGCTAAGCTGCAAAAACAGGAGCTAGATGTACAGGCGTTGGAGCAGATTGATGTAAAAAATGTTCCGCTTTCCTCAAAGGTCATGCTGGAGAAGGAGGATTATAAAACGCTTGTCACAGCGGCACAAAAATATGTGGTGCAGGTAAAACGTGAAAGCAAGCTGGAAAAAGCATTGGCAGCGGCTGAAAAAACCATCGCCGGATTGAAGCAGAAGATATCAGAGCTTACGAAAACTGTTGCTTCTCTAACAAAACAGCTTGATGAATATCGTTCCATTCGTGGGCAGCTTGATCGGGGGGAATTGCAGTCGGAGAATATGGAATTACGCAAACAGAATAATTTATTCAAATCAATCATAGAGCAGCATGGGCTTGGGCATCTGATGGGCAGGAATAAAAAAACCACGCATAAAAATCAAGACGTAAGATAGTAGGATGAGGCTCGCTCAGTTGTGGCGAGCCTCATTTCATGAATCTGATCAGCGAACAATCTATAAAAAATTACACCGTTATGTCCACTCGTCATCTTCGAAACCAATCTTATGAAGCAGAATGGAGTTCATTTCTTAAATACAACGACTAAAATGTGTATTTGTTGATTGTTTTTCGAGCTGTTTCGCGGTATACTTAAGTTGCAGTTTACGACGGAGGGGTGGCATATGAGCGTTAGCTATAAACGACTGTGGAAGCTGTTAATCGATAAAAATATGAAAAAGCGTGACTTAAAAGAGGCCGCGAAATTGAGTCCTTCATTGATGTCCAGTTTAAAACAGGATAAAAGCGTCACGGTAAATACATTATCTCGTATTTGTGAGGTTCTCGATTGTCGTATTGAAGATATCATGGAGTTCGTACCGGAAGAGAAAAAAGAATAACAGAGCCATTCTGGGAAGGCAAACAGCAGAAAATACAAAGCATCATTTGTGGAAAGGAGCGTTGTGGAAGTGCGAAAAGCCTATGATACTTTTTTGCAGTCAGAAGTGTCTGCAGACTTAGCGGCCACAAGCGGCGGATTAGAGCCGTACCGCTATGAATGTGCGCATTGCGGTGAAGAAGTGCGTCTTGCCGCCGCTGGGAGCATAAGTATGGTTGCGCACTTCAGACATCGTAGCGGAAATAATGATGTGGGCTGCGAGAATTATCTCGGCCAATATGGAGCGATCAGTATAGATTCCCGCTCGCGGAAAAGCAGGAACGAGCGGGCAGAGTTCTATTTTGATAGTAGCACTAAAATGTTCTATTTAGGCCTATGTTTTAGCGGAAACGAAATCGTCACATACGAAGAAGAGTCGGCTAAGTTTGAACTCAGGGCATTTGCGCAAGAGCAGGCGTTTTTCACCTTGCGGATAAACAATATTAACTTCCTGCCCGATACGCCGAGAATGATCCCGATTGAGCGATTTTCTTATAGCTACTTTTTATCCAATACTCTTAATAATGTAAAGCGCAGATATGAGTTTTTCAAAAAAGATGGTTCGCCAACATTTTTCAAAATTCAGGGCAACGATACTGACTACAGAGCAAGGCTCATTCGTAGCACAATTTTGTATACCGATGTGCCGTACTTTGCGGTTGTCGAAGCACAGCACTCATTTCCGCAAACCAGCTACCTTCCGAGTGGTATAGAAATTACAGATACATGTCGCTTTGAAACTATGGGGAAAAGGGTTCTAGGACAAGTTATAGTCATCAAAAATAAAACTGCCGATATCGAATCGTTGTTCGCATCATGGGGATACCAAGTTGAAGCATCCGAAACGCTTACTTTGCTGTGGCCACCAGCGGTACAGATCAATGAGGTCTCAACGATCTACTCAAACAATGCATTTTTGTTTTCGAGCTTTACCTTGGAGCCGCACGGGAACATTAACGTCCATTCGACGGATATACAAAAAATCGTGAGCGGCGTTTCAAAGGTTTCGATTCACTCAAGGGTGAAGGTGTTTCGCAAGAATGCGGAGATCATAATCGACGAGGAAGCAGTATATCCTGCCGACTATGAAACCTTGCCACTCGAAGAAGCTCATACTAATGTGTATACTGTGCCGGGCGGCAGCACATATTACCGTTTTAATCGGTCAGGTGTCACGCCAATTAGCCAAGGGCAAACTGTCTCGCTTACTCCTGGCAGCTCTATAAAGCGCTACAACTCAGGGTATCTGGATGGTATTATCTACCCGGCAGAGCGAAATGAGCTATCCGGCGAGCCCCTACTTCATGACCTATTGGCACATTATAAGCGGTCTGAGAGTCTTTCTCTCGATTCTTTCGCTGCAGTTGACCTTAGCGATACGGCCTCAAGGTATATCAAAGAATGTATCAAAACCGGAGTTATTAACTCGGCAGCCAAGCGGTTTATTGAGGAGGGGCAAATATGAATTACCTCGCTCTTTTGACCGAAGATGAAGTAAAATACATCTGCTCGGTTATCCACCCACAGAGTGCGATCGCATATTTCCAACGGCGTCCGAATGAGTTCGCAAAGGTTTTTCCGGGATTTAGGCCAAACACAATGGGTCGATTCAATATCCCTGATTTGTTGTTCAGGCAGCGCAACCGGAAGTTTATATCCTCATTTATTGAAGATCACATTAGTCACTGGCTTCCAGAGATCCAAGAGCATCTAGACCAGTGTATTGAAGAAGGCGCTAGTAAGGATGCCGCCTACATACAGATATTGCCTCAAAGTTTCTTTGCTGGAAATGTACCACTCTATTTTAAACTTATCGAAGAGGAACATCCCGAGGATTATATCGCTCTATTATCCTCGGCAGTGGTAGAGGTGAAAAACGTATCAGAGGATCGGGAGAAGCTCAAAGCGGATGTGGAATTAAAAACAGTCGAGATTGAGCGTTTGCAGACTGAACTCGCTTCAGTAAAAACTGCTCTGAATAACTCTAAAGCAAAGCAAAGTGCGCATGCTGCCGAAATTAAGTCTCTTAGACAGGATTTGGTAGATGTAGATGAGTTAAATGCTACTATCCTGAGCAAAGAAGAAGCTATTTCAACTCTTGTGGCCGAAGTTGCCCAACTAAAAAAATCTGAAAAAGACCTTAAAGCAGGTCTTAAAGCGGCCCAAAGCGGTCAACAACAGCTTAAAGCACAAATCAGGGAAGAAATCGAAAAGCAACAGGCCGAAAAGATCGCAAAACAGGCTGCAGCCCTAAAGCCACTTCGCCCTATAGATATGGATGAGTTTAGAGAGTATTTAGGGTATAACTTGAAGGATATTGGCGCATCCACTCCGTCAGATTGCTATTTGCTCCTTAAGCAACATCTATGCGATATCTTGTTTCATGGCATGCCCATTATTATTAACCGTGGTACCGGCGTGCCGCTGATGAAGTGCATTGCAAATACGCTGGTCGGCAATACGAATGTGGTTTCACTTACATACAACAATGACATCTCAGCACAGGAGATCGAGGCATTTTTATCTAAGGAAGCGCGTATAGTCTGCCTTGATGGTTTTCTTGGAGATTATAGTGAGACAGAACTGCTCGCCTTGCTTGAGCGGCACAGGAATAAGATTGTCTTTTTGACACTTGCGTATGACAGAACCCTGCGGTTTGTTCCTTATGAGATTTTTAGGTATTGCCATTATTTAAACATCAATCGCATTCAGACGCTATCCATGAGCGCAGATGTGACCGAAGATCCATCCGTAGTTGAAGAGTGCATGGCTGACGCTCCAGAGGTTAATCCGGATACCAGATTTTCGCCATTGCTCAAAGAAATACTTGACGAATTTGGGGTCTCTCCGAGTTTGACGACGTACAAACGCGCTCGCATTTCCAGCGAGCAAGATTTGTGCTGTGCATTGGCATTTGATATCCTACCTTACTGCGCGGATGTATTGCTGATAGAGCCTTTTGCGGTTTCAGAGCGGCTGAATAAGTACGCTGGAGATAAGGGACGGTGCTCGTACAAAAATCTGTTTAAGGAATGGTTTGCATGATGAACGAGTTATTGCTCACAATGTCTGCAGATATGGGCATCAACCGTTTTTCAGGCGAAACGGAAGATTCCTTTATGTATAGAGTATTGTATTCGGCTCTTGGCCAGTGGTGTTTGCGCACGGCGGAAAATGTATCTGCTGACAATCGCGGGACAACGAAACATAACCAGACCATTGTGCTGAACGATCTGATGGATAAATACTCAAAACTATTCTCCACAGTTTCGGATAGATTTGTAGATACGAGCAACCAGCATACTAACTTCCCTGTTTTTATTCGCAGGGTCTATGAAGAAACGGGTTACCTCATTACGGATGAAGACAACCGGAACGAGATAGCCAATTACGGCCGGAGCATAGTGCTGGGAGATAGGGCGTTGTTTTTCGGGCTTCCGGATAGTGACTATACTGTAAATGGCCTCGGTGTGTTCGCGGATCCTACTGCCTACAGAGTTTCCGCAAAAGATTTTCTAATAAGAGACAATCTTACCTATGAAGAGTATTTCAATTCGCGATTTGATCCGATTGATTATTACGATAGAGACATCGACCTAAGTGAGCTTGAGTTTTTCAACCCCTTGTCGCGCAATGTGCCGTCTCGCTCTTGGGAGAAACATCCTCAAACAGACTGCACACTGGCAAGGAAAAGTGAACTTGGGCCGTTTTATAGGATTATGCGGATTTCGGGCGAACTACAATTTGCAGATGAGCCGGTCGAGCCGCAGAGCGATAGATTTACGTCGTATGAGTATCGGCGGCTCTATTTCGCTTTGAAAGCGCATTACGGAGCGCCGTTAAAGGCCACCATCACAAGGATGGATGATGAGTATTCCACGATTAGAGTCGGGGGGCATTTACCTAACCGGGAATATTACTATCTATTGCTCCTGTCGTGGCCTGTAAATGGTGCTTTTGACAAGGTGAACTATCTGGCTCAGAATGATTTACTAGAAGAAATAGTCGATATCTTGGAGAATATCGGCATCGAAATAGAAGGAGGCGGCGCAAATCGTGAATAGTTCAAGCAGTGTCCAGCAATATTATCAGGCTATTCGGGACAGGCTGAAAAACTACATAAAGTCCGATTACTTGGCAAACAGCGAAACCTTACTGCTTTATGTGGATGACCTCCTTGGCGAACTGTGCTCTGAACACACAAATATCGCTCGAGAGCCATATATCGAAACTTCGGCATCCTATAAGAAAATCGCAAATGGGATCAGTGCCTCGCCCAATATTGAGCAAGGGGTAAAAGAATCGCTGCTTAAACTTGTTGCCGAAGGACTTGGTATATTTGCGGATCCATTTGAGCATCAGGTAGAAGCGCTGGAGAGCTTCTTAACTGGAAAAGACCTGTTTGTTTCAACTGGTACTGGTTCAGGTAAAACCGAGTGCTTTCTTTGGCCGATTATTGCAAAGAGCTTTATTGAGGCCAAAAACCGACCACAAGATTTCCGCAAAGATGCGGTTAGAACACTAATCATATATCCAATGAACGCTTTGGTTTCTGACCAATTGGCGCGATTCAGAAAAATCATGGGTAGCGAAAAATTCAAAGACATTTTCACAAAGGATACTCAAGCAACTCGTATACCACACTTCGGTATGTACACTGGTAGAACACCATACTCTGGCAAAGCGAAGCCTGCCAGCAGCCGTGAACTGGCGCTGACTTTCCGCGAGAATTATCTGATTGATGATACTGCCGACGCCGACGTCAAACGCAAGCAAGAGAATAATATAAATGGCTTAAAGAGCATTAACAAATACCCTGCACGGTATGGCGAAGACGGTCTTGAGGTATTCATTGAAAACCTTGAGAAAAACATACATAAACCCGGCCCATATGATGCGGAGTTCATAACACGCTTTGAAATGCAGCAGTATCCCCCAGATATTCTAATCACAAACTATTCCATGCTCGAATTTATGCTCATGCGACAGCGAGAAGCCAGCATCTGGGATGAAACCAAGGAGTGGCTCGACGCGGCAGAAGAAAACCGGCTCCTCATCGTCTTGGATGAAGCTCATATGTATCGCGGATCCGCCGGTGGGGAAATTGCCTTGCTTCTGGAGCGGTTATTCTCTCGTTTGGGAATAACAAAGGAAAAAGTGCAGTTTATCCTTACGACGGCCAGTATGCCCCAGGACGAGAAATGCGCAATCGATGATTTCTATTCGGGGCTGACTGGAAAGGATGCTTCTGAATATACGTTCTTGAGCGGCTCGAAGGAGGAACTGCCTGAGAGCTCAGAGATCAAAACAAATATAAAGGCATTGGTGTCCATTGGCTATAATCAGGTTTATGGTGATGGGATTACCGACAGAATCAAGGATTTTGCCAGTGCCGTGTTCCATGTTGCGCTCCCTGATAGCATTACCCAAAGCGACGCGCAAGAATGGCTTTATGACAACCTCCCGAAGTATGAGGCGTTTGTTTCGCTGAACAAGCTATGTCGTGATGGGGCTAAATCTTATAGCGATATTAAAAACGCCCTGTTTGAAGATTATCCTGATGCAGGCAAGGCGCTCGATGCATTGTTGGTGTTGGTTTCGCTTGCTGCAAAAGATGGAAATATTTTGTTTCCGGTTAGGCTTCATATGTTTTTGCGTGGGTTGCAAGGGCTTTATGCATGCTCAAATCCCAAATGCACACATGCAAGATATTCTCCGGAGGAACAGCTTCCTTTGGGAGAGGTCATTTCTATTCCTCGCGAAAAGTGCAGATGCGGTGGACGGATATATGAACTTGTGAACCACATCAAGTGTGGTGCATTGTACTTCAAGGTTTATGTGAGAAAAAATGAAGGGCAGCCATATTGGTATGTCTTTCCTCAGCGAGGATTAAATGGGGATGCGGACTCGCTGCATGAAATGCTCTTATATATTGCGCCGAAGAATTACCAAAGGGGCAAAAAAGATAAGGTCGGGGCGCTTGATCCCCTGACGGGCAAGCTATATCTATCTCCCCAAGACGACGAATCTTTGCTTACGGTTGTCTATAACAGTGATTTTGACACAAAGTCCCAATCCTTCAATTTCAGCATCTGCCCCAAATGCAAGAAGCAGATGCCGCTAAAAAAGCCTGTTGACCTTGCTACCAAAGGCAACATTCCATTTTATAATTTGACGAAGGCACAGTTTGAACTACAGCCTCCGAAATCTGAAATGATTAACGAGGGTAAAAAAGTGCTGCTGTTTTCGGATTCGCGCCAGAATGCCGCAAAGTTGGCTCTAGATTTATCTAAATCTTCCGATGCGGATGCTTTCCGGCAGGCAGTTATGCTTGCGTCTCTTCTTTTGGAGGTAGATGGCAAAGAGCACCCATTAGCCGATCTCTATCCCGCATTCATAGATGTTTGTATCCAAAACAACTTGAGCTTTTTCAATGGCAAAAGCAAAAGGATGTTCGAAGAACACAAGCGACTTCTCAAGGACAGAAAGGCTCGAGCCGAGAGGCGCGGTAGAGCAATCGACTATGCGGAGTTGGCCACGGAATATCGGACATTGCCAGATGATTATTATGAGCAGCTATTAACGTTTTTTACAGAAAGCCCTCGCTCATTCAAGGATATTGGGATTGGATTTTTAGCGCCAATATCTACCGCGCTAGAGGATTGCGTGTTTGATTTAGAGGATATTGATATTGCGGTTGATAAGGATATTCTTCGCCAGCTTCTGGTTCTGCTGTTTTGGGATGTCATGGATGATAGTGCCGCACTGGGCGAAACAATCCAAGATGATATCCGCAAGGGACTTCCCGGGCGAAGCAAGAGCCAGACATTTGGGTTAGGGTTCGATTTCACTAAAGAAGTGGATAAGGGCTTAACCCAGAGAGTCCGTGAAGTGTTGGCTCTTGATGAAAAGGCAAGCGAAAAAGTGCTTAACATGGTGCGGGACTTGTTTTTTGCTGCCGCTGGGAATAATCGGTACTACATCAATCTGGCGAAAGTGAAAATAGAGCTTACCGGAAAGGATTTTACTTGGTATAGATGCGTGAAGTGCGGCAAGCTATCTCCCTTCAAAATCGGCGATTATTGTGGTTCTTGTTATGATTCAACGGATTTGAAGGAGATTGGCGAAGCCGATTTGTCTCGCTTTGATTTCTGGAGGATCCCTGTTCTCAGCGCACTGGAGAAAACTGAGCGGATCCATACGATTGATACGGAAGAACATACGGCACAGCTCTCTCACAAAGAAATCCGTAGTGATACTTGGAGCCGCACTGAAAAATATGAAATGCGCTTCCAAGATATAAATGCTGGGGAGAATGGCGAGGAATCGATTGATGTTCTAAGCTGCACGACCACGATGGAAGTTGGTATAGATATTGGTTCGTTGACGGCAGTGGGTCTGCGCAATATACCACCGATGCGCGAGAACTACCAGCAACGGGCTGGGCGTGCCGGACGTAAAAATGCGGGTATTTCTACGATTGTGACTTACGCTTCAGGCGGAACGCATGATAGCCACTACTTCATGCATCCTGACGAGATGATTTCTGGCGCGCCACGTAAACCTTGGATAGATCGGGATAACCCTAAGATCAAGCAGCGCCATGTCAATATGATGACGCTGAATGGGTTTATGTCCACGCCAAATATGAAAGATGTGTTTGACGGGATCGCTGATATTGGTATCATTACCTTCTGCGAGCAGTATGGCGATAATTTCATTAAGTACGCCGACGCTTTTGAAAAAGCATCAGGATACTCAACGGACAAGACTGTGGCCTTGTTCCGTGAGATATGTGAAACGGTGTTATCTGAAGGCAAGCGTGACGAATATATAAACAACGAAAGAGAAACTCCTGCATTCGATGTGTTTTATCGCGAAGGGTTTATTCCGTCGTACTCGTTCCCTAAAAATGTGGTGCGGTTTTTCGTTGAAAAGGAATCTGAGCGCGGTAAAAACGCTCCTCGTGATGTGCAGTATGCGCCGGAGCGGGATATTGCCGTTGCACTGAGTGAATATGCCCCCGGTCGCTTTGTCACTATTGATAAGAAAATCTTCAAAAGCGGTGGTATTTACGCCAATCCGCGTCCGAAAGGCTTTGAGACGAATCAAGCGGAATTTTACTTCAACAACAACGAATACTACAAAGATATCTATATCTGCTCTGAATGCAACTGGTTTGGGCTTGAAAAAGAAGATGCACGGCGTTCAGCTTGCCCGTACTGCGGCGCTGATGTTGTCAGCAACCATATGCTTCGTCCTTGGGGCTTTTCTCCAGTAAGGGGTGATGAAGTAAAATTTGAGGATGAGGACGAGCAATATACCTATGCGGAGGCACCGTACTATTCTTATGTCCCAGAAGATACGGAAATGGTATCTTACGGGCAAAGTAATATACGGTTCGCAAACCTTCCTGACAAGAAAGTTCTGACCGTCAATATGGGCAAAAGCAAGAACGGCTTCAATGTCTGCAAGAAGTGTGGCGGAGCCGAGGTAGCTGAGGCAAACGCGACCGGGTCATTCTCGTTCTCACAACCATACCATGATAACCGTGGATTGTGCCGCCATGAGGGAACGGTCGATACGGGTATCTATTTGGGCTATGAGTTCTTAACGGATATGTTCATGCTCGATATTTCCTATGATTCCACAAAGCTCGTCGGAAATAGAAGTGCCGAGGATAAAAGCATACTTCGGGCGGCCGCCACATCTATGCATGAAGCATTAAAAAAAGCCATATCCATTGTACTGGATATAGATTACAATGAGATCAGTGGTGGGTGGCGGTCTAGAAATAAAGTGGATGGTACTATGAGCCTTGAGATGTTCTTTTATGACAATCTTTCAAGTGGCGCTGGGTACTCATCTCTCATTGGTTCGATTCTGGACGATGTGCTTGATAGTGCAAGGAGCTTTTTGTCTGAATGTGAGTGCTCACGCTCCTGTAAGAACTGCCTCGACAACTACTGGAACCAGAGGAATCACCAGCTGTTCGATAGACAGCTAGGCTTGCAATTGCTCGATTACGCTCAGTATGGCCAGATGCCAGATGAGTATAATAGCTTTGAGCAGAAGATTTATCTCGCACCATTACTAAAGTTGATATCCGAAGATTCGGGTAGCCCTGAAACCAAACCAAAGGTGGCTTTCGAGGTGATCCCTGCGCTTCGCAAGAAACCAAATAATACTAAAGGCAACCTTTATCTGAATCCATATGATCTGTCCGATTGGTTGCCTAATGCATTTTTAAGTTATAGAGAATTGACGGGAGGAGGTGGAGAATGAATAAATCCCTTTCGCCGCTCCGCTATCCGGGCGGCAAGTATAAAATTTACGACAAGGTAAAAAACCTTATTGAAATAAATGAACTTGGCGATAGAAGTTATGTGGAGCCTTTTGCTGGAGGTTTTGGCATTGGGCTTGGTTTATTGCGCGATAACATCGTGCAGACAGCGATTCTTAATGACTTTGATCCCCATATCTATAACTTTTGGCACACTATCCTTAACCACTCCGATGATTTCCTACAGTTGATGACAGATACTCCTATTACCATAGAAGAGCGGGAACATCAGAAAGAAGTATATGAAGACGATAATGCTGATCAAGTGAGAGATGGATTTGCGACGTTCTTCTTAAACCGTGTCAATTTCTCTGGTGTGATTACAGGTGGGCCAATCGGAGGCTTTACGCAATCCGGCACTTATAAATTGGACTGCCGTTTTAATAAGAATGAGATAAAGAATAAGCTCAAGCAAATTGCTTTGCTGAGAGATCGGATTGAGCTATATAATTATGATGCTAGCGAGCTTATTGCCCGTAATTTACAAGGAAGAATACAGGATTGTTTTTTCAATATTGATCCTCCATATGTAGAAAAGGGCCATAGACTCTATACAAATTTTTTTATGGAAGATGATCACCGGAACTTTGAGCGAACAATATCGGGATATCTTGGTGATAGCTATTGGATTGTTACCTACGATGATTGTGAGCTGATCCGTGATATCTACAAGAATTACTATATGGTCGGGTATGATATTTTGCATAACGCGGGCGGCAGCGTCAAAGGAAAAGAGGTTATAATAACAAATATTGCAGAGAATCAGTTTGTTTGGTGAAGAAGAAAGGGATGATAACAAAACCCTGATAACATTTTGATAACAGCATTTCAGAAAGACCATATACAATGGATAACTGGTATCAAATTGGGCAAATAGAAATCATATTACCAAAACAAAAATGTTTAGAGCAAGCTTTAAGTTTGCGAGTGGGAAT